>NZ_JAXMOR010000015.1:0-115873 GCF_034669705.1 Marinovum sp.
CTGCCGCCGTCCGGGGCCCGGCGGCAGGCTCGGAGGCAAGTCCAGCGCCGCGCCCATCGCCCTCAGGACCCGCGCGTCCACCCGGTCGGTCTTGCCGATGATCCCGCAGGCCCGTGCAAAGTGCCGCGCCCGCGCCGGATTGACGCTGTGATGGGCCACGCCGGCGGCCTCAAGCGCATCGCGCAGCGGCCAGGAATAGCGTCCGGTGGCCTCGAAGACGACAAAGGCGCGGCGCTGCGCCAGGTCCTGCGCGAAGGCCGCGAGGGGCGCCGGCTGGTTGGCGATCTGGCGGGGCGCGCCGCCCGGTCCGCAGACATCCAGACGCTGTTTCGAGACGTCGACTCCGACGATGAAGTGATGCATGATAGCCTCCTGTCCCTGTCTGTACGGGGTCTGTTTGCGCAGCCCCAATCAACCGTTCAGGCTGACGACCAAGAATGCGGACGGCTCCCAATCCGGCACACGGGCTCTTGCCCAGGGACCTCACGGGATGCCGTCCGCACCTCCATTATACAGAAAACTGGTTAGACAGGGACCTCCTGCGCGCAACCCGCGGTGAGCGTCAGGACGAGATCGTGCCTTTTGCGCTCTGACCCTCGGCTGTCCCGACCGATGTGACGTTTGGCATGGCGGAGCCGGGAGGCCCCGGCGCGGCGGCCGGGGCGGGGTCTCGCGGGGTCAGGCCGGGGCGAGGTGGCCGTCGGTCATCCGCAGCTGCCGGTCCATCCGCGCCGCCAGCTCGAGATTGTGGGTGGCGATCAGCGCCGAGAGCCCGGTTTCGCGCACCAGCCCCATCAGCGTGTCGAACACCGTGTCGGAGGTCGCCGGATCGAGGTTGCCGGTGGGCTCGTCTGCCAGCAAGAGCCGCGGCTGGTTGGCCAGCGCCCGGCAGAAGGCCACCCGCTGCTGCTCGCCGCCCGAGAGCGCGCCGGGGCGGTGATCGGCGCGGCCCTGCAGGCCGACCGAGGCCAGCAGCTCTGCCGCGCGCGCCTGCGCGGCGGAGCGCGCCACGCCGTTGGCCAGCTGCGGCAGAACGACGTTCTCCTCGGCGCTGAATTCCGGCAGCAGGTGGTGAAACTGGTAGACGAAGCCCACGTCGCGCCGCCGCGCCGCGGTGCGCTTGCGGTCGCTGAGCCGGGTCATCTCCTGGCCGCCGATCCGCACCGAGCCGGCATCCGCCGTGTCCAGCAGCCCGGCGATATGCAGCAGCGTCGACTTGCCTGCCCCGGAGGGCGCCACCAAGGCCACCACCTCGCCCGGTGCAAGGCGCAGGTCGACGCCGCGGAGCACCGTGACCGCGTTCTCGCGGCCCTTGTTGTAGGTCTTTTCGACCCCTTCGAGGGCCAGCACCGGATCACTCATAGCGCAGCGCCTCCACCGGGTTGAGCCGCGCCGCGCGGCGGGCAGGAAAGATCGTGACCACGAAGGACAGCCCCAGCGACAGGGCCACTGCCGAGAGCACATCGCCAAGTTCGAGCTTGGCGGGCACGGCGTAGAGCCCGCGGATCTCCGGATCCCAGACACCGCCGCCGGCCACGTAGTTCACCACCGAGAAGATCTCGTCGATGTAGATCGCGAAGAGGCTGCCGAGGATCACGCCCATGAGCGTGCCGATCAGCCCGGTGAAGGCGCCGCAGATGAAGAACACCCTGAGCACCGAACCCTCGGAAAGCCCCATGGTGCGCAGGATGCCGATGTCGCGGCCCTTGTTCTTGACCAGCATGATCAGCCCCGAGACGATGTTCATCGCCGCGATCAGCACCAGGATGGCGAGGATCACGAACATCACGTTGTCCTCGATCTCCAGCGCCCTGAGGAACGCCCCGCTGGCATCCCGCCAGGTCCAGACCAACGCCCGCTCGCCCGCGGCCTCCAGCAAGGGCAGCGCGTGGCGGTCGACCGCGTCGGGATCGTCGACCATGACCTCGAGCTCGTCGGCCACGCCTTCGCGGTTGAAATAGCTCTGCGCCTCGGCAAAGGGCATGTAGATGCGGGTGCGGTCGATGTCGTAGCGCCCGGCGGTGAAGACATAACCCACCTCGTAGGCCTGCACCCGCGGCGAGGTGCCGAAGGGCGTCTTGACCCCGTCGGGCGAGATCAGCCTGATCCGGTCGCCCACCGTCACCCCCAGTTCGCGCGCCACGCCGGAGCCGATGGCCAGCCCCGGTCCGAACCCCGCAAGCGTGCCCTGGCTGGCCTCGGGATCGGCAACGCGCGGGATGGTGGCCAGGTCATCGGCGGCGATGCCGAAGACCTCGACACCGGAGTTGCGGCCATTGGCGGTGGCCATCACCTGGCCCTTGACCAGCGGCGCGGCCCGGGTGACGAACGCGAGCGCCGAAACCCGCGCCTGCAGCGCCGCGAAATCCGCGATGCTGCGCTCGATCTGGCCGAACTCGTTGACCTCCTGCTGGTAGTAGACGGTGACATGGGCATTGGTGCCGACGATGGTGTCGACGAATTCCTCGCGAAAGCCCGAGCGCACCGCCAGCGTGGCGATCAGCGCAAAGACCGCCAGCGTGATGCCGAGCAGGCTGATCCAGGTCATGGTGCTGACGCCGCCCTCGGCGCGCTTGGCGCGCAGGTAGCGCCAGGCGATCATCCATTCGAAGGCCGCAAACGGGGCGGGGGTGCGCGGGGTGGCTCTGCTCATCGGCTTTCCTTGTTTCGCGCGGAAAGTGGGGAAAGGGGCGGTGAGGGTCAAGCGGGGAATGGCACGGCGGCGGCGGGGTGGCGCGATTGTGCGGTGCGGCGCGGTCGCGGGCGGGCCGCCGGTGTCGCGGTACTGGCTGGCTGGGGAGCCTCCGGCGGGAGTTTATTTGGCAAGATGAAGGGGGAGCGGGGTGCGGGGTCGCCCGTGCCTGCGCGCCGGGCAAAGGGTTTGATTTGGGTGAGTAGCGCCTTTTATGCGCGGCGCCGGGCTGTGGTGCGGGCGAGGAAGCCTCCGGCGGGAGTTTGGTGGGCAAGATGAAGGAGGAGCGGGGTGGGAGATCGCTGGCGTTGGCAGAGCCGCGGGCGGGAGAGTATCTGGTGGGGTGAGGTTGGCGCGGAGTGGCGGATGGCTTGCATCCGGCAGGAGGCTCGGGATAGGTCTGAGGCATGAGAGGTCCGCGTTTCACCCCGATCGTTCAGGCCTTGCCGGCCACCGTGCCCTTTGTCGGGCCCGAGCAGATGGAGCGCGACCGCGGGGCGCCCTTCGCGGCGCGACTGGGGGCGAACGAGAGCGTTTTCGGGCCGTCTCCTCAAGCGCTGGCGGCGTTGCAGGCCTCGGCCGGCGAGATCTGGAAATACCCCGACAGCACCAGTTTCGAGCTGCGCCACGCGCTGGCTGACGACCTGGGGGTGGCGCCGGAAAATATCGTCGTCGGTGCCGGGATCGACGGGCTGCTCGATTCCACCGTACGGCTGATGGTGGGAACCGGCGATCACGTGGTGACCTCGGACGGTGCTTATCCGACCTTCAACTTCCACGTCGCGGGCTATGGCGGCACCCTGCACAAGGTGCCCTATCGCGACGATCACGAGGACCCGGACGCGCTGCTCGCCAAGGCGCATGAGGTGGGTGCAAAGCTGGTCTACCTGTCCAATCCCGACAACCCGATGGGCACATGGCTTTCGGCCGAGAGGATCGAGGCGATGATCGCCGCGTTGCCCGAGGGCTGCGTTCTGGTGCTCGACGAGGCCTATGTCGAGTTTGCGCCGGCGGACGCGGTGCCGGCGCTGGATGTGACCGACCCGGCGGTGCTGCGGTTCCGGACCTTTTCCAAGGCACATGGCATGGCCGGGGCGCGGGTCGGCTATGCGCTTGGCCGGTCCGATGTAATCGCCGCCTACGAGAAGGTGCGCAATCATTTCGGCATGAACCGTTCGGCGCAGATCGGCGCGCTGGCGGCGCTGCGCGACCACGACTGGCTGGCGCATGTGCAGAGCGCGGTGGTGGCGGCGCGCGAGAGCATTGCGGCGATCGCGCGGGACAACGGGCTGGTGCCCATACCCTCGGCCACGAATTTCGTGGCGGTTGATTGCGGCGGTGACGGTGATTTCGCCCGCCGGGTGCTGGGCGCGCTGGTGGCGCGCGGGGTCTTTGTGCGCATGCCCTTCGTGGCGCCGGAGGACCGCTGCATCCGGATCAGCGCCGGCCCGCCCGAGATGCTCGACGCGCTCGCCGCGGCGCTGCCGCAGGCGCTCGAGGCGGCGCGAAACGGCTGAGCGCTCTGGTCATCGCCCGGGCGCGGCCTATCTTCGCTGCATGCAGATACTCATCCTCTATGTCGCCACGGCGGTGGTGTTTCTCGGCCTCGATGTTCTCGGGCTGCGGTTTCTGATTCGGCCGGTCTTCGAACGCCACATCGGCGACCTGCTGGTCGACAGCTTCCGGTTTGTCCCGGCGCTGGTGTTCTACCTGTTTTACGTGGTCGGGGTGTTGTGGTTCGTCAGCCTGCCGGCGCTGCGCGAGAACGCCCCGGTGCAGGCGGCGCTGGGCGGGGCATTTCTGGGCGCGCTGGCCTATGGCACCTACGAGTTCACCAATCTCGCCACGCTCAAGGGCTGGTCCTGGCCGATGGTGCTGACCGATCTGAGCTGGGGCATCTTCCTCACCGGCTTTGCCGCCTGGGCCGGGGTGATGATCACCCGCGCCGTGACCTGATCAGCGCCGGCGCTTGCCGGCCCGTGGGATCGAGCTGCGCGACAGTGTATATTTTGCCTCGGGATGCGGCGGATGGCCGTGGGTCTGCGACCAGAAGCGCGGCCCGCCCAGGCGCATCCAGAGCGGCAGGCAGAGCACGATCCCGGCGATGAAGCCGCCGGCATGGGCCCAGTAGGCCACGCCGCCCGAGTCGCCCGGCGTGCCGAAGCCGCCGAACAGCTGCAACCCAAACCAGAGCCCCAACATGATCCAGGCCGGCAGTGGGATCACCTTGAAAAAGACGATGAAGATCAGCAGGATGTCGACCTTGGCCTTGGGAAACAGCAGCAGGTAACCGCCCATCACCCCGGCAATCGCGCCAGAGGCGCCGACCACCGGCACCATGGATTGCGGCGCGCTGGCCCATTGCAGCGCCGAGGCCGCCAGCCCGCAGACCAAATAGAATCCGAGATAGGGCAGGTGGCCCATCTCGTCCTCGATATTGTCGCCAAAGATGAACAGGAACAGCATGTTGCCGGCGATATGCATGAAGCCGCCATGCAGGAACATCGAGCTGATCAGCCCGGTGTAACCCTCGCCGGCGGTGATCCGCGCCGGGATCAGCGCGTAGTCCCAGTAGAAGAACGACAGCGTCCGGTCGTCCATGTCGACGTAATGCAGGAAGACGAGGATATTGATCGCCATCAACCCGTAGGTGACGAAGGGCGTGCGGCCGGAGGGGTTGTGATCGCGGATCGGGAACATGGGGGGAAGCTTGGGACTTTCCCCCCGAAGGTCAAGGCATTACCCGCGGCTCATGACATTCCCGAGAGCAGGGCCGCATTGCCGCCAGAGGCCGTGGTGTCGACGCAGACATGGCGTTCGTGCACCACGTGGCCCTTGTCCGGCAGGCCGGTGATCAGCGGCAGGATCGGGCCGTCGCGCCGGGCCAGCGCCCTGGCATAGGCGCGGCCGGTCTCGGCCCCGCCCCACCAGAGCGCGCCGGAGATGCGGGAAAGCGTGGTCAGCGCCTCGGGCTCCAGCGCGCCGCCGACGCGGATGCCGGTGCCGCCAAGCGCCTCGACCGCGGCCTTTTGCGCCTGCGCCGCGGCGTCGCCCGGCCCGAGGCAGAGCAGCGGCGGGCGGGGCAGGGCGGTCAGCCGGTTCGATTCGCCGGTCGGCCCGGGCAGCGACAGTGGCGGGTCGGCCTCCGGCAGGGCGCGGGCCTTGAGCGCCTCCTGCAACGCCAGCGGGTCGACCTGGGCGCCGGCCTCGGCCTCGGCCTCGGTCTGCGGTGCCGGGTGGCTGCAATAGCGCGCCAGGTAGTTCGGTCCGCCGGCCTTGGGCCCGGTGCCGGACAGACCCTCGCCGCCAAAGGGTTGCGAGCCGACGATGGCGCCGATCTGGTTGCGGTTGACGTAGATGTTGCCGGCGTGGATGCGTTCCGAGACATGCTGCACCCGGTCGTCGATGCGGGTGTGCAGCCCGAAGGTCAGCCCGTAGCCGGTGGCGTTGATGGTGTCGATCACCTGATCGAGCTGTTCCGCCTCAAAGGTGGCAAAGTGCAGGACGGGGCCGAAGATCTCGCGCTGCATTTCCTCGATACCGTTCACCCGCAGCAGGGTGGGGGGGATGAAATAACCGTCTTTCGGCACCGCGATCTGCTTGATGATGCGGCCCTCGGAGGTCGCCTTGGCGATGTAGTCGGCAATGCCGGCCTGTGCCTCGGCGTCGATCACCGGGCCGAGGTCGGTCGAGAGCTGCCAGGGCCGGCCGGGCCGCAGCGCCTCCATCGCGCCCATCAGCATCTCGATGAACGGACCGGCAATGTCGCGCTGCACGTAAAGGCAGCGCAGGGCCGAGCAGCGCTGGCCGGCGGATTGGAAGGCGCTCTCGATGATCGCCTGCACCGCCTGTTCCGGCAGGGCGGTCGAATCGACGATCATCGCGTTCAGCCCGCCGGTTTCGGCGATCAGCGGCGCGCCGGGGGCGAGGGTGTCGGCCATGGCGCGGCGGATCTTCATCGCGGTCTCGGTCGAGCCGGTGAAGGCGACGCCATCGACGCGCGGGTCTGAGGTGAGCGCTGCGCCGGTGTCACCGGCGCCGGGCAACCATTGCAGCACCTCGCGCGGCACGCCGGCCTCGTGCAGCAATTCAACGGCGCGGCAGGCGATCAGCGGCGTCTGTTCGGCAGGTTTCGCCAGCACCGCATTGCCCGCCGCCAAGGCCGCCGAGACCTGTCCGGTGAAAATCGCCAGCGGGAAGTTCCACGGGCTGATGCAGGTGAAGGTGCCGACCGGTGCGTCCGAGGGCGCATTGGCGGCGTAGTAGCGCAGAAAATCCACCGCCTCGCGCAGTTCGGCGACGGCGTCGAGCAGGGTCTTGCCGGCCTCGCGGGCGACCAGTGCGAAGATCTCGCCGTAGTTGGCCTCGTAGAGATCGGCGGCCTTCTCGAGGATCGCGGCGCGCGCCTCTGGGGAGGCGTCCCAGGGTCGGGCCCCGGCCAGCGCGGTCTCGCAATCTGCCGGGCTGGCAAAGCGCACCGCGCCGACGGTTTCCGCAGGCTGCGCCGGGTTGGTCACCGCGACGGCCGCCTGCGGGGCAGCAGCGCCGGCCAGCAGAGGCGCGGCCTGCCACTGGTGCGTCTCGAAAGGCGCGCGGGCCGCGTCGATCTCTGCCAGCGTCGGGCGGTGCGACAGGTCCCAGCCGCGGGCGTTCCCCCGCTCGGGCTGGAACAGCTCCGGGCCGCGCGGCAGGTGCGGCTGCGCCTCGTCGAGCGCGTCAAAGGGATCGCGGGCGACGACCTCTGGCGGCACGTCTTCATCGACAATCTGGTTGACGAAGGAGGAGTTGGCGCCGTTTTCCAACAGCCGCCGCACCAGGTAGGCCAGCAGGTCCTTGTGCGCGCCGACGGGAGCGTAGATCCGGCAGCGCGTGCCCTCGGCCTTCAGCACGATGTCGTGCATGGCCTCGCCCATGCCGTGCAGCCGCTGGAATTCAAAGGCATCGCGGTCTTTGGCCATGTCGAGCACCGCGGCCACCGTATGTGCGTTATGCGTGGCAAACTGCGGATAGATCCGGTCGGTCATGTTCAAAAGCCGCCGGGCGTTGGCGATATAGCTCACGTCGGTGGCGGGTTTCGAAGTGAAGACCGGGAAGCCCGCGAGCCCCTCGACCTGCGCCAGCTTGATCTCGGTGTCCCAGTAGGCGCCCTTGACCAGCCGCACCATGATCCGGCGGTCGGTCTCTTCCGCCAGCGCATGGAGGTACTCCAGCACCGCGCCGCAGCGCTGGCCAAAAGCCTGAACCACCACGCCCAGGCCCTCCCAGCCGCCAAGACCCGGATCGCGCATCAACCGTTCGATCAGGTCGAGCGAGAGCGACAGGCGGTCGGCCTCCTCGGCGTCGATGTTGAGCCCCATCTTGCGGGCGCGCGCCATCAGGGCCAGGTCGCGCAGGCGGGGGTAGAGCTCTGCGGCGACGCGATCTTTCTGCGCCTCCTCATAGCGCGGATGCAGCGCCGAGAGCTTGACCGAGATGCCGGGGTTCCGGCGCACGTCGTCTGAGTGGCAGGCAGCGCTGATCGCCTCGATCGCGCGGCCATAGGCGGCGTGATAGCGCATCGCGTCGGCATCGGTGCGCGCGGCCTCGCCCAGCATGTCATAGCTGTAGGTATAGCCCTTCTGCTCCATCGCCGAGGCGCGTTTCATTGCCGCGCGGATGTCTTCGCCCAGCACGAACTGCCGGCCCATCTCCTTCATCGCGCGGCCGACCGCGGTGCGGATCACCGGCTCTCCCAGCCGTTTGACGGCGGCGCGCAGGTGGCCCACCGGGCCGGGCTCGGCATCCTCGCGCAGCACCCGCCCGGTCAGCATCAGCGCCCAAGTCGAGGCATTGACCAGCGGCGAGGTCGAATGGCCCATGTGCCGGCCCCAGTCCGAGGGAGCGATCTTGTCCTCGATCAGCGCGTCGATGGTCTCGGGGTCGGGCACCCGCAGCAGCGCCTCGGCGAGGCACATCAGCGCCACGCCCTCGTCGGTCGAGAGGCCGTATTCGGCGAGGAAGACCTCCATCATCCCGGGGTCGGAGCCCTCGCGGATGCGGCGCACCAGCGCGGCGCCGGCGACCGAGATGCGCGCCCGGTCCTCGGGCGAGAGCGCGGCGGTCTCGACCAGCTCTGCCACGGTCGCGGCCTCATCGGCATAGGTCAGCGCGTCGATGCGGGCGCGCAGCGCTGCCAGATCGGTATGTGTCATGCGAATCCTCGTTATCCTGTTTGCGCAATGTAGCGCGATTTTACTGGCCCTTTCGCCTGATGTTGGCTTATCTAGAGGTCATATCGATCGAAATTACAGGTGTTTCCAGTGCAACTCGACCAGATAGAACTAGACCGCTTTGACCGCGCCATCGTCACCGTCCTGGCCGAGGATGGCCGGATCTCCATCACCGACCTGGCCAAGCGCATCGGGCTGTCGAAATCCCCCACCCAGGCGCGGCTCAGAAGGCTGGAAGAGGCCGGGGTGATCCGCGGCTACCGGGCGCTGCTCGACCCGATCCGGCTGGGGCTCGATCACGTGGCCTTTGTCGAGGTGCGGCTCGAGGACACCCGCGAGGCGGCGCTGGCAAGCTTTGCGGCGGCGGTGGCCAAGATCCCCGAGATCGAGCAATGCCACCTGATTGCCGGCAATTTCGACTACTTGATGAAGGTGCGGACCTCGGACATGCGGGCCTATCGCAAGGTGTTGGCCGAGAAAATCTCGACCCTGCCGCATGTCTCGAACACATCGACCTATGTGGCGATGCAGGCGATCAAGGAGAGCGGTCTCGGCGATGTGACTTGATCGCTGGCACCGGCGTGTCACCATTAAGGCATGTCGCGCCTTGCCCTTGTCCCCGCTTTCGCCCGCCTCACGTTGACACCTGTCGCGGCGGGGCTGGTCACGCTGGCACTGCTGCTGCCACCCCCGGCCCGGGCCGAGACCTGCCCGGCGGCACCGGACCATGGCGGGCGGCTGGACGTTCTGTTCGACGAGGTGCAGGCGGCGCCCAGTGCCGCCGCGGCGCAGCGGGTGGTGAACCGGATGTGGGACCTCTGGGCCGATGCGCCGGATGCCCGGGCGCAGGAGATCCTCGACCGCGGACTGCGGCGGCGCGGGGCGCAGGATTTCCTTGGCGCGCTGCAGGATTTCGAACGGTTGATCGCCTATTGCCCGGATTATGCCGAGGGCTACAACCAGCGCGGCTTCATCCGCTTCATCCAGCGCGACTACGCGGCCGCGCTGATCGATCTCGACCGGGTGCTCGCGCTCAGCCCGCGGCATGTGGGGGCGCTGACCGGCCGGGGGCTGACGCTGATGGCGCTGGGCCGGAGCGATGCGGCGCGTGCCGATCTGCTGGCGGCGCTGGCGCTCAATCCCTGGCTGCCGGAGCGGCGCTTTCTGGACGCGCTGCCGCCGGCGGAGGCGGAAACCGATCTCTAGGTGAATTTTGCGGTTTTCCACCGCGTCCGGGGGGCTTATGGTCGGCCCCGCTGGCCCGCGTGGTGGAATGGTAGACACAGGAGACTTAAAATCTCCAGGCCTTATGGCCGTGCCGGTTCGATCCCGGCCGCGGGTACCAGCCTGTGATCCCCGCCCGGCGTTCGGTGGTCGCTCAGATCGCTCTCGGGTCCATCACGCTGGCCCAGCGGGTGTGCATTCTGGCGCCGTTTGCCTCCAGCGCGTTGTGCAGCCAGAGCCGCAACCACGCCAGGGTGACCGCGCCGAACATCATGCATCCGCCGGCCATCAGGCCCTCGGCCCGCTGCTGCGCGACCCCGGCAAAGAGATGCCAGCTCGCGGTAATGAAGAGTGCGATCATGGCGGCCATGAGAAGCCAGGATGCGGTGTTCTTGAATGTGAGTTTCGCCATTTTGTCCTCTGGCAATTTGTTGCGCCCCAGATACATCTTTGGCGCGAATTGCGGCGGAACTGCGGCCGGTCTGTGGAATTGCCGGGCGCGGGCGATCAGCGCTCCTTGCGGCGCAGCCTGATCACCACGTCGACGCTGGCGATCTCGGCGCCTTCCGGCGCATCGGGCAGCGCCACGATCTTGAGCTGGTCGGCCGGGGCGTCGGTCAGATGGCCGTCGTCCTCCCAGTAGAAATGCGGGTGGTCATGGGTGTTGGTGTCGAAATAGCTTTTCTGGCCGTCGACAGTGACTTCCTGCATCAGCCCGGCCTCGCAGAAGGCGCGCAGGGTGTTGTAGACGGTGGCCAGCGACACGCTTTCGCCGGCCTCCTGCACCTTGGTGAACAGGCTCTCGGCGGTGACATGGCGGTTCTTGCCGTCGCCCACCAGAAGCTGCGCCAGGGTCAGCCGCTGCCGCGTCGGACGCAGACCCGCGCCAGAGAGCCAGGTGGCTCCGCGGGACAGTGCTGGGGACGTCATGATCGTGCCTCGCTTGCTTGCTCGCATTCAATATAGGGGGCTTCGCCGGCGGTTTTCAATGACGAGCTGTCGCGCCGGGGCACTGTTTCACCGGCAAACGGCTGAAAAGGCTGCGGCCTTGCATGGATTGCCGCGGGAATGCTAGACCGGAGCGCAGAATTGATGACCCTTCCAGAAAGGCGCCTGAATGGCCGATTATCCCAGCAGCTTTGACAAAGACGACCTTCTGAAATGCGCAAGGGGCGAGCTTTTCGGCCCCGGCAATGCGCAGCTGCCGGAACCGCCGATGCTGATGATGGACCGGATCACCGAGATCTCGGGCGATGGCGGCGCACACGGCAAGGGCCATGTCGTGGCCGAGTTCGACATCACCCCGGACCTGTGGTTCTTTGACTGCCACTTCCCCGGCAACCCGATCATGCCGGGCTGCCTCGGTCTTGACGGGCTCTGGCAGCTGACCGGCTTCAACCTTGGCTGGCGCGGCTGGCAGGGCCGGGGCTATGCGCTGGGCGTCGGCGAGGTCAAGCTCACCGGCATGGTGCGGCCCGACCGCAAGATGCTGACCTACAAGGTGGATTTCACCAAGGCACTGCAGACCCGCCGGCTCACCATGGGCGTGGCCGACGGCATCGTCGAGGCCGATGGCGAGGTGATCTATCAGGTCAAGGACATGAAGGTCGCGCTGTCGGAGAGCTGATCCGCAGGATTTGAGGCGCGCATTCGACGCCGGCGGTGGAGCCCTCACCGCCGGCGTCTGCATGTCTGGCAGGTGGTGGAATTCGGGGGCTCTGCCCCCCGGCCAGCGGCCGCCCCCCGGAGGTTTATCTGGCAAGATGAAGCAGGGGAGCGGCGCGCAAATCGCGGCGTAACCGCAATGTCATGAGGGGGTCGCAAAAGCGTTACGATCCGGGCTTAGGCGCTGGGCGGACCGGTGCTGCCAGATGGCGGCGCGTCACTCAGCCAGATTACACAGCAAGGAACACTCACATGGTGGACAAATCGCTCATCGACCTTTCCTGGGACGATTTCGACGAACAGCGCGATCCGCGCCCCGCGGGCAATGACTTCGACAAGGTGGTCGACCGCGCGATCTCGCGCCGCGGCTTTCTTGGCGGGGCGCTGGCCTTTGGCTCGGGGGCCGCGGTCTTTGGCAGCGGGTTGATGTCCTCGACCACCGCGGCGCGGGCGCAGGGCGCATCGGGCTTTGCCTTCACCCCGATCGGGATTGCCACCGACCACGAAATCCATGTGCCCGAGGGCTATGCCCACAAGGTGCTGGTGCGCTGGGGCGATGCGCTCTGGTCCGAGGCCGAGGGTGCCTATTCGCCCGAGACCGGCGTGTCGGTCGAGATGTCCGACAAGGTCTTTGGCGAGAACACCGACGGCATGGAGCTCTTCGAGGTCGATGGCCGCGAGGTGATCGCGGTGAACTCGGAATACGTCAACCCCAAGATCAACCTGCCCGCCGCCTCGGAGGGCGTGCCGCAGTCGGCCGATGAGGTCACCCTGCTGAAGAACCTGCAGGGCGTGACGGTGATGGAAGTGACCCGTGGCGAGGACGGCTACCAAGTGGTCAAGGACAGCCCGCTGAACCGCCGCATCACCCATGAAACCGAGATGACCCTCGAAGGCCCGCTGGCCGGTCATGCGCTGGTCAAGACCAATGCCGATCCCGAGGGGCGCACCGTCAAGGGCACGATGAACAACTGCGGCTCCGGCCGCACGCTCTGGGGCACCTATCTGACCTGCGAAGAGAACTTCAACGGCTATTTCGGCGCCACCGGGGCGGAGCCCGTGGGCGAGGGCTATGCCCGCTACGGCATCGGCGGCGAAGGTCGCTATGCCTATGAGAAGTTTGACGCGCGCTACGACCTGAGCCAGGAGCCGAACGAGCCGAACCGCCACGGTTTCGTCACCGAGATCGACCCGGCCGATCCGACCTCGACGCCGAAAAAGCGCACCGCGCTGGGCCGCTTCAAGCATGAGAACGCGGCGATGGTGCAGGCCTCCGACGGCCGGGTCGTGGTCTACATGGGCGACGACGAGCGCGGCGAGTTCCTCTACAAATACGTCTCGAACGGCACCTGGGAAGAGGGCCAGGACGGCGGCGATCTGCTCGATGACGGCACGCTTTATGTGGCGAAGTTCAACGACGACCAGACCGGCCAATGGCTGGCGCTGACGCCCGAGACCACCGGCATGGACCTGCCGGAGATCCTCGCCTTTACCCGCATGGCGGCCTCGGCGGCCGGCGCGACCACCATGGACCGTCCCGAATGGGTCGCGGTCAACCCGCTCAAGGCCGAGGCCTATGTGGCGCTGACCAACAACTCGCGCCGGGGCGAAGGTGCCAGCAATGCCGGTGGCGACGACATGTCGGTCAATGCGCCCAACCCGCGCGAAACCAACAACTACGGTCAGATCGCGCGCTGGACCCCCGAGGGCGGCAATCACGCGGCGGATGGGTTCTCTTGGGACCTCTATGTCATGGCCGGCAACCCGGCGGTCTATGACAACGCCTATGCCGGCTCCGAGAATGTGACCGAGGGCAACATGTTCAACTCGCCCGACGGCATGGTCTTCTCCTCGGACGGGATGCTCTGGATCCAGACCGACGGCGATGACGACAACGAGGGCGATTTCGAGGGCATGGGCAACAACCAGATGCTGGTGGGCAACCCCGAGACCGGCGAGATCGCGCGCTTCATGACGGTGCCGAACGGGGCCGAGGTGACCGGCCTGTGCTTCTCGCTCGACAAGACGGTGGCCTTTGTCGGCGTGCAGCACCCGGGTGGCGCATGGCCCGATGGCGAGGGTGCGCCGCGGTCCTCCGTGGTGGCCGTGTGGCGCGAGGATGGCGCGACCATCGGCTGAGGCTGATTGCGGGACTAACGACGCGGCGCCGGGGTTCCGGCGCCGCGTTGCGTTTGGAAGGGGGCGACGACGGGAGCCGCGCAGCGACGGGCCGCGGTGCGGCAGTGGTGTGTGGCAGTTTATGCCGCAAAGCCCGTACGCCATCCGACAGTCACACAGGTGGCAGCCAAATCGCCGCGCCTGGGGGCGGCGTCATGCCAAAGGCATGCCTCCGGCATGACGATGCGCGGAGGCATGCGGCCTCGTTTAACGCGCTGGGTTGTTCATCGCCAGCGTGACACAAAGGGAGGGTCTGCCCTGTCCACCGGCCCCGTAACGCACCACCTCAACAAGCCCAATCCGCTTGCCCCATCCCCCCCGCCTGTCCTACACAGGGCGCCAACAAGCCAAAGGGAGTGCGTTCATGCGCCGTGTCGTCGTCACCGGGTTGGGGATCGTTTCCTCCATCGGCAACAATGTCGAAGAGGTCCTCGCCTCGCTCAAGGCCGGCAAGTCCGGCATCACCGCCAATGAAGAGATGAAAGAGCATGGCTTCCGCAGCCAGATCGCCGGCGACATCAAGCTGAACGTCGCCGATCACGTCGACAAGCGGACCCTGCGCTTCATGGGGCCGGGCGCGGCCTATGCTCATATCGCCATGGGCCAGGCAATCGCCGACGCGGGGCTTGAGGAGGACGATGTCGTCAACCCGCGCACCGGTCTGGTGGCAGGCTCCGGCGGGCCCTCGACCTCTGCCATGCTGGCGGCGCATCAGACGGTGCTGAAAAGCGGCGCGACCAAGCGGATCGGGCCCTTCGCGGTGCCCAAGACCATGTGTTCGACCGTCTCGGCCAACCTTTCGACCGCCTACAAGATCAAGGGCATCAACTACTCGATCACCTCGGCCTGCTCGACCTCGCTGCATTGCATCGGCAATGCCGCCGAGCAGATCATGATGGGCAAGCAGGACGTGATGTTCGCCGGCGGCGGCGAAGAGCTCGACTGGACGCTGTCGTGCCTGTTCGACGCGATGGGTGCGATGAGCTCGAAGTTCAACGACACGCCCGAGAAGGCCTCCCGCGCCTTTGATGCGGACCGCGACGGGTTCGTCATCGGCGGCGGCGGCGGCATGGTGGTGCTGGAAGAGCTGGAACGGGCCAAGGCGCGCGGCGCCAAGATCTATGCCGAGGTCACCGGCTATGGCGCCACCTCTGACGGTGCCGACATGGTGGCGCCCTCGGGTGAAGGCGGCGAACGGGCGATGCGCGTGGCGCTCTCGACCCTGCCGGAGGGGCGCAAGGTCGGCTACATCAACGCCCATGGCACCTCGACCCCGGTGGGCGACGTCGGCGAGATCGAGGCGGTGCGCCGGGTCTTTGGCGAGGGCTCTACCCCGCCGGTGAGTTCCACCAAGTCGATGACCGGCCACAGCCAGGGCGCCACCGGCGCGCAGGAGGCGATCTATTGCCTGCTGATGCTCGAGCATGATTTCATCGCCCCGTCGATCAACGTGGACAACCTCGATCCGGCGCTAAAGCCCGAGGAGATCGCCACCTCTCTGGTCGAGAACGCCGGTCTCGACAGCGTGATGACCAACAGCTTCGGCTTCGGCGGCACCAACGGATCGATGATCCTGAGCAAGTACAACGGGTGATCTGATCATGTCTCATTCCTTGAAGGGCAAACGCGGGCTGGTCATGGGCGTCGCCAACGAACGCTCTATCGCCTGGGGGATTGCCAAGGCGATGGCCGAGGCCGGTGCCGAACTGGCCTTTACCTATCAGGGCGAGGCCTTCGGCAAGCGGGTCGAGCCTCTGGCGGCCTCGGTGGGTTCGGATTTCCTCGTCGATGTCGACGTGACCGACGATGCCTCGCTGGACGCAGCCTTCGACAAGCTCGGCGCGCGCTGGCCGACGATCGATTTCCTGGTCCATGCCATCGCCTTTTCCGACAAGACCGAGCTCACTGGCCGGGTGCTCAACACCTCGCGGCAGAACTTCAAGACCTCGATGGACATCTCGGCCTATTCCTTCATCGAGGTCGCCCGCCGGGCGCATCCGCTGATGGTGGAAAACGGCGGCACGCTGCTGACGCTCACCTACATGGGCTCGAACCGGGTGACGCCGAACTATAACGTGATGGGCATCGCCAAGGCGGCGCTCGAAGCTTCGGTGCGCTACCTCGCCAATGACCTCGGTCCCGAGGGCATCCGCGTCAACGCGATCTCGCCCGGCCCGATGAAGACGCTGGCCGGGGCGGCGATCGGCGGTGCGCGCAAGACCTACAAGCATACCGACCAGAACGCGCCGCTGCGCGCCAATGCCACGCTCGAGGCGGTGGGCGGCACGGCGGTCTATCTCGCCTCCGATGCCGGGGCCTGCACCACCGGAGAGATCATCCGCGTCGATGGCGGATTTCACGTTCTGGGCATGCCGCAGGCGGAAAACCTGTAGCGCGCCCCAACTCCGGCAATTTCCCGCCCCGTTCCTGCCAAGGAGCTGGGCTAGCTTTTTGCCATGACACCTGATCAAGCCCTCAAGACCGCCATGATCGGCGAGACCGCCCCGACCCGGCGCCGCGCGCGGCCCGCACCGGCGCGCAAACCGGCCTCGCGTGGCTTTCGCTGGACGGTCAGGCTGCTTTGCCTTGCGCTGTCGTTGATGATCACCCGCGGTCTGATGCAGACGCCAGAGGTGCGGGCGCTCTGGGACGAGGGGCTTGCCACGGTGCAGGCTTTCCTCGCCGAGGAGCGCGCCCAGGTCGAGGCCAGGGCCGCCGCGGACGCGCTTGATGCGATGGGGGAGGGCGCGCCCGACGCGCCACCGGTGGCGATGTTCGCCGATCGCGTCACGGTCAATCGCAACACCGGCTCGGCCGCCCCAAGGGTGCTGAGCGGCGCGGTCGAGGATGTGCTGGCCGGCAATGCCTTTCTGCTCGAAGACGTGCCGGTGGTGCTCGACGGTCTCACCTGTGGCGCACCCGGCAGTGACGCCGGGCGCAAGGCCATGCGTGGCCTGCAGCAGCTCACCCGCGCCGAGCGCCTGCGCTGCACCGTGACCGGCCGGGCCGGGGACCATGCGGTCAGGGCGCTCTGCAGCCTCAAGGGCGGCGGCGACCTGTCCAGCCAGATGCAGGCCGAGCGGCTCTGCACCGCGAGCTAGGGCGTCAGAACCACTGCCCGGGCTCCATCAGCCCCAGATCCAGCAATTGCCGCGAGTGCCATTCGAAGGGCACCGAATTGTGCCAGGTGAAGCCGGCGATGTCATAGGTCGAACCGGGATTGAGCTTCAGCGCCTTGGCGGTGCGGAACGAGGCCACCGCCGCCGTCAGGTTGTGATGCCAAGGGCAGGCGTAGGTGTTGTATTCCTCGTCGGAGAAGGTGTGATCGGGCCGCATCACCAGCTTGGGACTGGCCCGAAAGATCGAGATCCGATCGATCTTGCGCCGGGCCGCCGGCACATGTTCCTCGTAGCGCCAGCGCAGCCCGCCGTGGAAATCCAGCTGCCGCTCCTTGGGATGGCCGTGGTTCTCCGGATCGGGCCGGGCCTGGGCGTAATAGCCGGTTCGGTCGAGATGCGCATTCTCCAGCGAGACCGCGTTGCGATGTCGTTTCAGGTCGCCGGCATAGAGATCGACCACGTAGCTCAGCATCGCGTCGCGCCGCTCCTCGGCGTGAAAGGCCAGCATCTCGCCGATGGTCCGGGTCTCGCAGAACGGATAGAACAGGTACTCGGCATTGTAGCAGTAATAGAGCCAGCTATCGCCCGCGTGCGGGATCACGGCGTTGACGATGGCCGCGATGCCGCCGTCGCGGACGTGGCTGTGGTCGACCCGGTGGATGCTCTCGACCAAGTCCTCGGGCAGGACGATCCGCGGTGGCATGAAGGCCACCACCGCACGGAACCCCTGATACTGGTGGTGGCGCAGGGTCGAGGCGACCTCGGCCTCGTCCTCGCAGAGGATCAGCGCCACCGGCCCGCGGGCCAGCGCCGGCTTGCCCCGGTCGAGGAAATCGGAAAGCGACGAATACTGCATCAAGGCCTCGTTTTGCCGCAGACTCGGTGAATTTTGTGTGCATTGCAAGAGAGGGGTCTTTTGCTGTAGGCACCCGGCTCAGACGCGCGTCCGAGGAATCCCAGAAATGTCCGACCTGAAGCCCGCCCCGAAGAAGCTGTTCATCAAGACCTACGGCTGTCAGATGAACGTCTATGACAGCGAACGCATGGCCGAGGCGCTGGGCGGGCAGGGCTATGTCGAGACGCAGTCCCCCGATGACGCCGACATGATCCTGCTCAACACCTGCCACATCCGCGAGAAGGCCGCCGAGAAGGTCTATTCCGAGCTTGGCCGCTACAAGGGGCTGAAGGCGGAAAAGCCCGACCTCAAGATCGGCGTCGCCGGCTGTGTCGCCCAGGCCGAGGGCGCCGAGATCATGCGCCGCCAGCCGCTGGTCGATCTGGTGGTGGGGCCGCAAAGCTATCACCGCCTGCCCGAGATGGAGGCGAAGACCCGGCAGGGCGTCACGGCGCTCGACACCGATTTCCCCGAGGAGGACAAGTTCGAGCGGCTCAAATCCCGCCCCAAGGCAGCGCGCGGCCCGACCGCCTTTCTCACCGTGCAGGAGGGCTGCGACAAGTTCTGCGCCTTCTGCGTCGTGCCCTACACCCGTGGCGCCGAGGTCTCGCGCCCGGTCGCGCAGGTGCTCGCCGAGGCGCGCGACCTTGTCGCGCGCGGGGTGCGCGAGATCACCCTGCTGGGCCAGAACGTCAACGCCTACCATGGTGCCGGCGCGGGCGGCGACTGGTCGCTGGCACAGCTGGTGCGGGCGCTGGCCGAGATCGACGGGCTGGCGCGCATCCGCTACACCACCTCGCATCCCAACGACATGGGCGACGACCTGATTGCGGCGCATGGCGAGTGCGACAAGCTGATGCCCTACCTGCATCTGCCGGTGCAGGCCGGTTCCGACAGGATCCTCAAGCGGATGAACCGCGCCCATACCGCCGAGAGCTACCTGAAGCTGATCGAGCGGCTGCGCGAGGTGCGCCCCGATCTGCACCTGTCTGGCGATTTCATCGTCGGCTTCCCGGAAGAGACCGAAGCGGATTTCCAGGCGACGCTCGATCTGATCCGCGAGGCCCGCTACGGCACCGCCTTTTCGTTCAAGTATTCCACCCGCCCCGGCACCCCCGCGGCCGAGCGCGCTCAGGTCGCCGAAGACGTCAAGAGCGACCGCCTGCAGCGCCTTCAGGCGCTGGTCAGCCAGCAGCAACGCGAGCTGCAGGACGCCATGGTCGGCCGCGACGTCTCGGTGCTGTTCGAGAAAGCGGGCCGTCTGCCCGGCCAGATGGGCGGCAAGTCGGAATACCTGCATGCGGTCCATGTCGCCGATGCCGATGTCGCCCGCGGCGAGATCGCCCGCGTCCGCATTACCGACAGCGCCGCCAACTCCCTTGCCGGCGTGCTGGTCTGATCGGCCACAAACCGCGCCGCTTCCCGCTTCATCTTGCCAAGAAACCTCCGGGGGAATCGCCGCCTGCGGCGATGGGGGCAGAGCCCCCGATTGCCCCCTCTCCACCGCGCGCAAAGATCAGCCATAGAGCCACCCCGCCACGTAGGGCGGGTTTCCAACCCACCGCCCACGTAGGGTGGGTTTCCAACCCACCTAACGCCACGAAAAAGGGCGCGCCCCAAGGCCCGCCCTCATTCACGCCCAAGACCGCAAGGTCTCAGTAATTGTGCTTCCGGTGCGACGCGCGGTCGCGATAGATGCTGAGCATGGTCGCCTTCAGCCCCTCCGGGTTGCCGACCAGCGCCTTGTCGCGGCAGACCCGCTCGGCAATGGCATGGGCGGTCGGATACTCGTAGCCGACCGACACCAGGCTGTCGACGAAGACGGCGTTCGGACGGTCCCAGATCACCTCGTTCCAGGGGCCGCGAAAGCAGCTCACGACGATCCTGTTGCCGGTGGGGCCGTATTCGGCGTGGTGTTTCTTGTGGTGCTTGCCGCCCGCAATGGCGGGGGCCGCGAGCGCCGCAACAACGGCGGCAAGTACAATTGCTTTTTTCATGTCATTTACCCTAACCTAAGTCGAAGGCCAATTCTTCGGCCAAGCATACGCCCAGACAAGCGCCGGCGATCCCGTTTCGCAAGGGGACCGGATCGGCGCATCTCAGCGAGCCGGCGCATCTCGGCGAGACTGTCCGCAAGACTACGTCCACGTTAACGTTTCTGAAAGACAATTTTAACTTTGTTGCGCCTGTCGCATCAAACCCGCCATATCAGGCCGATTGTCCGCGCAATCTCGGCAATTCAATTGGTTACCGCCGGCGCCGCGGATTTCGGCGTCCGCGACGGGGATCGTGTAACTGTCTGAGAATATTTGCACTATTTTGCAACCAAGAGGCCGTGCAGACGGACGATATAGCGGAACACCCTGCAAGCTACCGCAATATCTGGTTTTTCTCCTTCACAGCCTTCAATTGTTTGCTAATGTGTTGATGTCAAATGAGTTCAAGCTCCGGGCCAGGCGATTCTCTCGTCTCGGGGCTTCCGGGGGAAACGCTTTTCACAAGGGACATTGCCGTGGGGATCACAATCACCAAAGCCTTTCGGGTCGCGGCCAGCGGATGCGCCGCCCTGGCCGCCGCCGCCCTGCTCTCGGCCAGCATGGCCAGCGCACAGGGATTCGGGCGGGACACGCCGTCGCAGGGCGGTCGCGATCAGGGCCAGTACATACCCAACATCGTGCTCACGCCGGATGGCTGCGAGGTCTGGGCCGCCGATGACGGCGCCGAGGGCTATGCCTCCAACCGGCTGACCCGCAAGGGCACGCCGATCTGCCACGACGTCACCCCCTGCGGCATGGTCAACACCGACCAGTTCTTTGCCACCGACAGCTACCGCATCTACGCTCAGGGCCGCGCCCGGCTGCAGGCCTTCTTCCGCGGCTCGACCGCCTTTGCCTATACCATCGTCGGCCATACCGACAGCCGCGCCAGCCATGAATACAACCAGCGGCTCAGCTACAACCGCGCCATCGCGGTGGCCAAGGTGGCGGAATCGGTCGGCGCCCGCATCGCCGACGTCCGCGGCATGGGCGAAACCGCGCCGGTGGCACCGAACAGCTCGACCGAAGGCATGGCGCGCAACCGCCGCGTCGAAATCCTGTGCTTCCAGTAAGGGGACAAGCGACATGAAAATCGTCAAACTCTGTGCCGCCCTCTCGCTGGGCTTCCTGGTCTCGGCCTGCGACGAAGGGCTGCGCGGCTATCCGGCCGACAAGTCGATCGACCGCGGCATCAACGCGCATTCGCTGAAATCGCTGAAATGGGGCGTCTATGTCGACCCGGACGGCTGCGACCACTGGATCTCCGACGACGGTGTCGAGGGCTACCAGGTCAACCGGCTCGACCGCTACGGCAAGCCGGTCTGCTCCGGCGTCGCCCCGCCGACCTATACCGCCGGCGATTTCAAGGGCGGCTCGCCGATCCCCGATCCCAACTGATCGGGGTGCCAGCCAGTGACCATCGATACAGCCGCGGCGCTTCTCCGCGGCTGTTTTTCGTGACCCGGCAATGACATTTCCATCCGCCCCCTTGCCAAGCCCGGCGCACTCGGCCACGCTCGAGGCAGATATCCGACGGAGACCCCATTGAGCGCACCGCATCTCGACGACCCGATCACCCCTGACACCCTTCAGGAGACGGTGCTTGAGTTTCCCGACAACCGCTTGCTGATCGACCTCTGCGGCGAATTCGACGCCAACCTCGCCGCCATCGAGCAGCGGCTCTCGGTGCAGATCCTGCGCCGCGGCAACCACCTCGCCCTGATCGGCGAGACCGAGGCCCGCGCCGGCGCCGCGGCCCTGCTCACCGCGCTCTACGAGCGGCTCGAGGCCGGTCGCCCGGTCGAGATTGCGGATATCGACCGCGAGCTGCGGATGGGCAACAACCCCGAGGCCGGCGGGCCGCAGGGCGGTGACCAGCTCGACATGTTTCCCAAGGGCGCGGTCGAGATCAAGACCCGCAAGAAACTGGTCGAGCCGCGCACCGACGCCCAGAAGGCCTATGTCCGCAGCCTGTTCGAGAAGGAGCTGGCCTTCGGCATCGGCCCGGCCGGCACCGGCAAGACCTATATCGCCGTTGCCGTCGGGGTGAACATGTTCATCAACGGCCATGTCGACAGGATCATCCTGTCGCGCCCGGCGGTCGAGGCCGGCGAGAAGCTGGGCTACCTTCCCGGCGACATGAAGGACAAGGTCGATCCCTACATGCAGCCGCTCTACGACGCGCTCAACGATTTCCTGCCGGCCAAGCAGCTGGCCAAGCTGCTCGAGGAAAAGAAGATCGAGATCGCGCCGCTGGCCTTCATGCGCGGCCGCACCCTGTCGAACGCCTTCGTGGTGCTCGACGAGGCGCAGAATGCCACCTCGATGCAGATGAAGATGTTCCTGACCCGTCTGGGCGAGGGCTCGCGCATGGTGATCACCGGCGACCGCACCCAGATCGACCTGCCGCGCGGGGTGCAGTCGGGGCTGGCCGATGCCGAACGGCTGCTCAAGATGATCCCCAAGATTTCCTTCAACTACTTCACCGCCAAGGATGTCGTCCGTCACCCGTTGGTCGCCGCCATCATCGAGGCCTATGACAAGGACGCCGAGAAACCCTGATCCGCTCCTCTTTCATCTTGCCAGAAAAACTCCGGGGTCCGGGGCAGTGCCCCGGCGACAGGCCACATGCTCACCGAAACCATCCTTGAAGACGACCGCTGGCAAGAGGCCGGCCTTGATGCGTTGGCCGAGGCCGCGGCGCGCGCGACGCTTGCCCACCTGAACCACGACCCCGCGGGCTACGAGATCGCCGTGCTGGCCTGCGACGATGCCCGCATCGCCGTGCTCAACGCCGATTTCCGCGGCAAGCCGCAACCCACCAACGTGCTGAGCTGGCCGGAGGAGGATCTCGCTCCGGAAGAGGCCGGCGCAGACCCCGAGGAGCCGCCGCAAGGCGGCGAGGAGGACCCCCATCACCTCGGTGACATCGCCATCGCCTGGGAGACCTGCACCCGCGAAGCCGCCGAGCAGGGCAAGCCATTTGCCGCTCATGTCAGCCATCTGCTGGTGCATGGGGTCTTACATCTGCTGGGTTTTGACCATATCCGCGACAAGGATGCCACTTTGATGGAGGCATGTGAGCGTGCCATACTTGGCAAACTGGGCATTCCAGACCCATATGGGAGCGATCAGGGCCGGCCCGGCCCGCAACGGACAGAATGATGGACGACACAGACCCAAGCTCTAACGCGGCGCAAAGCGCGCATTCCGACACCGAGACCGACAGCAGCCCGCGCCCCGGCCTCTTCAGCCGGGTATTCTCGGCGCTGCGGCCCTCTGACGGCGAAGACGAGACCGAGACCGGCAATGGTCACGCGCTGCCGATGCCCCAGACCCACGGCATGATCAACCTCCGCCGTCTCGCGGTCGAGGACGTGGCGATCCCCAAGGCCGATATCGTCGCCGTGCCGGTGACCATCACCCGCGATGACCTGGTCGACGTGTTCCGCGACAGCGGCCTGTCGCGGCTGCCGGTGTTCAACGGCACGCTCGACACCCCGGTCGGCATGGTTCACCTCAAGGATTTCGCCCTCAAGCACGGTTTCAACGGCAAGGGCGGCCGGTTCTCGCTCAAGGCGATGCTGCGGCCCTTGCTCTATGTGCCGCCGTCGATGCCGATCGGCGTGCTGCTGACCAAGATGCAGGCCGAACGCCGCCACATGGCGCTGGTGATCGACGAATACGGCGGCGTCGACGGTCTGGTGACCATCGAGGACCTGATCGAACAGGTGATCGGCGAGATCGAGGATGAACACGATCTCGACGAGGACAAGAACTGGACGGTGGAGAAATCCGGCACCTACCTGGCGCTGGCGAAGACCCCGCTCGACGAGTTCCAGGCCGAGATCGGCATGGATCTCACCGCCACCGATGCGGTTGACGCCGAGGAGATCGACACCCTTGGCGGGCTGGTCTTCGTGCTGGCCGGCCACGTGCCGGCGCGCGGCGAGATGGTGCCGCATCCCGACGGACCGGAGTTCGAGGTGGTCGATGCCGATCCGCGCCGCATCAAGCGGCTGCGGGTGCGGTTGCAGGCGCTGCCACGGACCGGCCCCGAGCAGCACGCCGTCGCTGACGCCACCTGAGCGATGGCCGTTGCCCCCGCTCTGGCCCTGGCCCGAGGCCTGCGCCGGTATCCCTGGCGCCTGCGGCTCTGCGCCGCGGGGCTCGGCGCGCTCATCGCCACAGGCCTTGCGCCGCTGGGCTGGGCTGCGCTGGCCTTTTCGGCGCTGGCCGGCCTCTTCGCGCTCTCTGGTCTCGCCGCAGCGCCCCGCCGCGCGGCGCTCCTCGGCTGGGCCGCGGGGACGGGGTATTTCGCTGCCGGGCTGAACTGGATCGTCGAGCCCTTCCTGATCGAGCCAGAGATCTACGGCTGGATGGCGCCCTTCGGGCTGATCGGTCTGGCGGGCGGGCTGGCGCTGTTCTGGGCGCTGGCCTTCTGGGGCGCGGCGCGCATGGGCGGCGGGGTGCTGCGGCTGGCGGGCGCGCTCACCGCTGTCGAGCTGGCGCGCGGCTACGTTCTGACCGGCTTTCCCTGGGCGCTGCCGGGCTACATCTGGACCGACACCGTGTTCGCCCAGCTTGCCGCCGTGGTCGGGCCTTACGGTCTGACCGGTCTGACCTTCGCCATGGCGGCGTTGCCGGTCTGGCTCTGGCAACGTCTGCAGGTTTCCCTGCCGCTGCTCAAGGCCGGCCGGGTTTTCGGCCTCACCGTCGGGCTCGGCACGCTGCTGTGGTACGCCGCGGTCACCCTCGAAGCCCGCGATCTTCCCCAGACGGCAGGGGACGCGCCGGTGCTGCGGCTGGTCCAGCCCAATGCGCCGCAGGACCAGAAGTGGGACCCGGAGAGGATCCCGGTGTTCTTCAACCGCATGGTGGGGTTCTCGGCCGAGGGGCCGCGGCCCGACCTGATCCTCTGGCCCGAAAGCGCGGTGCCGGTGCTGCTCGAGGAAGCCGGCCCGACGCTCGATTACATCTCCGAGGCGGCCGGCGGCGTGCCGCTGCTGCTGGGCATCCAGCGCGCCGAGGGCCTGGCCTATTACAATTCCGCCGTGCTGGTGGACGGGGCAGGGCGGGCCGGGCAGGTCTATGACAAGCACCACCTTGTGCCCTTTGGCGAATACATGCCCTTTCCGGGCGTCTGGCAGCGGCTCGGCATCACCGGTCTGGCGGCGCGGGTCGACAGCGGCTATGCCGCCGGGCCCGGTCCGCTGCTGCTCGATCTGGGGTTTGCGCAGGCGCTGCCTTTGATCTGCTACGAGGCCGTGTTTCCGCAATACGCCCGTCACAGCCCGCGGCCGGATGTGCTGATCCAGCTTACCAATGACGCCTGGTTCGGGGCCAATACCGGGCCCTACCAGCACCTGGCGCAAGCCCGGATGCGCGCCATCGAGAGCGGGCTGCCGATGGTGCGCGCAGCCAACACCGGGGTTTCGGCGGTGATCGACGCCAAGGGGCGCATCACCGAGGCGCTGCCGCTGAACCAGGCCGGCTATCTCGATGCGCGGCTGCCCCCGGCGCTGCCGCCCACGATCTATGCGCGGACAGGCGATTGGCCGCTGACGGTGTTGCTGATTGCTCTCTGTGCGGGCGCAATCGCCGTCCGCCGCCGCTTTCCGGCTTGACGCTCAACCGCGTCCGGCATAGCGCATCTCTTCATTCGGGCGTCACAACGGCTTCCTGGCGTGACGCCGGCAATCAATGGAGCAATTCCCAATGTCCCGTCAGAACTACATCTTTACCTCCGAGTCCGTCTCGGAAGGCCACCCCGACAAGGTCTGTGACCGGATCTCCGACGCCGTGCTCGACGCACTTCTGGCCGAGGATGCGATGGCCCGCGTCGCCTGCGAAACCTTTGCCACCTCGGGCCTTGTGGTCATCGGCGGCGAGGTCGGGCTGACCGACCAGGAGTTGCTCAAGAACTACATGGGCCGGATCGGCCAGATCGCCCGCGACTGCATCCGCGACATCGGTTACGAGCAGGAGAAGTTCCACTGGAACACCTGCCACGTGCTGAACTTCCTGCACGAGCAGTCGGCGCATATCGCACAGGGCGTCGACAAGGACGGGGCCGGCGACCAGGGCATCATGTTCGGCTACGCCACCGATGAGACGCCCGAGCTGATGCCGGCACCGATCCAGTATGCCCATGCCATCCTGCGCCGGTTGACCGAGGCGCGCAAATCCGGCGACGAGCCGACCCTGCGCCCGGATGCGAAATCGCAGATCTCCGTGCGCTACGAGGATGGCAAGCCGGTGGGCGTGACCTCGATCGTGCTCTCGACCCAGCACGAGAGCGAGTACCAGAAATCCGCCGACATCCGCGCCATCGTCGAGCCTTATATCCGCGAGGTTCTGCCCGCCGACTGGATCACCGAGGAGACCGAATGGTGGGTCAACCCGACCGGGACCTTCGTGATCGGGGGCCCGGATGGTGACGCCGGCCTGACCGGCCGCAAGATCATCGTCGACACCTACGGTGGCGCAGCCCCGCACGGCGGTGGCGCGTTTTCCGGCAAGGACCCGACCAAGGTCGACCGCTCGGCGGCCTATGCGGCGCGCTACGTCGCCAAGAACGTCGTGGCCGCCGGCCTCGCCGACAAGTGCCAGGTGCAGCTGTCTTACGCCATCGGCGTGGCCAAGCCGCTGTCAATCTACGTTGACACCTTCGGCACCGAGAAGGCGGATATCGAGGCCATCGAGCGGGCGATTCCGAAGGTCATGGACCTGACCCCGCGCGGCATTCGCGAGCACCTGGACCTCGCCAAGCCGATCTATGCCCGCACCGCCGCCTATGGCCACTTCGGTCGCGAACCGGAAGCGGATGGCGGCTTCAGCTGGGAAAAGACCGACCTGGTCGAGGCGCTGAAGAAAGAAGTCTGAGGCGCGCCCCGTCGCCGCGCCGGCGCGCGGCGACGGGGCGGGGGGCTTTGTCCCCCGGCCTGCGGCCTCCCCCCAAGGTATTTCAGAAACCAGCGAAGGGCCGGACCCCGGCTCTTGCCAACGCGAGCGGGGCCCACATGGCGGATATCGATTACCCGGAAATTTCCAAGGTGCTGGCGGCGCTGACCGAGGGCGAGCGCGACGACGTTGCGCTGATGGCCACCATGGCCTGCGAGTTGCACCATGCCGATGACCGCTTCGACTGGACCGGGTTCTATCGGGTCACGGCGCCGGAGATGCTCAAGATCGGGCCTTACCAGGGCGGCCATGGCTGCCTGAGCATTCCGTTTTCCCGCGGCGTCTGTGGCGCGGCGGCACGCACCGGCGAGGTACAGCTGGTCGAGGACGTCGAGGCCTTTCCCGGCCATATCGCCTGTGCCACTTCCACCCGCTCGGAGATCGTCCTGCCGGTCTGTCGCGGCGACGGCACGCTGATCGGTGTGCTCGACATCGACAGTGACCGGCCGGCGGCCTTCACGCAAGCCGATGCCGAGGGCTTGGCTGCGCTGCTGGCACAGGTCTTCGGTCGGCTCTGACCGCCGCGCCGCGGCGTGAAAATTTCTTGCGAAATTTCACGACTCAGGTCACCGTGAAAAACAGGCCCGAAATTTCATCGGGTCTGGATGCACGGGATCGCCGATGGACCAGCAAAGCACGAAGAGCCAGAGCCTTGGCGCCGATCTGCGCGCCCTGCGCCGGGCGCGGGGGTTGACCCTGACCGATCTCGCACTGCGGCTCGACCGGTCGGTCGGCTGGCTCAGCCAGGTCGAGCGCGATCTCTCCGAGCCCTCGATCACCGATCTGCGCCAGATCGGCGCGGCGCTCGGCGCGCCGGTCTCGATGCTCTTCGGCCATGCGCCGATCCCGTCCGAGGAGGCCGGGCTTGTGGTGCGCCGCGATGCCCGCCGCCGGCTGGGCTCCGGCGCGGCGGGGCTGGTGGAGGAGCTGCTCTCGCCCGATCTCACCGATGATTTCGAGATGCTGCATTCGACCTTTCTGCCCGGCAGCGAGATCGCCGAGCCCGTGACCCGCCCGACCCAGGAGGTGGGCTACCTCGTCACCGGCCGGCTCGATCTCGAGATCGGCGCGCGCCGCTTCACCCTCGATCCCGGCGACAGCTTTCGCATCCGCGGCGAGCCGTTCCGCTGGGCCAACCCCTATGATGACCCCGCCGTGGCGATCTGGGTCATCGCGCCGCCGGTCTATTGATGGCCGCGCCCGCAACTTCGCCGAACGATCTGCAACCCGGTCGCCGGCCGGTCCTGCCAGCCAGCCGCAAGGAGGTGACCCCATGAGCGATTTCCCCACCCAAGCCCGCGTGGTCATCATCGGCGGCGGCGCGGTCGGCGCCTCTTGCGCCTATCACATCGCGCGCGCGGGATGGGACGTGGTGCTGCTGGAGAAAAACGAACTGACCGCCGGCAGCACCTGGCATGCCGCTGGCAATTGTCCGTCGTTCTCGACCAGTTGGGCGGTGATGAACATGCAGCGCTATTCGCTGGAGCTCTACCGCCGCCTGTCGGAGGAGGTGGATTACCCGATGAACTACCATGTCACCGGCTCGATCCGGCTGGGGCACAGCAGGGAGCGGGTGATGGAATTCGAGCGCGCCCGCAGCATGGGCAACTATCAGGGCCTCTCGCTGGAAATGATGCAGGTTGCCGACCTCAAGGACCGCTATCCGTTTCTCGAAACCCATGACCTGGCCGGCGCGCTTTATGATCCCGACGATGGCGATATCGACCCGGCACAGCTGACCCAGGCGCTGGCGCGCGGCGCGCGCCACGCCGGTGCGCGGATCGAGCGGTTCTGCCCGGCCACCGGCGTGACCCGCAAGAACGGCCAATGGATCGTGCACACCGACAAGGGCGACATCACCTGCGAAAAGGTGGTCAACGCCGCCGGCTACTATGCGCAAAGGGTGGGCGAGTGGTTCAAGCCTTACGGCGGCCGCACCGTTCCGATGACGGTGATGTCCCACCAGTATTTCCTGACCGAGCCGGTGGCCGCGCTGGAAGCGTGGTCGAAACAGCACGGCAAGCTGCCGCTCCTGCGCGACGTCGACAGCTCCTACTATCTGCGGCAGGAGAAGTTCGGTCTCAACCTCGGCCCCTACGAGCGCAACTGCAAGGCGCATTGGGTCACGCCCGACGATCCGATGCCCGACGATTTCTCGTTCCAGCTCTACCCCGATGATCTCGAACGGCTGGAGTGGTACATCGAGGATGCCATGGCGCGGGTGCCGATCCTCGGCGCCTCCGGCGTCGGTCGGGTGATCAACGGGCCGATCCCCTATGCCCCTGATGGCCTGCCACTGATCGGGCCGATGCCGGGGGTGCCCGATGCCTATGAGGCCTGCGTCTTCACCTTCGGCATCACGCAGGCAGGGGGCGCGGGCAAGGTGCTGGCGGAATGGGTCACCGAGGGGCAGACCGAGTGGGACATGTGGGCCGTCGATCCACGCCGGTTCACCGGTTATGCCGATCAGGACTACGCCGATGCCAAGGCGATCGAGACCTACGGCCACGAATACGCCATGCACTTCCCGCACCATAGCTGGCCCGCCGGCCGTGGCAAACGGCTCTCCCCCCTGCACGCGCGGCTTGAAAAGGCCGGCGCCCAGTTCGGCGCCTACAACGGCTGGGAACGCGCCAACTGGTTCGCGAAGGACGGCGACGACATTTCCGAGGCGGCCACCCAGAGCTGGGAGCGCAACGGCCCCTGGGCCCCGCGCGTCAAGGAAGAATGCGAAGCCGTCCGCGACCACTGCGGCATCCTCGCCATTTCCGGCTTCACGCGTCTCAAGGTCGAAGGCCCCGGCGCGAAGGACTTCGTCGATGGCCTCACCGCCTCGCGCCTGCCGAAAGAGGGCCGCATCGGCCTCGTCTACTTCCCCGACACTCGCGGGCGCATCGTCACCGAGATGTCCGCCATGGTTCATGGCCCCGACGAGATCGGCCTGATCACCGCCGCCACCGCGCAATGGCACGACGCCGAGCACCTCTCGCGCCAAGCCCCCGAGGGCATCACCGTCACCGATCACTCCGACAAGGTCGAATGCCTGCTGGTCACCGGACCGAAAGCCCGCGACATCCTCGCGCCCCTCGCGCAAGGCCACGACCTGTCGAAACCCTGGCTCTCGGTCAGCTTCGAAGGCACCGTGGCGGGCAAACCCTGCGCCCTGATCCGCGTCTCCTTTGCCGGTGAACTCGGCTGGGAAATCCACTGTGCCCCCGAGGACGCCCCCGCCATCTGGGACGCGGTCACGGGGGCCGGGGCCAGACCCTTCGGCATGTATGCCCTCAATTCCCTGCGGCTGGAAAAAGGCTACCGCGCCTGGAAGGGCGATCTCTCCACCGATTATTCCCTGTTGGAAGGCGGCCTCGACCGCTTCATCGACTGGTCCAAGGACTTCCCCGGCAAACCCGCACTGGAGGCCGAGCGCCAACAGGGCTCCGCCAAGCGCTGCGTCGCCCTAAAGATCGACGCCAAGGACAGCGACGCCCCCTACATGGCCACCATCTGGAGCGGCGACGAGGTGGTGGGCGAGGTCACCTCGGGCGGTTGGGGCTACCGGGTCGACGGCTCGATCGCGCTGGCCATGCTGCGCGCCGACCTGACCGACCCCGGCACCCTGCTCGAAGTCGACATCTATGGACAGCGTTGCAAGGCAGAGGTCCAGCCCGACGCCCCGCTTTGGGATCCGAAGAACGAAAGGATCCGCGCATGACCTTCGCCCGCCCGGACGGCCCGCCAGACTGGCAGGACAGTCCCTCCGGCCCGATCCCGCCACGCATCGCCACCGCGCGCCAGTCCTATGAGGATGGCTTCTTGCGACTGCGCGGCTGGGTCAGCACGGCCATGCGCCTGCGCCACCGGGTGGTGGCGCGATTCGGGCTCACCAACTGGGGCGCGGGCACAGGTGAGGGCGCCGGCAAGGCGCTGATGCTCTCGCTGCCGGTTTTGCGGGAAACGCCGGAGGCTTACGAAGTGGGCCTTCCCGACAGGCACCTCACCTTCACCATCCTGACCGAGACGGCGGGCGGCCGCGCCAGCCTGACCACCTCGATCTGGGTCAACCATTGGGCCGGGCGGCTCTATCTTGCCGTGGTGCTCATCCCGCACAAGATCATCGTCAAACACGCACTCAGGGGGATCAGATGACCGAGATCACACTTCTCGACGGCGGCATGGGACAGGAGCTGGTGCAGCGCGCTGGCGACCGTCCGACGGCGCTCTGGTCGACCCAGGTCATGCGCGACCATCCCGGGCTGGTGGCGCAGGTGCACGCGGATTTCTTTGCCGCCGGCGCCACCCTGGCCACCGCCAACACCTATGCCATCCTGCGCGACCGGCTGATCCACGCTGGCATCGAGGACCAGTTCGCCGATCTGCACGACCGCGCCCTGACCGAGGCGGAAACCGCCCGCGCGGCGCATGGCTCCGGCCGCATCGCCGGCGCCCTCGGCCCGATCGGTGCCTCCTACCGCCCCGATCTGCATCCCGACCCCGAGACGGCACAGGCGATCTATCGCGAGATCGCCGCGCTGCACGCCCCCCGCGTCGACCTGATGATCTGCGAGACCGTGGCCTCTCTGGCCCATGCCAGCGACATCCTCACCGCCACGGTCCCTTGCGGCAAACCCGTCTGGCTGGCCTGCACGGTCGATGATGAAGATGGCCGCCGCCTGCGCTCCGGCGAGCCGGTCCGCGAGGCCGCGCGCCGCGCCGCAGACCTCGGGGCTGCCGCGATCCTCGCCAATTGTTCCGCACCAGAGGCGATGCCCGCCGCGCTCGACGCCATGGCCTCCGCCGACCTGCCGACGGGCGCCTATGCCAACGGCTTCACCCAGATCACCAAGGATTTCCTCAAGGCCAACCCCACCGTCGACGCGCTCTCGGCGCGGCGCGACATGGGGCCGGAACCCTACGCCGATCACGCCCTTGGATGGCTCGACCACGGCGCCAGCATCCTCGGCGGCTGCTGCGAGGTCGGTCCCGCCCATATCGCCGAGATCGCCCACCGCCTGAAGGCCAGGGGTCACACCCTCACCTGATCCTACTTCTGGCCGAAGATATTCCCGGGGGTCCGGGGGCAGCGCCCCCGAAACCCGGCCCGCCAAGGACCAAACCCCATGCCGCATCTCCCCTCACAGGCCCGCGCCGTCATTATCGGCGGTGGCATCATCGGCTGCTCCGTTGCCTACCACCTGACCAGGCTGGGCTGGCGGGATGTGGTGCTGCTCGAACGCAAGCAGTTGACCTCGGGCACCACATGGCACGCCGCCGGCCTGATCGCGCAGCTCCGCGCCACCGCCAACATGACCCGGCTGGCGAAATACAGCCAGGAGCTCTACGGCGCGCTGGAGGAGGAGACCGGCCTGGCCACCGGCTTCAAACGCGTGGGCTCGATCACCGTGGCGCTGACCGGCGAGCGGATGGAAGAGCTCAAGCGCTCCGCCGCCATGGCCCGCGCCTTCGGCGTCGAGATCGAGGAGATCGGACCGGAGGAGATCGGCCGGCGCTACGCGCATCTCAACCTCGCGGGCGTGACCGGCGGCGTCTATCTGCCAAAGGACGGTCAGGGCGATCCGGGCAATATCGCACTGGCACTGGCCAAGGGCGCGCGTCAGCGCGGCGCGGTGATTGCCGAGCGGACCAAGGCCACCGGTGTCACGCGGCAGGGCGCGCGGATCACCGGCATCGACTGGCAGAGCGGGGCAGAGAGTGGCCATATCGCCTGCGAGCAGGTGATCAACTGCGCCGGCATGTGGGGCCGCGAGGTCGGCGCGATGCTCGGCACGAATGTGCCGCTGCAGGCCTGCGAACATTTCTACATCGTCTCAGAGCCGATCGCCGGGCTGACCCAGCTGCCGGTGCTGCGGGTGCCGGACGAATGCGCCTATTACAAGGAGGATGCCGGCAAGATCCTGCTCGGCGCCTTTGAGCCGGTGTCGAAACCCTGGGGCATGGCGGGCATCCCCGAGAGCTTCGAGTTCGACCAGCTTCCGCAAGATTTCGACCACTTCGAGCCGATCCTCGAGGCCGCCGTCAACCGCCTGCCGATGCTGGCCGAGGCCGGCATCCACACCTTCTTCAACGGCCCCGAGAGCTTTACCCCTGACGACGCCTATCACCTTGGGCTCTGCCCCGGGATGGACAATGTCTGGGTCGCCGCCGGCTTCAACTCCATCGGCATCCAGTCGGCGGGCGGTGCCGGCATGGCGCTGGCGGACTGGATGCAGACCGGCGAGAAACCCTTCGACCTCGGCGATGTCGATATCGCCCGCATGGCCCCGGTGCAGAACAACCGCCACTACCTCTTCGAGCGGTCGAAAGAGACCCTCGGCCTGCTCTACGCCGACCACTACCCGTACCGCCAGAAAGCCACCGCCCGCGGCATCCGCCGCTCGCCGTTTCATGCGCATCTGGCGGCCCAAGGCGCGGTCTTTGGCGAGCTTGCCGGCTGGGAACGCGCCAACTGGTTCGCCCGAGCCGGGCAGGAGCGCGCCTACGACTATTCCTGGAAGCGCCAGAACTTCTTCGACAACGTTGCCGAAGAGGTGCAGGCCGTCCGCACCAACGTCGGCATGTACGACATGACCTCCTTCGGCAAGCTGCGCGTCGAAGGCCCGGACGCCGAAGCTTTCCTGAACCACGTCTGCAGCAATGACATGAGTGTCGCGCGGGGCCGCATCGTCTACACCCAGTTTCTCAACTCAAGGGGCGGCATCGAGGCCGACGTCACCGTCACTCGCCTCACCGAGACCACCTACCTCGTCGTCACCCCTGCGGCCACGCGTCTCGCCGACGAGACCTGGCTGCGCCGTCACCTCGGCGACCACCGCGTCACCATCACCGACATGACCGCAGCCGAGGGCGTTCTGGCTGTGATGGGGCCGCGGGCGCGTGCTCTGCTGCAAGCTGTCTCTCCGAATGATTTCTCCAATGCGGTCAATCCCTTCGGCACCGCGCAGGAGATCGAGATCGGCATGGGGCTGGCCCGCGCGCACCGGGTCTCCTATGTCGGCGAACTGGGCTGGGAGATCTACGTCAGCACCGACATGGCGGCGCATGTCTTCGAGGTGCTGCACGAGGCGGGGCAGGACCATGGGCTGAAGCTCTGCGGGTTGCACATGATGGACTGCGCCCGGATCGAAAAGGCCTTCCGCCACTTCGGCCATGACATCACCTGCGAGGATCACGTGCTCGAGGCGGGCCTTGGCTTTGCCGTCAAGACAGACAAGCCCGCGTTCATCGGCCGCGACGCGGTGCTGCGCAAGCGCGACACCGGGCTCGACCGGCGCCTGCTGCAGTTCCGCCTGACCGACCCCGAGCCGCTGCTCTATCACAACGAGCCGATCCTGCGCGACGGCCAGATCGTGGGCTACCTTTCTTCCGGCGCCTACGGCCACCATCTTGGCGGCGCCATCGGCCTGGGCTATGTGCCCTGCACGGGCGAAAGTCTGGCGGGGCTGAAAGCCTCGCGCTACGAGATCGACGTCGCCGGCAGGCGGGTGCCGGCAGAAGTGTCATCGCGGCCGATGTACGACCCCGGCAATGACCGGATGCGCGCCTGAATACGCGGCACTTCCGCCGGCTGTCTGACGCAGGGATTACGCCTGGGCGGCCTCGGAAGCCCGGAAATACTTGATTTAACGATTTTTTCACGCGCGGATTGCGTAGGCTCGCTGGCAGAACCGTGCGACAAACGCCAACAATACCGCAGGTATTTGAGGGCGGGCAGGTGGCTGGCATTTACGAGATAAGATTTTTCGGCACGTTTTCCGTGCTTGCGCCCGACGGGCGCGATGTAACGCCGCGTGGCTCCAAGGCGCGCGCGGTGCTGGCGCTGCTGGCCTCGGCACAGGACATGCGTCGCGGCCGCCGCTGGCTCGAGGACAAGCTCTGGAGCGACCGGTCGCAGACCCAAGCCAGCGGCAGCCTGCGCCAGACCCTGAGCCAGATCCGCGCCGCCCTGCCAGACGAGGCGGTCCCGCTCTTTCAGGCCAGCCGGCTGAATGCCTGGCTCGACCCCAAGCGGGTGCGCACCGACCTCGACCCCGCCGGCGGGCTTGTGCGCGCGGATCGCGAGATGTTCGAGGGGCTGACCGTGCGCGACCCGGAGTTCGTCAAGTGGAAGGCTGACCTGGCGGTGCGCCACATGCGCCCGGCCGCCTCGCCGCTGGCGCAGATCGCGCGGCCGCGCGACACCATCGGCCTGGTGGTGCGCACCGCGCCCGCCGGCGAAGGGCCGGCGGCGGAACGGATCACCGGCCAGATCCTCGCCGACCAGGTGGCCAAGAGCCTCGAGGAGCGGTTTTCGGTGCTGCGCTACGCCTGGGGCGAGAAGATGCCGGCCGAGCTGATGCCGGATATCGAGGTGCGCTGCGACGTGGCCGAGGACGGTGGCCGCGCGGTGGCCTTTCTGCGGGTCGAGAACGGCACCGACGGGCGGGTGATGTTCTCGGACTACCGCAGCGTCGCCGGACCGGTGACCGAGATGATCAGCGCCGAGACGATCACCGGGCTGGCGCATTCGGCCGCGTCGCGCATCCTGCACCGGTTGCCGGCCATGGTGCCGCTCGACCGGCCAGAGACGGCGGCGGCGGGCTATGCCAGCCTCGGGATGCGCAAGATGGCACAGTTCGACGGGGCCGCGCTGCAGGAGGCACGGCAATACTTTCGCCAAGCCTACGAGGCCGATGGCAACGGCGTCTACCTGGCCTGGCAGGCCTTTGTCCGCATCGCCCAGCTCAACGAATCCGGTCAGGGCGCAGACCCGGCCGACCGCGAAGAGACCGACGCGCTGCTGGCCCAGGCGCTGGAAAGCGCGCCTGACAATGCGCTCGCGGTCTCGCTGGTGGCGCTGACCCGGATCGGGCTGCAATCTGACCCTTCGGACCCGGCCGACCTTGCGATGCAGGCGATCCAGTACAACCAGTACAACCTCTTTGCCCAGCAGACCCTGGCGCTGGCCCACAGCGCGCTGGGCAACCCGGCCGAGGCCTACAGGCTCTCGACCGCGGCGCGCCGGGCCGAGCCCGACGACGACCTCAGCCACCTCTGGGACCTGTTTCACGCGCTGGTCTGCATCTCGGCCGGCCGTCTCGACGAGGCGCGTCATGCCGCCGCCCGTTCCAGCCTGGCCGCGCCGGGGTTCATCACCCCGCGCCGGCAGTTGGTGGCGCTCTGCGCCCATGCCGGTGACATCAAGGGCGCGCGCCGCTACCTGCGCCAGATCCAGGCGCTGGAGCCCGGGTTCACCCTCGACCGCTTCCTGACCGATCCGCAGTACCCGGTGCCCACGCTGCGCCGCGCCGGGCTGATATCGCCGCTGCGCAAGGACGCGCTGATCGGCTGAGCCAAGCCGCCTTGCAATCGCCGATCCGGCGTGAAACGCTCGACCAGTATTGGCGCAGCCCACCTGGCCCGAGCCGCCGTCCGACCGCCCGTGCTGCGGTCCGGTGCGCGCGCGGGGCCCGCGGGACGGGCTGCGTTTTTCCGAGGGAAATGCTGACGGGCGGCTGGCGCAGCTGCTCGCGGAAAGGACAGAGATGCTCAAGAACGACATGCTCGAACAATGGGACCGGGAGAACTTCTTTCACCCCTCCACCCATCTGGCGGAATTCGCCCGCGGCAATGTCGCCCAGCGGGTGGTGACCACCGGCGACGGCTGTCACATCGAGGACCGCGACGGCAACCGCCTGCTCGATGCCTTTGCCGGGCTCTATTGCGTCAACGTCGGCTACGGCCGCAAGGAGATCGCCGAGGCAATCGCCGAACAGGCGCATGAGCTGGCCTATTACCACTCCTACGTGGGCCATGGCACAGAGGCTTCGATCACCCTGGCCAAGATGATCCTCGACCGGGCGCCGGACCATATGTCGAAGGTGTATTTCGGCCTGTCCGGCTCTGATGCCAACGAGACCAACATCAAGCTGATCTGGTACTACAACAACATCCTCGGCCGTCCCGAGAAGAAGAAGATCATATCGCGCTGGCGCGGCTATCACGGCTCTGGGCTGATGACCGGCTCGCTGACCGGGCTGGAGCTGTTCCACAAGAAGTTCGACCTGCCGCTGGCGCAGGTGGTCCACACCGAGGCGCCGTACTATTTCCGCCGCGATGATCTGGGTCAGAGCGAGGCGGAGTTCGTGGCGCATTGCGTCTCGGAACTTGAAGCGCTGATCGCGCGCGAAGGCGCCGACACCATCGCCGCCTTCATCGGCGAGCCGGTGCTGGGTACGGGGGGCATCGTACCGCCGCCAGAGGGCTATTGGGCCGCGATCCAGGAGGTGCTGGACAAGCATGACATCCTGCTGGTGGCCGACGAGGTGGTGACCGGGTTCGGCCGTCTCGGCACCATGTTCGGCTCGGAGCACTACGGGCTGAAGCCCGACCTGATCACCATCGCCAAGGGGCTGACCTCGGCCTATGCGCCGTTGTCGGGGTCGATCGTGTCCGACAGGATGTGGAAGGTGCTGGAGCAGGGCACCGACGAGAACGGCCCGATCGGCCACGGCTGGACCTATTCCGCCCATCCCATCGGTGCGGCCGCCGGGGTCGCCAATCTCAAGCTGATCGACGATCTCGGGCTGATCATGAACGCCGGCGAGACCGGGGCCTATTTCAACAAGGTGATGGCCGAGGCGGTGGGCGACCATGCCCATGTGGGCGAGGTGCGCGGCGCGGGCATGATGTGCGCGGTCGAGTTCGTCAAGGACCGCGACAGCCGCACGTTCTTTGACCCCGCCGACAAGATCGGTCCGAGCGTCGCCGCCGCCCTGCTCGAACAGGGGGTGATCGGCCGGGCCATGCCGCAGGGCGATATCCTGGGCTTTGCGCCGCCGTTCTGCCTGACGCCGGCCGAGGCCGAGGAAGTCGCCGAAAAGACCCGGGTGGCGGTGGCCAAGGTGCTGGGCTGAGCCTGCAGGACACAGTCTGAACGGCGGGGCGGAGGGACACGTCCGCCCCGCCGTCGTTTCACGACACCCGCATCAGCCGCAGCGCGTCATAGATCGCCGCGTGGGTGTTGCGCGGCGCGACCGCGTCGCCGATTCGAAACAGCTGGTAGCGGCCTGCGGGATTGGTGCGCAGGGTCTGCGGCCGGCCCTCGATCAGCGCCGCCTGGTCGACCTCGCCACGATTGACCGAGGCCTCGCGCAGGGCAAAATAGAGCTCGTCGAGCGGCCGCGTGCCGTTGTTGATCACCACCCGGTCGTAGTGCGCCGTCTGGGTTCGCGGAGTGTAATCGCTGCCGATGGTGGCCTCGATCCGGTTGCCGGCGCGGGCAAGGCTCAGAAGCCGTGCGGCCACCGTCAGCCGCGCCCCCGCCTCTTGCAGCGCGCGCATGTAGGGCGTCAGGTTCATCCCCATGATGTCCGCGGCAAAGCTGCGGTCGGGCGTCATCACCTCGACCTGCGCGCCGGCGCGGGCCGCCATCTCGGCGGCCTGCAGCCCGGGGTGGTCGCCGCTCTCGTCATAGACCAGAACGGCGCCCGCCGGAGTGACGTCTCCGCTCAGGATGTCCCAGGTCGAGACCGCGAGCAATTGCTCGTCTTTCTGTTCGAGCAGCGCGAGGTTGGGCAGCCCGCCGGTGGCCACGATCACCAGGTCGGGCGCGAGCGCGGTGACGTCATCGGCCTCGGCCAGCGTGTTGAACTGGAACCGCACGTCGCGGGCGGCGCATTGCGCCATGCGCCAGTCGATGATGCCGATCATCTCGCGCCGTCGCGGGCTTTGCGCGGTCAGGCGGATCTGGCCGCCGGGGTCCGGCGCGGCCTCGAAGACAGTCACCTGATGGCCGCGCTCGGCCGCCACCCGCGCGGCCTCGAGCCCGGCCGGGCCAGCGCCGACCACCACCACCCGGCGGGGTCTGGCGGCGGGGGCGATCTCATGCGGGATCTGCAATTCACGGCCGGTGGCCGGGTTGTGGATGCACAGCGCCTCGCCGCCCTCGTAGATCCGGTCGAGGCAATAGGTGGCGCCGACGCAGGGGCGGATGTCGTGCTCGCGGCCCTCGACGATCTTCTGCACGATCTGTGGATCGGCGATATGGGCGCGGGTCATGCCGACCATGTCGAGCAACCCGGCCGAGACCGCATGACGTGCGGTGGCGACGTCGGGAATGCGCGCGGCGTGAAAGGTGGGCAGGCCTGTCTCGGCGCGCACCGCACCTGCGAAATCCAGATGCGGCGCGCTGGGCATGCCTTGCAGCGGGATCACCTGGGTCAGCGCCGGATCGGTGTGGATGCGGCCGCGGATCACGTTGAGGAAATCGACGTGGCCCGTGACCTTGAGGATGCGGGCAATCTCCAGCCCCTCTTCCGGGGTGGTGCCCCCCGGTGCGGCCTCGTCGGCGGTAAAGCGGACGCCGACGATGAACTCCGGTCCGACGCGCTCGCGGATCGCCGCCAGCACCTCGAGCGAGAACCGCAGGCGGGTGTCGAGGCTGGCAAGCCCGTAGTCGCCCTCCATGCCGTTGGTCAGCGGCGACCAGAACTGCTCGAGCAGGTGGCCGTAGCACTCCAGTTCGATCCCGTCCATGCCGCCGGCCTGCATCCGCTCGGCGGCGTCGGCGAAGTCGCGGGTAACGCGGGCAATGTCCCAATCCTCCATCAGCTTGGGAAACGCCCTGTGCGCCGGTTCTCGGTGCGGGCCGGGCGCGATCGAAGGCAGCCAGTCGCCCTTGTTCCAGCCGGTGCGGCGGCCGAGGTGAGTGAGCTGGATCATCGCCGCGCAGCCGTGTTCGTGCAGCGCATCGGTGAGCCTGCGGACCCAGGGCACCACCTCGTCGCGGTAGGCCAGAACGTTGTTGAACGCGGGCGGGCTGTCGCGCGAGACCGAGGCCGATCCGGCGGTCATCGCCAGCGCCACCCCGGCCTTGGCGCGCGCCTCGTGATAGGCGCGGTAACGCTCCTTGGGCATGCCGTCCTCGGGGTAGGCGGGCTCATGCGCAGTGGTCATGATCCGGTTGCGCAGGGTCAGATGGCGCAGCTGATAGGGTTGGAGAAGCGGATCGGAGGACATGGGGCAGCTCCTGTCTCTTTGCGCCGACGATGGCGGCACCGTGCCTTTCTGTCAATTTGTGCGCACCTTTTCCGGCCCCGAGCCCTCGGATGCGGACCTGGCGCGCTGCAGGGCCGGGTTCGCGACGCATTGAGGCGGCTCAGGCGACCTGCCGGCCATGGCTCCAGACGCCGCGCACCACCGGCACCGCGGCCTCGGTGTGGACCCGCACCAGATCGGCCAGCAGCCCCGGCGCGATGCGGCCGCGGTCGGTCAGGCCGGCGGCCTCGGCCGGGGCGGCGGTGACGGTGCGGATCGCGCGCGGCAGGTCGTCCCAGAGGTCGGCCAGCCGGAAGGCGGCGGTCAGCAGCGACGAGGGCACGTAATCCGATGACAGGATGTCGAGCAGCCCGGACCGGGCGAGGTCGCCCGCCGCGACATTGCCGGAGTGCGAGCCGCCGCGGATCAGGTTCGGCGCGCCCATCATCACCGCGATATCACCGGCGCGGCAGGCCTCTGCGGCCTCGCGGGTGGTGGGAAACTCGGCCAGCCGCACCCCGTGGCCGTGGCTCACCCCGACCTGCGCGGCGGTGGTGTCGTCATGGCTGGCCAGCACCGCGCCCAGCCGGCGGGCATGGGCCACCGCCGCCGCCTCATGTGCGGCACCCAGCCGGGCGCGGGTGGCGGTAAGATGTGCCACGTGGTCGGCAAGCTGTGCCTCGGTCAGACCGTGCTTGCCGCGCACGTAGTGGCGGAATTTCTCCAGATCGCGGAACTGCCGCTGGCCCGGCGTGTGATCCATGATCGACAGGATGCCGACCCGGTCCTCGGGCGCAAAGGCCTCGAGCTCCTCGGTCAGCGTCTCCGAGCAGACCTCGGCGCGCAGGTGCAGGAAGTGGCTGATCTTGAGCAGCCCCGCGGCGCGGATCGACAGCAGCTCCTGCGACAGCGCGCGGGCGTAGGCGCGATAGCGGTTCTGGCCGGTGGCGAGGATCGAGCCCACGCGCATGGCGTCGAACACGGTGGTGATTCCGGTCGAGGCCAGCTCGGCATCATGCGCGAGGATGGCGGCCATATGCGGCCAGTCGACGCCGGGGCGCGGCTGCATGTGACGTTCGAGATTGTCGGTGTGCAGTTCGATCAGCCCGGGGATCAGCAGATCGCCGGCGCAGTCGAGGACACCCCCGTCAGGGGGGCTGTCCGTGGCGTGGCCCGGAGCGTTTTCGGTGGCGCGCTCGATCGCGGTGATCCGCCCGTCGCGGACCTGCAGCGCGCCATGCGCCACGCCATCGGGCAGGACGATCCGGGCGTTCGTCAGGGTCAGGTCAGGCAGGGCGGGGGAGACGGCGTTCAACATGGGCCGAATGTGACAGAGCGCCGTTGAAAGTCGAGCGTCTGGCGCGGCCGGATGGGCGATGCGCCGCTGCGGCGCATCACAATTGCAACAATCGGTAACCGGGCTCAGCTGCCGCCGGCGGTATCCGGGCCGATCTCCTTGAGGAAGGTATAGAGGTCGCGGGCCTCGTCTTCCTTGCGCACCCGGAAGCTCATCTTGGAACGCGCCGAGCCATCTCCGGTGGCCTCCTGAACGGCGGCTTTCGGGTCCATCACATAGGCCACGAAATGCGCCTCGTCGAACACCAGCCCGGCCTCGCCGGCGGCGATCATGTCCTTGCCATAGCGGAAATCCGCGACCTGGCCTGCGGCACGGCCGACCACGCCATAGAGGTTGGGGCCGGTCTTGGCCTTCTTGCCGGCCAGCACTTCGCCGGCGTCATCCATCACCACGTGGCAGGACTGGCACTTGCGAAACGCCTTTTCGCCGGCGGCGGCGTCGCCGGTGGCGGTCAGGTCGAGGCCATGGCTCTCGGCCAGCGCCGGCAGGGCCAGCGCCATGCTCAGCAGCGATGTCAGGGCTAGGGTTTTCATCGGTCAGGTCTCCTCGGCTTTTGCGGCAAGGACATATGTTCGCCCCGCCGAGGTCAAGCGCGACGTTTTGGCAAATCCCGGCGCAGCGCGCTCCGGAGCCTTGATTTTACTGGGCGCGAGAGGGTAGGCGGGCGGACAAGATGCCGCGCCCCGCCGGGGTGCGGCCCGCGCCTAGGATCGCCGCAGGAGGGCAGGATGGAAGACATGGTGCCCGCCTGGGTCGACGGAAACCTCACCCCGGTGGGCAAGCTCGAGGCGCACCAGCGCGGCCTCAGGCACAAGGCGGTCTCGGTCTTCGTGCTGGCGGGCGACGCGGTGCTGATCCAGCAGCGGGCGGCAGGCAAGTACCACACGCCGGGGCTCTGGGCCAACACCTGCTGCACCCATCCGCTCTGGGGCGAGCCGGCCGAGGCCTGCGCGGTGCGCCGGCTGGAGCAGGAGCTGGGGATCACCGCGGTCACGCCGGTCTGGCGGCACCAGGCGGAATACCGCGCCGATGTCGGCGGCGGGCTGACCGAGCATGAGGTGGTCGAGATCTTCACCGTCGAGGCCAGCCGCGACCTGCCGGTCAATCCCAACCCCGAAGAGGTGCAGGCGGTGCGCTGGATGACCCGCGCGGCGCTGATCGCCGAGATTGCCGAGGCGCCGGAGACCTATACGCCGTGGATGCGAATCTACATGGCCGATCACGCCGCGGCGATCTTTGGCCAGGGAGGCTGACGGTGACGGCAGCGGCACGGACTGGCGCGGCGGGCGGCAAAGGTGTATCCGGGGGCAAATTCACGGATGAAGGCGGCAGCATGAGCAGACAGGCGGCGGAGATCGCGGCGGTGGCAGAGACCGGACGCCGGGTGTTGCAGACCGAGGCCGAGGCGCTGATGGCGCTTTCAAAGGCGCTGCCGCCGGATTTCGACGCGGTGGCGCATCTACTGGCCGGGCTCGAGGGGCGTGTGATCGTCTCGGGCATCGGCAAGTCGGGCCATATTGGCCGCAAGATCTCGGCCACGCTGGCCTCGACCGGCACGCCATCGTACTTCGTGCATGCCTCGGAGGCGAGCCACGGCGATCTGGGCATGATCACCAAGCATGATGTCTGCCTGCTGATCTCGAACTCCGGCGAGACCGCAGAGCTGCGCGACATCCTGCTGCACACGCGGCGGTTCTCGATCCCGATGATCGGCATCTCCTCGAACCCGAACAGCACCCTGATGCAGGCGGCCGATTTCAAGCTGACCTTGCCGAAACTGCCCGAAGCCTGCCCCATGGGCCTCGCCCCCACCACCTCGACCACGCTGACTCTGGCGCTGGGAGACGCGGTGGCGGTGGCGGTGATGGAGCTGCGTGGCTTCGGTTCCGAGGATTTTCAGGTCTTCCACCCCGGCGGCAAGCTCGGCGCGCAGCTTTCCCGCGTCTCCGACCTGATGCACGGGCCGGACATGCTGCCGCTGGTGCCCGCCGACATGGCGATGGCCGACGTGCTGATCACCATGACCTCCAAAAGCTTTGGCATCGCCGCGGTGGTCGACGGCGAGCGGCTGGTGGGCGTGATCTCGGATGGTGACCTGCGGCGCAACATGGCGGGGCTGATGAAGATGACCGCCGGCGAGCTGGCCAGCCGCAACCCGGTGACGGTGACGCCGGAGGTCTTTGCCGCCCAGGCGCTGGCGCTGCTCAACGAACGCAAGATCGGCGCGCTGATGGTCGTCGATGACGATGACCGACCGGTCGGCATTCTCCATATCCATGATGTTCTGCGCGCAGGTGTTGCATGAAAACCGTTATCCTCATTCCCGCCCGCTATGCCTCGGCCCGCTATCCCGGCAAGCCGCTGGCCGAGCTGACCCAGAAGGACGGCAGCACCAAGAGCCTGATCCAGATGTCGTGGGAGGCCGCCGGCCAGATCGCCGGTGTCGACGAGGTGCATGTGGTCACCGATGACGAGCGCATCCGTGCCGCCTCTGAGGGCTTCGGCGCTTCGGTGATCATGACCTCGCCGGAGGCCGAGAATGGCACCGCCCGCTGCGCCGAGGCGGTGGCCTCGGGCGCGGTCAAGGCCGACCTGGTGGTGAACTTTCAGGGCGATGCGCCGTTGACCCCGCCGTGGTTCGTCGAAGAGCTGATCGCGGCGATGAAATCCGACCCCGGCGCGCAGATGGCCACCCCGGTGCTGCAATGCGATCCTGCGACCTATGAGATGTTCGTCGAGGACCGCCAGAACGGCCGCGTCGGCGGCACCACCGCGGTCTTTGGCGAGGATCACCGGGCGCTCTATTTCTCCAAGGAGATCGTGCCCTATATCGATCCGGCCAAGGTGCCCGAGCGCGACATCCCGGTCTATCACCACGTCGGCGTCTACGCCTACCGGCCCGAGGCGCTGCGCTCCTATACCTTCTGGGGCGTCAGCCGGCTCGAGACGCTGGAGGGGCTGGAGCAACTGCGCTTTCTGGTGCACGGCGTGCCGGTGCGCTGCGTCGTGGTCGAAGCCCGGGGCCGGATGTTCTGGGAGTTGAACAACCCCGCCGACGTGGCGCGGATCGAAAAGGTGCTGAAAGAGCAATGACCGAAGCAAGAACCGTCACCATCGGCGAGATCGCCATCAGCGCCAATGACCCCTTCGCGCTGATCACCGGGCCCTGCCAGCTGGAAAGCCACGACCACGCGCGGATGATGGCCGAGAAGATCGCCGAAGCCTGCGCTCCGACCGGCACGAAGTTCATCTTCAAGGCCAGCTACGACAAGGCCAACCGCTCCTCGATCTCGACCCAGAGGGGGCTGGGGATGGAGGAGGGGCTCACGATCCTGTCGAAGATCCGCGACGAATTCGGCTGCCCGGTGCTGACCGACGTGCATTCCGAGGCCCATTGCGCGCCTGCGGCCGAGGCGGTCGACGTGCTGCAGATCCCCGCTTTCCTGTGCCGTCAGACCGACTTGTTGCTGGCCGCGGGCGAGACCGGCGCGGCGATCAACGTCAAGAAGGGCCAGTTCCTCGCGCCTTGGGACATGGGCAACGTCGCCGAGAAGATCGCCTCGACCGGCAACGGGCGGATCATGCTCTGCGACCGCGGCACCTCGTTCGGTTACAATACGCTGGTGAGCGATTTCCGTGGCCTGCCGACGATGGCGCGGACCGGTTACCCGGTGGTCTTTGACGCCACCCATTCGGTGCAGCAGCCGGGCGGCCAGGGCACCACCTCGGGCGGCCAGCGCGAGTTCGCCCCGGTGCTGGCACGGGCGGCGGTGGCGGTGGGCGTCGCGGCGCTCTTCATCGAGACCCATGAGGACCCCGACACCGCGCCCTCTGACGGGCCGAACATGATCCCGGTCGACCAGATGGAAGCGCTGATCGGACGGCTGGCGGCGTTTGACCGGCTGGCCAAGGGGCTGTGATCGTGCGGGTGTGACGATCGCGCGGCGAGAGTTCTCGCGTCCCGGCCCCCGAGCCGGGACCTCTACACCGACCTGATGACAGGGGGGGCGTGAGGCCCCGGCGCAAGGCCGGGGCGGGATTTGGAGCGCGGGCCGGCGACAGTTGGCTCAGGCGGTCGGGCCGCGCCGGAAGGCTCCCGCGTCCCGGCCTCCGAGCCGGGACCTTGCTCCCAAAGAGCGACGTGTTGGCTGTGCGTGAGGCCCTGCGCAAGGCCGGCGCGGAGTGCAAAGCGGGGCCGGGCAACAATGGATTCGGGCGACGGGCCGCGCATGAAGGCCCCCGCGTCCCCGCCCCCGAGCCGGGACTTCTTCGCCAAACAGGGGGCAAGGTGGCGAGGCTCCGGTTCATTCCAGGGCGAGGTCCCAGCTCTTGACCCCGCGGCAGGAACGCCCCGCGCGCCGCGGTGAGTGCAGGTTTCGGGTCGCCTTTGGCACGCGGTTCTGGCAACAGGATCCGAGCCCCTTGCCGAAGGACCCGCCAGATGCGCCCTGCCGAAGCCCTTGCCCCCAAGACCAACGAGGACACCGCCCGGGGTCTGGCCTTCGCCGTTTCGGCCTATGTGTTCTGGGGCTTCCTGCCGCTTTTCATGAAATTGCTGGCGCATATCCCGCCGGCCGAGGTGGTGGCGCACCGGGTGATCTGGTCGCTGCCGATCGCGGCGGCGGTGCTGGTAGCGCTGGGGCGCACCGCCACCCTGCGTGAGGCGCTGCGCACCCCGCGGATGCTGGCGATGGGCTGCGTGACCGCGGCGCTGGTCTCGATCAACTGGGGGATCTACGTCTGGGCCATCGCCAACGACCGGACGCTCGATGCGGCGCTCGGCTATTACATCAACCCGCTGTTTTCGGTGCTGCTTGGCGCGGTGCTGCTGGGCGAGCGGCTGAACCGGGCGCAGCTGGTGGCCATCGGACTGGCCGCGGCAGCGGTGCTGATCCTGGCGCTTGATGCCGGGCGGCTGCCCTGGGCCGCGGTCGGGCTGATGCTGTCCTGGGGGTTTTACGCACTGGCCAAGAAACAGCTGCCGATCGGCCCGAACCAGGGCTTCCTGCTCGAGGTGCTGATCCTGACGCCGCCGGCGCTGGCCTATATCGGCTGGCTGGTGGTCACCGGGCAGTCGCATTTCGACCCGGGCTTCGGGCCTGACACCTGGCTGCTGCTGGGCTGTGGCGTGGTCACCGCGGTGCCGCTCATGGCCTATGCCAATGGCGCCAAGGGGCTGCGGCTCTCGACCATCGGCGTGCTGCAGTATATCGCGCCGACGATGATCTTTCTCTGCGCCGTGCTGGTGTTCAAGGAGCCGTTCGGTCAGGCCCGAATGATCGCCTTTCCGATGATCTGGCTGGCGCTGGTGATCTATTCGGTGGCGATGCTGCGCGGCATGCGACGCGCCGGGGTCTGACGCTGCGGGGCGCTTATCGGCCCTTGCGGGCGCTCTGCGCTTTTGCCACACCCTCGAGCCATGGATGACAGCTACCAGCCCCCCGATACACCGCTCGACGTGCTGCACGCGGATCACGAGATCCTCATCGTCAACAAGCCCGCCGGGCTGCTCTCGGTGCCGGGCAAGGGACCGCATCTGGCCGATTGCCTGCTCAGCCGGGTGCAGGAGGCCTTTCCGACCGCGCTGCTGGTGCACCGGCTCGACCGCGACACATCCGGCGTGATGGTCTTTGGTCTGACGCCGCATGCCCAGCGTCACCTCGGGCTGCAGTTCGAAAAGCGCGGGGTGAAGAAAACCTATGTGGCACGGCTCTGGGGCCGGCTCGAACCGCGCAGCGGCACGGTCGATCTGCCGCTGATCGTCGACTGGCCGAACCGGCCGCTGCAGAAGGTCTGCCATGAGACCGGCCGGGCGGCGCAGACCGACTGGCGGGTGCAGTCCTACAAGGACACCGAGACCCGGGTGCGCTTCATGCCGAAGACCGGGCGCAGCCACCAGTTGCGCGTGCATGCGCTGGCGCTGGGGCACGTGATCCTGGGCGATCCGCTCTATGCCAGCGGCGCGGCATTGGCGTTTCCACGGCTGATGCTGCATTCCGAAGAGCTGCGGCTGCGGCATCCGGACGGCGGTGAGGGCGTAAAGTTTCGCGCGAAGGCGCCGTTCTGAGCGGGGCGGTTCGGGGGCCACCATCGCCGCTGACGACCCTCCGAAGGATATTTTTGACCGGTGAAGAGCCGGACAGTGGTCCGGGCTCAACGCGTGCCGGTTCTGGCCTGCTTGCGGGTGAGGCCCAGGTCGCGCAGGGCGGCGTCGTCGAGGCGACGGAGCTGCTGGCGCTGACGGTAGGCGCTGTCGGCGGCGATGAGCCAGGCGAGGGCGCGGGCGAAGAGCCTGGCGGCGGCGGGGCGGCGGAATTGGCGGGTGAGGCTTGTTGCGGTCTGCATGGTCTGTCTCCTTGCGGGGCTGTGTCATCTGATGTCCTCAAGGTGACAGCCGGCCGCAAACCCGGCGCAAAATGCCGGGTGCATTGGCCCGCCCTGCGTGCAAGACTTTCGTAAAATAACCCTGACGCGCCGTAAAATCGGCGGTGAGAGGAGCGTGACACCGGAAATGACCCAGCTCGTGATCCATCTGCGTGGTCCCTTGCGGATCGTCACCGGCGCGGGCCAGCCGGTCGCCGGGCTGACCCGGCGGGGCCAGGCGCTGCTGGCCTGCCTGACGCTGCAGCCCGGCATGCGGGCCGAGCGCGGCTATCTGGCCGAGCTGCTCTGGAGCGACCGGTCCGAGGAACAGTCGCGGGCCTCTCTGCGCCAGGAGCTGTCGGTGTTGCGGCGGGTGCTGCCGGCGGCGGTCCTGTCGGCCGACCGGCAGGCGGTCTGGCTCGAGCCGGGCGCGGTGACGGTGGAGGCCGCAGGGCCGGGCGCGGTGCTGGAGGGCTTTGACCTGGCCTCCGAGGGCTTCGAGGACTGGCTGCGGCAGGCGCGCGCCGCCCGTGACGCCGCCCGTGACGCCGCCCACGACGCCCCGCCCGTGGCGGCGGCGGTGCCGGCGCGCGGCGAGGGGCCGACGCTGGCGGTGCTGCCCTTCGAGGAATTCGGGGCGGCCGAGGCCGACATGTTCGCCGATGGCGTGGTCGACGAGATCACCAGCGCGCTCAGCCGCTGCCGGGATTTCGGGGTCATTGCCCGGCAGTCGGCCTTTGCGCTGGGCGATCCCGGGCTTTCGGTGCCGGAGGCGGCGGCGCGGCTGAAGGCAGATTACATTGTCGAGGGCTCGGTGCGGCGCGCGGCCGCGCGGGTGCGGATCTCGGTCCAGCTGGTGCGCGGGCGCGACGGCCACACGCTCTGGACCGCGCGCTTTGATGACCGGCTCGACGATCTCTTCGACCTTCTCGACCGGATCGCGGCCCAGGTGGCGGGACAGATCCTGCCCAACCTGCGCGCCGCCGAGATTGCCCGCGCCCGCGCCAGGCCGCCGCAGGACCGCACCGCCTATGAGCTGATGCTCACCGCGCTGCCGCATTTCTGGGCCCATCGCCGCGAGGAGAACGCCCGCGCCATCGCGCTGCTCGATCAGGCGCTGGCGCATCAGCCGGATTACGCCCCGGCGATGGCCTACAAGGCGTGGTGCCACGCGCATCAGTGCTGCTACACTTGGACCACCGATGGCGAGACCGACCGGGCCGCGGCCCAGACGCTGGTGGCGCGCGCCGCGCCGCTGGTGCAGGACGATCCCGGCGCGCTGGTGGCGCTCTCGGCGGCCTCCGGGCTGGCGCTGAATGATTTCGCCAGGGCGCGGGCGCTGGTGGACAGGGCGTTGCTGCTTGATCCGAACAACGCCTGGGGCTGGCTGCGGCTGGGCTGGACCGCGATCTATGTCGGCGAGTTCGACACCGGCATGGCCGCCTTTGACCGCTATGACCAGCTCAGCCCGCTCGATCCGTTCCATTTCAACGGGTTGTTCGGCCGCTCGGCCGCGCTACGGGCAATGCGGCGGTTCGACGAATCGGTGGCGCTCTGCGAACAGGGGCTGCGCGAGGGGGCCGGTGTGACCTGGGCTTACCGGATGCTCTTTGGTACCCATTGGCTGGCCGGTCGCAAGGACGAGGCAAAGGCGGCGGCACGCAAATGGCGCGAGGCCTATCCCGAGATCACCTTCGAGATGGCGCGCAACCTGATGCCGAAATGGCAGCACGACCCGGAATATTACGAGGCACTGCACGCGCTCTGGCGCGAGGAGGAGTGAGTCGGCTCAGGCGCTGCGGCTGAGCCGGTCCTCGAGCACGTCGAAGGGCACGCCCGGCTCGTCCTTGGCACCGCGGATCACCAGCGAGGTCTTGACCGAGGCGACATTCGGCGCGGTCAGCAGGTCACCGGTCAGAAAGCTCTGGAAGCTCGAGAGATCGGGTGCCACGCACTTCAGGATGAAATCCACCTCGCCGTTGAGCATGTGGCACTCGCGCACCAGCGGCCATTCGCGGCAGCGGTTCTCAAAGGCAGAGAGATCGGCCTCGGCCTGGCTGACGAGGCCCACCATGGCAAAGACCTGCACCTCGAAGCCCAGCTCGCGGGCGTCGATCTCGGCGTGGTAGCCGCGGATGTACCCCTGTTCCTCGAGCGTGCGCACCCGGCGCAGGCAGGGCGGAGCCGAGATGCCGACCCGGCGCGCCAGTTCGACATTGGTCATCCGTCCGTCGGCCTGCAGTTCGGCCAGGATTTTGCGATCGATCGGGTCTAGTCGAGTTCCCGGCATGTGTCCCTCCGCCGAAATTGCGTTTGTTATACCAGCCCAGCCAGCCGGCGCAATAATGTTTCGCATTTACGCAAGATTGTTTTTGCCTCCCGCGGCCGGCCATGTCCGTGGCGCGGCACGGGGTTGCATGGTCTTTTCGTCAGGCGGCAGGATGGCTATATGCGGCCTCTGACACGCAAGCGCAAGCCAAAGGGGCACCACATGGGTGAGACACGCCACACCAAAGTTCTGATCATCGGGTCGGGGCCTGCGGGCTATACCGCCGGGGTCTATGCCAGCCGCGCCATGCTGAGCCCGATCCTGGTGCAGGGGATCGAGCCCGGCGGCCAGCTGACCACCACCACCGAGGTCGAGAACTGGCCGGGCGATACCGAGGTGCAGGGGCCGGACCTGATGGTGCGGATGGAAGCGCACGCCAAGGCGATGGGGACCGAGATCATCGGCGACATCATCACCGCGCTCGACACCTCCAAGCGGCCGTTCGTGGCCAAGGGCGACAGCGGCACCACCTATACCGCCGACGCGGTGATCCTCGCCACCGGGGCGCGCGCCAAATGGCTGGGGCTGCCCTCGGAAGAGGCGTTCAAGGGCTTCGGCGTCTCGGCCTGCGCCACCTGCGACGGTTTTTTCTATCGCGGCCAGGAGATCGTGGTGGTCGGTGGCGGCAATACCGCTGTCGAGGAGGCGCTGTTTCTGACCAACTTCGCCTCCAAGGTGACGCTGGTGCATCGCCGCGACGAGCTGCGCGCCGAGAAGATCCTGCAGGAGCGGCTGCTCAAGCATCCCAAGATCGAGACCCTGTGGTTTCATCAGCTCGACGAGGTCTTTGGCAATGACATGCCCAAGGGTGTCGAGGGCGTGCGGGTGAAGAACGTCAAGACCGGCGAGATCACCGAGATCCCCTGCAAGGGCGTGTTCATCGCCATTGGTCACGCGCCGGCGACCGAGCTGGTCAAGGACACGCTCGAGCTGCACAACGGCGGCTATGTCAAGGTCGAGCCGGGCAGCACGCGGACCTCGGTGCCGGGGATCTTTGCCGCCGGCGACCTGACCGACCACGTCTATCGCCAGGCGGTGACCAGCGCCGGCATGGGCTGCATGGCGGCGCTCGATGCCGAGAAGTTCCTCGCCGAACATGGCGAGGCCGAGCGCAGCGCCGACGCCGTGACCGAGCCGCTGGGCTACGGTGCCGAGACTGCGTAGGGTGGGTTTGTAACCCACCTACCGGGGGCGGTGGGTTGAAAACCCACCCCACGGCCATCATCATGAGAAACGCCGCCCGCACGTGCTGGCGGCTTTTGCATGCGTCATGCGCCTGCTGCAGAGCGGCATTTCGGCAACGACGCGCGCAACCTGTGTTTTCGGGCTTTCCTGACCCAACGTCCTGTGCGATGCGTTCAGCGTTGAACATACTTTGAGTCGCCCCAGATGCTCCCGCCCAAGCCCCCGGCAATCACTGATGAGGACGGACATGTCTTCCGCCTCCTGCGCCAGCTCGATCTGGCGCCGGACGCGTCTCAGCGGTCGATCGCCGAGGCGCTGGGGGTGTCGCTGGGCACGCTGAACACGCGGCTCAAATCCGCCGAGGCGGCCGGGTTCATCAAGATCAGCGCGCGCCCCGGCCCCGACCGGCGCCAGCGTTTCGCCTATGTGCTGACCCCGCGCGGGGCAGCGCAGAAGAACCGGCTGACCGAGAGTTTCCTCGCCCGCAAGCTGGCGGAATACGACGCACTTCATGCCGAATTGACGGGCACCTCAAGCGGTCTCGTCCCCATCAAACACAGGATCGAATTGATGCAGAACAACCTGGCTCCGATTTCGGAACTCTATGTCTCCTACGAGAGCGCCCAGAAGCTGAAGGTGGAGGCCGGCAACCTGGTCAGCCACGATCTCACCCCGCGCCAGATCTGCGATCTGGAGCTTCTGATGAACGGCGGCTTCAACCCGCTCAAGGGCTTCCTGTCGGAAGAGGATTACAACGGCGTGGTCGAGAACATGCGCCTGTCGAGCGGCGCGCTCTGGCCGATGCCGATCACCCTCGACGTATCGGAAGAGTTCGCGGCCAGCCTCGAGATCGGCCAGGACATCGCGCTGCGCGACCAGGAGGGCGTGATCCTCGGCACCATGACCGTCACCGACCGCTGGACGCCGGACAAGTCGCGCGAGGCCGAGAAGGTGTTTGGCGCCGACGACCCGGCGCACCCGGCGGTGAACTACCTGCACAACCAGGCCGGCAAGGTCTATCTCGGCGGTCCGGTCACCGGCATCCAGCAGCCGGTGCATTACGACTTCCGCGGCCGTCGCGACACGCCCAACGAGCTGCGCGCGCTGTTCCGCAAGCTGGGCTGGCGCAAGGTCGTGGCCTTCCAGACCCGCAACCCGCTGCACCGCGCCCACCAGGAGCTGACCTTCCGGGCGGCCAAGGAAGCCCAGGCCAACCTGCTGATCCACCCGGTGGTGGGCATGACCAAGCCGGGCGATGTCGATCACTTCACCCGCGTGCGCTGCTACGAGGCGGTGCTCGACAAGTACCCGCAGTCGACCACCAACATGAGCCTGCTGAACCTCGCCATGCGTATGGCCGGCCCGCGCGAAGCGGTCTGGCACGGCCTGATCCGCGCCAACCACGGCTGCACCCATTTCATCGTCGGCCGCGACCATGCCGGTCCGGGCAAGAACTCGGCCGGTGACGATTTCTACGGCCCCTATGACGCGCAGGACCTGTTCCGCGAATACCAGTCCGAGATCGGCGTCGAGATGGTCGATTTCAAGCACATGGTCTATGTCCAGGAGCGCGCGCAATACGAACCCGCCGACGAGATCGAGGACCGCGACAACGTCACCATCCTCAACATCTCGGGCACCGAGCTGCGCCGGCGTCTGCAGGAAGGCCTCGAGATCCCCGAGTGGTTCTCTTTTCCCGAAGTGGTCACCGAGCTGCGCCGCACCCGTCCGCCGCGGGCCAAGCAGGGCTTTACCGTGTTCTTCACCGGCCTGTCGGGCTCGGGCAAGTCGACCATTGCCAATGCGCTGATGGTCAAGCTGATGGAGATGGGCGGGCGGCCGGTGACGCTGCTCGATGGGGACATCGTGCGCAAGAACCTCAGCTCCGAGCTGGGCTTCTCCAAGGAGCATCGCGACCTCAACATCCGCCGCATCGGCTATGTCGCCAGCGAGATCACCAAGAACGGCGGCATCGCGATCTGCGCGCCGATCGCACCCTATGCCACCACGCGGCGCGCGGTGCGCGAGGATGTCGAGCAGTTCGGCGCCTTCATCGAGGTGCATGTGGCGACCGCGCTCGAGGAATGCGAACGGCGTGACCGCAAGGGGCTCTACAAGCTGGCCCGCGAAGGCAAGATCAAGGAGTTCACCGGCATTTCGGACCCCTATGACGTGCCCGCCAACCCCGAGCTCAGCGTCGAGACCGAGAACGTCGATGTCGACAACTGCGCCCACCAGGTGATCCTGAAGCTCGAGAGCATGGGGCTGATCGCCGGCTGACGGCGGCGCTCCTCCGCCCTTGCGGGCGTCTTCGCGAGGAGGCGCCGCAGGGGCCGAGGAGCAGGTCAACATAAAGAAAAAGGCCGTGGATGACTCCGCGGCCTTTGTCGTGTGGCGGTCATTCAGAGGTAGAGCGTCCCGCTCATCAGCACATGCGCCCGCCCGGACACCCGCACCCCGGTGATCGCATCCCGCGGGCCCAGCACCTCGTCCTCGGCCGATCCCGGCCGCCCCATGCCGTGGCCCTGTTCGGCGATATAGCGCGGGCGCTCGATCAGACCGTGATGCCAGAGCCAGGCCGCGGCCGCGCCGGTGGCCGAGCCGGTAAAGGCATCCTCCGGCGGGTTGGGCGGCGGCAGGAGCAGCCGGCCAAAACTGTCGCCCGCCCCGGTCATGCCCTGGCGCACGATGATATAGGGCTCGCTCATCTCGCCCGGCCCGGTCCCCAGGTGGCGCATCATCCGGGTCAGCGCCGCGACATCGAGCCGGGCGGCCAGGGCGCTATCGAGGTCGCGCAGCAGCGTGATGCAGAACGGCAGGCCGGTCGAGACGATCTGCGGCGGCGCGAGGATGTCCTCTGGCGCAAGGCTCAGGACCTCGGCCACCATCGCCCGCGGCAGCTCCGGTCCGAAGACCGGCGCGATCTGGGTCATGGTCACGCCGAGCCCGGCCGGTCCGCGGGAGGCCTCGATCGGCACCAGTCCGGCGCCGGTCTCAAGCACCATCCGGCCGGGTTCCGCCAGCCCGCGATGCAGCAGCGCCGCAACGCTGGCCACGGTGGGGTGGCCGGCAAAGGGGATCTCGCCGCTGGCAAGGAAGTAGCGGACCTTGAGATCGGCCGTGTCGGAGGGCCCGAGGAAGGTGCATTCCACCAGCGAGGTCTCGCGGACGAAGGCCTTGCAGGTCTCGGCGTCGAGCCCGGCTGCGTCATGCACGACCGCGCAGCCGTTGCCGCCGAAGGGCCGCGCGCTGAAGGCATCGACCCAATCGACGGCATGCTCTGCCATCAGTGCACGGCCACCGGCGCCATGTCATGCTGGCGCGCCAGCACGAAGGCCAGCTTGCGGTCGGCCACCAGTGCCAGCTGTTCGCCATCCTCGCGGTGCACCGCGTAGAGCGTCGTCGCGCCCTGCGCCTGTTTGCGGATTTCCTCTGGCAGGTCGGCGACCGCCACCGGCTTGACGTAGACGATGTTGCGCGGCAGATCCTGGCCGAAATCATAGCTCGTGTTCATGACAGTCACCCTTTCCTGATATTGATGGTCTGCACCACCGTTTCGGGGCGTTGCATCGTCAGGTCGACGTGCAGCAGCCCGTTTTCCATCACCGCCTCGCCGACCTCGACGCCATCGGCCAGCACGAAGCTGCGCTGGAACTGGCGCGCCGCGATTCCGCGATGCAGAAAGACCCGCTCGCCATTGTCATCGCGCTGGCGGCCGCGGATCACCAGCTGGCGGTCCTCGACGGTGATCGAGAGATCGGCCTCGGCGAACCCGGCCACGGCCAGGGTGATGCGATAGGAATGGTCTGAGGTCTGTTCGATATTGAAAGGCGGGTAGCCTTCGTTGCCGGTCTTCGCCGTGCGTTCCAGCAGGCGCTCCAGCTGCTCGAACCCCAGCATATGGGGGTATGAGCCCAGGGTCAGTTTTGTCATGACACGTCCTTTGGCAAAGCGACATCTCTTGACCGGCCCCGTCAGCGGCAGCCGGTTCGCTACGAATATGGGGCGGCATCCGGCGGCCTGCAAGACCTTTGCCAAAAGCCTTTGGACGCTCTATTCTGAAACCTGGCCCGCGATGGAGAGCTTTGGCATGAACATGCAGTCGGAACTGGCGATGAAGACCGACGAGGTCCTGCGGGTTGAACTTGAGGTCTTCAAGCGCGAGCACCGCGATCTGGATGAGGCGATTGATGCGCTTCAGGCCGAAGGGCGGGCCGATGCGCTGACCATCCAGCGGCTGAAGAAGAAGAAACTGCTGCTGAAGGACAGGATCGCCCAGATCGAGGACCGACTGTTGCCGGATATCATCGCCTGAGGGCGCGGCAGCGGAGCGCAGGGGACTGCGGGTCTCTGTAGGGGGTATTACGGCTCGCACGGGTCTTTGGACGCCCGCGGGGGGAAGTATTTCCCGTGACGACCGTCGGCGCAGGGCGCCGCTGGGCTGGCGTCGGTGGGGATCGTTCGGGGTTTGGGGGCTCTGCCCCCGGCCTGCGGCCTCCCCCGAGGGTATTTTTGAACAGAAGAAGGGCTGGAGGCGCGAAAATGGCGCCGGTGTGCCGGGCGGGGGCGTTGCCAAAGGGGGCGCTCTGGCTATAGTGCGGCCTTCCTAAAGCGAGGGAAGGCGATGACAGAGCCGGTAGTGGGCATCATCATGGGCAGCCAGTCGGATTGGCCCACCATGAAGGAAGCAGCGGATGTGCTGGACGAGCTGGGCGTGGCCTATGAGGCGCGCATCGTCTCGGCGCATCGGACGCCGGACCGGCTCTGGGAGTATGGCAAGACGGCTGTGGATCGCGGCTTGCAGGTGATCATCGCCGGCGCCGGTGGCGCGGCCCATCTGCCGGGCATGATGGCGTCAAAGACCCGGGTGCCGGTGATCGGCGTCCCGGTGCAGACCCGGGCGCTCTCGGGCGTCGATTCGCTCTATTCCATCCTGCAGATGCCGCGCGGCTACCCGGTGGCGACCATGGCGATCGGCGCACCGGGGGCCAAGAACGCCGGGTTGATGGCGGCAGGCATCCTGGCGCTGCAGGACCCCGGCCTGGCAGAGCGGCTCGACGCCTGGCGCGCGGCGCTCTCGGCCTCGATCCCGGAGGTGCCTGTCGATGAGTGAGGCTCTGGCGCCGGGCGCGGTGATCGGCATTCTCGGCGGCGGCCAGCTGGGCCGCATGCTCTCGGTGGCGGCGAGCCGGCTGGGCTTTCGCTGCCATGTCTTCGAGCCGGGGGCCAATCCGCCTGTCGGCGACGTCGCCTGGCGGGTGACCACCGCCGGCTATGACGACACGGCGGCACTCAAGGCCTTTGCCGAGAGCGTCGACGTCATTACCTATGAGTTCGAGAACATCCCCACCGCCGCGCTCGACGTGCTCGAGGCGCTGCGGCCGATCCGCCCCGGCCGCGAGGCGCTGCGGGTTAGTCAGGACCGGCTGATCGAGAAGGATTTCCTGTCCGGACTGGGGCTGACGGTGGCGCCCTATGCCGATGTCAGTGATGCGGCCTCGCTCGCGGCGGCGCTGGACCGGATCGGCACGCCGGCGATCCTCAAGACCCGGCGCTTCGGCTATGACGGCAAGGGACAGGCGCGGATCATGTCGCCCGACGCGGCCGATCAGGCGCTGGCCGACATGGCCGGGGCGCCGGCGGTGCTGGAGGGGTTTGTCGACTTCGAGCGCGAGATCTCGGTGATTGCCGCGCGCGGGGTCACCGGTGAGGTGGCCTGTTTCGATCCGGGCGAAAACGTGCATGAGGGCGGAATCCTGCGCACCACCACGGTGCCGGCCGAGATCCGGCCGATGATGCAGGCCGATGCGGTGCTGCTGGCGGGGCGGATCCTCAATGCGCTGGAGTATGTGGGCGTGATGGGGGTCGAGCTGTTTGTCACCGGGCGGGGCCTGGTGGTGAACGAGATCGCGCCGCGGGTGCACAATTCCGGACACTGGACGCAGGCCGGCTGTGCCGTCGACCAGTTCGAGCAGCATATCCGTGCGGTGGCGGGATGGCCGCTGGGCGATGGCGGGCGGCATGCGGACGTGGTGATGGAGAACCTGATCGGCGACGACATGGACCGGGTGGCGGAGATCGCCGGCGAGCGGCATGCCAGCCTGCATCTCTACGGCAAGACCGAGGTCAAGCCGGGGCGGAAGATGGGGCATGTGAACCGGGTGCAGGCTCAGGGTTGAGGCTGGCACGTTGGGCGTGCGGCCTAGGGGTCCGTTGAGTCAGAAGTTGCGACGGTGAGGTCCCGGATCAAGTCCGGGACGGCGAGGTTTTGCGCGACATACGCCCCGGCCTTGCGCCGGGGCCTCTTGGTTGACGGCTGGGCGAGGTCCCGGATCAGGTCCGGGACGGCGAGGTTTTGCATGACATACGCCCCGGCCTTGCGCTGGGGGCTCTTTGTTGCGGGCTGGGCAAGGTCTCGGATCAGGTCCGGGACGGCGAGTTTTTGCACGACACACGCCCCGGCCTTGTGCCGGGGTCTCTTGGTCGTGGGCCGGGCGGGGTTCCAGATCAGGTCTGGGACGGGGTTACGCGCCAGTGAGGCGGCGCGCGGTGTCGCCCGACAGATAGGTGAAAACTCCGCCGCAGAGCGTGGCCTCGACGCGGCGGGTCTCGGCATCGAGCACCAGAAGGTCGGCGCGGTTGCCGGGCGCGAGACGACCCCGATCCTCCAGCCCCAGCACCCCGGCCGGGCCGGCGGAGACCAGCGCCCAGGCCGCCGGCAGGTCCAGTACCCCAAGATCGACCAGCTCCCAGACCGCGTTGCGCGGGGCGGGGTAGTGGTAGTCTGAGGCCAGCGCCCGGCAGAGCCCCTCTTCGACCAATGCCCGCGCCGAGACCTTGCCCTTGTGGCTGGCCCCGCGCACCACGTTGGGCGCGCCGAGGATCACCGGCTGGCCCTCGGCATGGGCGGCGAGGGCGGCCTCGCGGGTCTCGGGGAATTCGCTGATCAGGGCGCCGCGCGCGGCCCAGGTGCTGCGGTCCTCGGCGGTCGCATCGTCGTGGCTGGCGCAGCGGATGCCGCGCTGGCCCAGCGTGGCGCAGAGCGTATCGAGGGCGGCCGGCACCTCGGACGCGCGGGCATGCAGCGCCTGCATCAGCGCCAGATGCGCCTCCGGGCTGCGGCCGGATTTCAGTGCGGTGCCGGTGAGCCGCGGGATCGAACGGCCTGCCGCCAGCCGGGCATGCGGCAGGTGGTCGTTGAAGGCGACGTAGCGGATGTCATGTCGGGCCAGCAGCGCGAGCACCGCGGGAAAGTCGTCGAGCATATGGGTCTCGAGCCGCAGCTGCACCCGCAGGTCGGTGTCGAGAGCGGGGCGGGCACGAGCCAGCGCCTCGAGCATGCGCGTGGCGAACTCGGGGCTGCGCAGCCCGCCTTCCCACGAGTAGAATTGCGCCAGCACCGCGGTGGTGATGCCATTGGCGGCGAGCTCCGCCTCGGCCGAGACCAGCCCGGCGGCGAGGTTGGTCATCGCGCCGCGGCGCGGGGCGAGGTGACGCTCGAACCCGTCGCCGTGCAGGTCGACGATGCCGGGCAGGATCAGCTTGCCGGGCAGCTCGACCGCGCGCCCGTCTCCCTCGGCCACAAGCCCGCCGCAGACTGACAGGGGGTCGTCACGCAGCCCTTCCGGCGCGAGCCAGCGAGCGCCGGTGAAAGTGAGGTCAATCGGCATCGTCGTCTCCGAACAGCATGTCGGCGAGGTCCATCTCGGGGTCGAACCGGCCCTCGCGCAGGAACAGCAGCACCTGCTGCATCACCCGCGGGTTGTTCATCATGAAGGTATGGGTGACGGGCAGGGTGATGTGCCAGTCCATGCCAGCGACCTTGGTCGAGACGACCGAGACCTTGCCGTCATCAGGCCCCGCGATCAGCGAGGAGAAATAAGGATTGAGCGAGCGGTTGCCGGCGATCACCCCGAGCTCGGCCTCGATCGGCGGCAGCTGCGGCGGCAGGCTCTCGGGATCGGTGCCGAGCTGCAGCCCGGCGGGGCCGTTCATCCAGCGGAACAGCTCGAGCCCGCCCAGTTCGTCGACCAGCTCGCTGCCGTGATTGGGCGGCGCGAGCATCACCACGCGGCCGAGGTTTTCCGGGGTGCCGTGATCGCGCAGCCAGACCCGCAGCAGGATGCCGCCCATCGAGTGGGTGACAAAATGCGTGGTCTCCTCGCCGCATTCGGCCAGCGCCTCTGGCAGGGTGCGGCCGACCAGCGTCTCGACATCGGCCGAGGTCGAGGGGTAGGAGGGCAGCACGGTGCGATAGCCTTCGAGCCGCATCACCTGCTCCATCACCGCGAAACTGTATTCGCTGCGCGCCAGTCCGTGCAGGAAAACGATGCACTCGGCGCGGGCGAGGCCGGGCAGCAGCAGGAGAGCGAGGGCGAGGACGTGGCGCATGGGCTCTCAGATAGGCGGCGCGGCGGCCGACGGAAAGGGGTTACCTTGCGCGCAGCGACAGCGCCACGCCGCCCAGCACCAAAAGCGCCGAGAGGGCGAAGCGCAGGGTGAGCGGTTCGGCGAGAAAGACCATGCCGCCGGCCATGGCGATGATCGGCACCGTGAGCTGGACCACCGCGGCGGTGGCGGCGCGCAGCTGCGGCAGAACGGCGTACCACAGCGCATAGCCAAGCCCCGAGGTCACCGCGCCGGAGGTCACCGCCAGCGCCACGCCGGCGAGATCGGTGTCATCGGGCCAGAGGGCAAAGGCCGCGAGGCCCAGCGGTACAGACCAGAGGAAGGAGGCGCTCATGGTGGCCAGCGCCGCGCCGCGCTTGCGGCCGATCAGCGAGAACAGCCCCCAGCCCAGCGCCGCCGCCAGCATCAGCGCCGCGCCAAGCGGGTCGGGCCGTTCGGCCCCCGGCCCCATCAGCCAGGCCAGACCGGCAAAGGCGATCACCGCGCCGAGGATGCGCAGCGGCGGCAGCGGTTCGCGCGCCACGACCGCGCCGGCGAACATGGTGATCTGCACCCCGCCAAACAGGATCAGCGCGCCGATGCCGGCGGGCAGGGTCTGGTAGGCAAAGGAGAAGCCGAGGATATAGAGCGTCAGCGTCGCCACCCCGGGCCAGACCGCGCGGGCCGGCCGCAGCGCGCGCCCCTCGCCGCGCAGCAGCACCAGCAGGGCGAGGATCGCCGCCCCAGAGATCAGCCGGATCAGGGCAAAGCTCGACGGGCCGGCGCCGCCTTCGAGCGCCATGCGGTTGAGCACGGAATTGGCCGCGAAAGCCACCATCACCAGCGCCGTCAGCCCGATCAGGCGCAGCAGGGAAACGTCGGCGCGCGGCGCGACGTCGGGGCTGCTCACGCCGGGGTCTCTGGCAAGAGCTGCTGCACGATGCCCACCGAGATCAGGTAGAGCGAGGTCACCACGAGGCCCCAATGCGCCCAGCTTTGCGGGTGGAAATTCACCCAGGCGGCCCAGCCGGCAAAGAAGGTCCAGGCCAGCGCCATCGGCAAAGAGACCGCGCGCCAACGCTCGGTGCGCACCGGGTGGATGAATTTCAGTGGCAGGAACATCGCCACCGCGCAGACCAGCACGATCGCCAGGATCACCGGCGGCGGCGGTGCGAGGGCGAACATCACCAGCACCACCATGTTGAAGCAACCGGGAAAGCCGGCAAAGGAATTGTCCTTTGTCTTCATGCCGGTGTCGGCGAAATAGAGCGCGCTGGCAAATGTGACCACAATGATCGCCATCCAGCCGGGCCAGCCGGGCAGCAGGCCGGACTGAAACAGCGCGAAGGCGGGGATGAACACATAGGTCAGGTAGTCGATGATCAGGTCGAGCAGCACGCCGTCAAAGCGCGGGGCGCGGTGTTTGACGTCATATTTGCGCGCCAGCGGCCCGTCGATGCCGTCGACCGCAAAGGCCACCACCAGCCAGACGAACATCATCGGCCAGTTCGACTGCACCGCCTCGAGCAGCGCCAGCATGGCAAAGACGGCTCCGGTCGCGGTGAGCCAGTGGATCGAGAGGGCGCGCAGATCGGTCATTGACCTGTCATCCCCGATATGGCCGCTGGATTCAATCGAAAGCACTGGCAGGGTGATGAAATTACGCGTGAACGCCCGTTGCGACGGCGCAGCAAACTGCGCGCGACAGAGGTGTGTTTCAGGCCGGGTGCGGCCCTGTCAGCGCCGGTGCGGCGCATGAGGGAGGAAACAGGCGCGAGACTTGCGGCGGCGGGACCGGGCAGGCCCGGGGCGGCACGTTGAAACGGGAAAACGACAGATGACACCCGCACAGAGCGATCTCCGCCCTATGAGATGCGCGGGTCTGTGGGGGCGGTGGGTTGCAAACCCACCCTACGGGACATGCGGCTTTGGGATCGCTTGTTGTTGATCCACCCTTCGGGGTGCGCTGCATTTCGGGACCGTGGGATGCGACCCGCCCCGGCATCGCTCCGCTGCGTAGGGTGGGTTTGCAACCCACCGCCGCGGGCTAGCCGGCCTTCGGATGCGCCCTGTCATACACCTCGAGGAGCCGCGCGCTGTCGATGCCGGTGTAGCCTTGGGTGGTGCTCAGCGAGGCATGGCCGAGCAGCTCCTGGATCGCCCGAAGGTCGCCGCCGGCGTTGAGCAGATGGGTGGCAAAGCTGTGGCGCATGGCGTGCGGCGTCGCGGTGGCAGGCAAGCCGAGCTGCAGGCGGGCCTGCTGCATCGCCTTCTGCACCAGCCGCGGGTTCAGCCGGCCGCCCCGCGCACCGAGAAACAGCGGCGCATCAGCGTCGAGGTCGAAGGGGCAGAGCGCCAGATAGCCATCGACGGCGCGGGCGGCGACTGGGATCACCGGCACGATCCGCTCCTTCTGGCCCTTGCCCAGCACCCGCAGGCTGTCGCCCAGCGGTGCCGCGCCGCGGTTCAGCCCCAGTGCCTCCGAGATCCGCAGCCCGCAGCCATAGAGCAGCGTCACCACCGCCATGTCGCGGGCGGCGATCCAGCCGGTCTGGCTCTGCAGCTCGACGGTGTCGATCATCGCGCGGGCGGCGTCCTCGGCCAGCGGGCGGGGCAGCCTGCGGGTGTATTTCGGCGCCCGGGTCGAGAGCACGGCGGTCGGCTCGAAGCCCTCGCGCTCGGCCAACCAGCGGTAGAAGCTTTTGACCGCCGAGAGCTTGCGCGCCAGCGTCCGCGGCCCGACATCGGGGCCGCGGGTATGCGCCATCCAGGCGCGCATGTCGCGCAGGGTGATCCGCGACAGCGGGCCGAGGCCCTGGGTGCCGCCGTGGTACTCGGTCATGAAGGCGAGAAAGCCCAGCACGTCGGCGCGGTAAGCCTCGACGGTGTTCTCGGCCCGGCCCTTGAGGGCGCGGGCCTGGGTCAGCCAGTCGTCCAGCGCATCGCGCGCTGCCGGAGAGATGAAGGTGGCCGGCGCGCTCACGCCAGCCAGCGGCGCATGGCGCGCTCGAAGACGCCGGCAAAGAAGGCCAGCAGGTCGGTGCCCTGTTGCGGGGTGAAGAGATGCGGATCCTCGGCGCCGAGCGACAGCATGCCGGGCAGCCGTCCCTCGCCGAGATCAAGCACCAGGCAGGCCTCCGAGCGGATGTCGCCGGCGCGGGCGCCAAACAGCGCCGGGTCGCCGGTCGCGAGCTGGCGCAGGGTGACCGGGCGCAGCCCGCCCATCCGGCCCTCGGTGACATAGTTCGAGACATAGCCCGGCTCGGCCACCATCAGCACGTCGCCCAGCCGTCTGAGCGCCGGGTCGTCCTCGGCGCGTTCCGCGCTTTCCAGCACCAGCCGCACCGCGTCGACCCGCAGGATATCGGCCACCTCACCGCCGAGACCGCGCAGGAAGGTCTCGAAATCCACCGGATCGAGCATGCGCAGGATGGCGCGGTGCACCTGGTTGGTGCCGGCGAGGTTCTCGTAGGCGGCGGCGATGACGCTGCGGTGGGTGTCCTCGAGCCGGTCGAGCCGACGTTCGAGCCGTTCCATGGCAATGCCGCGGAGGTCGACGATATTGCTGCCCATGGCCTTTTCGTTGGCGGCGATCAGCGCATGCATCAGGTCCTTGTCGTCAAGGATCACCGAGGGGCGCGAGATGATCCTGGCGCGGAGGTCGTCGTCGATCTTTAGGCTGGAGGTCATGCGTGTCCCTTTGGCGAATCCCTGGCTGGTTGCCGGAGGCTAGCAGGCGCCGGTGCGGTTTTCGCCAGCTTTTCGAGCGGCTTTGACGGTTTTCTTCAGGTTGTGCCTTTCTGTCAACGGTGGGGTTGCGACGGCTGTGGAGAACGCCGGCGGGGGCGTTTCGGGCCGGCGGCGGGAGTGCGGGGCCAGCCCCTCAAGCTCCCCGGGTATATTTGGGGCCGGAAGAAGGGCGGGACGCGCCCGCGCCGCGGGGGACCGGCTTGGCAATCGGGGGTGGGTGGCATACCTCTCGGCTGAGATGACAGGCGTGAGGGGCAGGGCCGGATGAGCCGCAGCTATTTCGACGAAGGCGACCGGATCGGGGTGCTGCTGACCCAGGCGATGGGCGATCTGGCCGGCGTGCTGGATTACCTCGCGCCGGAGGGCGGCTGTCACCTCGGCGCCTTTGTCGAGGTGCCGCTGGGACCGCGGCGGATGCTGGGGGTGGTCTGGGGCGAGGGCGAGGGCGGGTTTGACCGCGCCAAGCTGCGGCCGGTCTTGCGGGTGCTCGATGCGGCGCCGATGCGCGACGGCATGCGCGCCTTTCTGACCCGCGCCGGCGCCTACACGCTGACGCCGCTGCCGGCGATGCTGCGGCTGGCAACCCGGGCGCCGGGCCTGGGCGCACCGCCGGGCAGCCGCAAGGTCTATCGCCGCGGCGAGGGGCTGCCCGATCGCGACACCAAGGCGCGGCGGGCGGTGCTCGAGGTGCTCGAGGACTATGGCGGGCTGAGTTTCACCCTCAAGGAGCTGGCCGAGATGGCCGGGGTCTCGACCTCTGTGGTCAAGGGGCTGGCGGCGCAGGGCGTGGTGTTCGAGGAGGAGGCGCCGCGCGACACGCCCTACCTGCCGCTCGATCCCGCCCTGCCGGGCAAGGCGCTGACCGATGACCAGGCGGGGGCGGTGGCGCATCTGCAGGACGGCGCGGCGCAGGGCTATTCGACGACGCTTTTGCGCGGGGTCACCGGGTCGGGCAAGACCGAGGTCTATCTCGAGGCGGTCGCCGAGTGCCTGCGGCGCGGCCGACAGGCGCTGGTGCTCTTGCCCGAAATCGCGCTGACCCAGGAGTTCCTCACCCGGGTCGAGGCGCGGTTTGGCGCCAAGCCGGCGGAATGGCACTCGGGCATCACCCAGACCGAGCGGCGGCGCTGCTGGAAGATGGTCGGCGAGGGCGGCGCGCAGATGGTGGTGGGCGCGCGGTCCTCGTTGTTCCTGCCGTTCCGCGACCTCGGGCTGATCGTCGTCGATGAGGAGCATGACACCTCCTACAAGCAGGGCGACGGGGTGCTCTACAATGCGCGCGACATGGCGGTGCTGCGCGCCTCGCTGGAGGAGGCACAGGTGGTGCTGGCCTCGGCCACACCCTCGCTGGAGAGCTGGGCCAATGCGCAGGCCGGCAAATACACGCGGATCGAGCTGACCTCGCGGTTCGGCGAGGCGGTGCTGCCGGAGATGCGGGCGATCGACATGCGGGCCGAGAGCCTGCCGTCAGATCGCTGGGTGTCGCCGACGTTGCAGAAGGCGGTTGAGGCGCGGCTCGAGCGGGGCGAGCAGTCGCTTCTCTTCATCAACCGGCGTGGTTATGCGCCGATCACGCTCTGCCGCGCCTGCGGTCACCAGATCGAATGCCCGCAATGCGACGCGCGGATGGTCGAGCACCGGTTTCTCAAGCGGCTGGTCTGCCATCAGTGCGGCGAGAGCACGGCGGTGCCCGGGGCCTGCCCCTCCTGCGAGGCCGAAGACCGGCTGGCCGCCGTCGGGCCTGGGGTCGAGCGGCTGACCGAGGAGGCGGTGGCGCTGTTTCCGCAGGCGCGGGTGGCGACGCTCTCGTCTGACATGTACGGCTCGGCCCGGGCGCTGAAGGCGCAGATCGAGGAGATTGCCGGCGGCGGGGCCGATATCATCATCGGCACCCAGCTGGTGGCCAAGGGGCACAACTTTCCACTCTTGACGCTGGTGGGCGTGATCGATGCCGACCTCGGGTTGCATGGCTCTGACCTGCGCGCCGCCGAGCGGACCTTTCAGCTGGTGCGGCAGGTGGCCGGGCGGGCCGGGCGGGCGGAAAAGCCGGGCCGGGCGCTGATCCAGACCCACCAGCCCGAGCATCCGGTGATCCGGGCGATCATCGCCGGCGACGAGGAGAGCTTCTGGCAGGCCGAGGCCGACGAGCGCCGCGCCGCGGGGGTGCCGCCCTACGGCCGGTTGGCGGGAATCATCATTTCCGCCGAGGAGGCGCAGCCGGCCTATGATCTCGGCACCGCGCTGGCGCGCAATGACGCAGCGCTGCGGCGGGTGGGCGCGCAGGTCTTTGGCCCGGCGCCCGCGCCGATTGCCCGGGTGCGCGGGCGCCACCGGGTCCGGCTGTTGGTCAAGGCCGACAAGGGGGTGGCGCTGCAGGGGGCGCTGGCCGAATGGATCGGCCAGTTCCCGCTGCGCGGCTCGCTGCGGCTGGCGGTGGATATCGATCCGCAGAGCTTTTTCTGACGCGCGGGCCGTCAGCTAGCGCGCCAGCGCGCGGGACAGCGCGTGGTAGGAGGCCTTTGGCGTGCGCTTTTGCGTGTCGTAATCGACGTGGACGATGCCGAAGCGCTTGGCATAGCCGAAGGCCCATTCGTAGTTGTCCAAGAGCGACCAGTAGAAGAAGCCGCGCAGGTCGACGCCCTCGGCGATGGCCTCGCGGGCGGCGGCAAGGTGGCCGTCGATAAAGCCCATGCGCACCGGGTCATGGAGCGCGCCGCCTTCGAGGATGTCATCGCCTGCCATGCCGTTCTCGGTGACGTAGATCGGCAGACCGCGGGCCGGGCCTTGCCCCATCCGGACGAGAAACTCGCGCAGCCCTTCGGGGCGGATTTCCCAGCCCATGGCGGTTTTCGGCAGCGTGCCTTCGATCGCGCGACAGGCGGGCCAGGGCATGTCGGGCGCATCGGCATAGAGCGCGCGGGTGTAGTAGTTGACCCCAAGCCAGTCGAGCGGCTGGGCGATGGTGTCCAAGTCGTCCTGCCAGCCTGCGGGCATATGCGGGCCGATGCCGTCGAGCACCTCTTGCGGATAGCCCTGGCCGGTCATCGCCTCGATGAACCAGCGGTTGAAGATCGCATCGGCGCGGCCGGCGGCGGCGATGTCTGCGGGCGTGTCGGTTGCGGGGCTGGCGGTCTCGAAGTTGAGCACGATGCCGAGATCCTTCGCGCCCTTGGCGCGCAACGCCTGCATCGCGGTGCCATGGGCCAGCAGCACGTGGTGCATGGCATGGGCGGCGGCGCGGATGTCGCGCAGGCCGGGCGCATGGACGCCGACGAAATGCGACAGCCAGGCGACGCACCAGGGCTCGTTGATGGTGGCGGTGGCGGCGACGCGGTCGCCGATGCGGTCATAGACCACCTCGGCATAGTTCGAAAACCAGCCGGCGATGTCGCGATTGGTCCAGCCGCCCTTCATTGCCAGAACCGCGGGCAGGTCCCAGTGATAAAGCGTGAGATATGGCTTCATGCCGCGCTCGAGCACACCGTCGACCAGCCGGTCGTAGAAATCCAGTCCTTCGGGGTTGGGCGTACCGGTGCCGTCGGGCATCACCCGCGCCCAGGAGGTGGAGAAGCGGTAGGCGTCAAAGCCCGCCGCCTGCATCAGGTCGAGATCCTCCGGCCAGCGGTGGTAATGTTCGCAGGCGATCGAGCCGTCATCGCCGCCGACCACATTGCCGGGAGTAGCCGCAAAGCTGTCCCAATGGCTCGGGCCGGCACTGCCAAAACTGGCGCCTTCGATCTGGTAGGCGGCAGTGGCGGCTCCGAAGAGGAAGCCGGGCGGGAAATCGCTGCGGGCGCTGTGAAGATCGTCGGTCACGGGTCGGTCTCCTGTCATGGGTCAAGCGGTCGAGCGCCGCGGCGTTGGCGCAGAATGCCGAAGCCACCGCAACAGTCAACGCGTGGATGGTAGCGCGCGGCGATCAGCCGAACAGGTCGGTCTGTCCCGGCGGGCGCGGGGCGGGCAGGCCGAGGTGGGTCCAGGCCTTCTGCGCCAGCATCCGGCCGCGCGGGGTGCGCTGGATCAGGCCCTGTTGCAGAAGGTAGGGCTCGATCACCTCTTCCAGCGCATCGCGGCTTTCGCTGAGCGCGGCCGAGAGCGTTTCGATCCCCACCGGGCCACCGGCGTAATTCTCGGCAATCAGCGTGAGATAGCGCCGGTCGGCGCCGTCGAGGCCAAGGTTGTCGACGCCCAGCCGGGTCAGCGCGCCATCGGCCAGTTCGCGGGTGATGTGTCCATCGCCGTCGACCACGGCGAAATCCACCACCCGGCGCAGCAGCCGGCCGGCAATCCGCGGCGTGCCGCGGGCGCGACGCGCAATCTCGCGCGCGCCGGCGTCATCGGCCGGCACGCCGAGCTTGATCGCGTTGCGGCTGACAATCTCGTGCAGCTCGTCGATGGTGTAGAAATTCAGCCGTGTCGGGATGCCGAAGCGGTCGCGCAGCGGCGTGGTGAGCAGGCCGAGGCGGGTGGTGGCGCCGACCAGCGTGAAGGGTTGCAGCTCGATCCGCACGGTGCGCGCCGCCGGGCCTTCGCCGATCACCAGATCGAGCTCGAAATCCTCGAGCGCCGGGTAGAGCACCTCCTCGACCGCCGGATTGAGCCGGTGGATCTCGTCGATAAAGAGCACGTCGCGGTTTTCCAAGTTGGTCAGGATCGCCGCCAGATCGCCGGCCTTGGCCAGAACGGGACCGGAGGTCATGCGGAAATTGACGCCGAGCTCGCGCGCCATGATCTGCGCCAGCGTCGTCTTGCCAAGGCCGGGGGGGCCGTGAAACAGCGTGTGGTCCATCGCCTCGCCGCGCTGCCGCGCGGACTGGATGAAGACCCGCAGGTTGGCGCGCGCCTCGGCCTGGCCGATGAAATCACCAAGCTGCTGCGGCCGCAGGGCGCGGTCGTAATCCTCTGGGCGCTCTTCGGGGCGCAGGGTGGGGTCCGGTTCGCTCATCTCAGAGGCTCCTCAAGCCCGTGCGGGCTTTCCTCGCGCCGCTCATCCTTTCGGTGCCAGAAGCTTCAGCGCCGCGCGGATCAGCGCCGGGGTCTCGGCCTCGGGGTCCTCGCCTGCCGCCTGCGCCACCGCGCCCGCCGCCTCGCCGGGACCGTAGCCGAGGTTGCTCAGCGCCGAAAGCGCCTCGGCCTGGGCGTTGGAGGCCCGGGGCGCGGCTTTTGCCGGTTTCGCCGGGCGCGCCGGTGCGATCACCGCTTCCTCGACATCGCCGAGTTCGGCCGCCTGGGCGCCGCCCATGGCCATCACCGCCGGCGCCTTGTCTTTCAGCTCATGCACCACCCGCTGCGCGGTCTTGGGACCGATCCCCTTGGCCGCCTTGATTGCCGTCACGTCGCCCAATGCGATCGCCCGGCTGACGCCTTCGGGCCCCAGCGCGCCCTGGATCGCCAGCGCCGCCTTGGCGCCGACACCCTGCACGGTGAGCAGCAGCCGGTGCCACTCCTTCTCGACCAGAGAGGGGAAGCCGTAGAGCTGCAGCAGGTCCTCGCGCACCACCATGTCGGTGTAGAGCGCCACCGCCTCGCCGGGGCCGGGCAGGGTGGCCAGGGTGCGTTCTGAGCAATAGACTACGTAGCCCACGCCGCGCACGTCGAGCAGCACGTGATCCTCGCCGCGGTAATCGATCCGACCCGAGAGCTTGCCGATCATCGGGCCACCTCGCGCAGCGCCGGCGAGCGGAAATAGAGCGCATGGGTGATGGCGATGGCCAGCGCGTCGGCTGCGTCCGGGCCGGCCAGCACCACGCCGGGCAATTGCATCCTGACCATGTGGGCCACCTGTTTCTTGTCCGCGTGTCCGACGCCGACCACGCATTTCTTGACCGCGTTGGGGGCGTATTCGCCGACCGCGAGCCCGGCCTGCGCCGGCACCAAGAGCGCGATGCCGCGGGCCTGGCCCAGTTTCAGCGTCGCCACCGCATCCTTGTTGACGAAGGTCTGTTCCACCGCCGCCGTGGTCGGGGCAAACCGCGCCAGCACCGCCGAGAGCTGGTCGTGCAGCGACACCAGCCGGCAGGCGAGATCGCGGCCCTCCGAGTGGCAGACGCCGTTGCCCACATGCGACAGCTTGTTGCCGGTGACGTCGATCACGCCCCAGCCCAGGTTGCGCAAACCCGGATCGATGCCCAGAACCCGCATGACTGCCCCGTTTGTTGCTTTTTTGCCTCGCTAGCACGAACCGGGAACAAAGGCCAATCTTATCCGGCAGCCCCGGCGCAAGGCTCCGTCCCGTGACCCTGGCGCATCGGTAGGTCCGTCGGTGGCGCATCCGCACCACCCGGAAGCGACATGCAAATGGCCGAAAGCGACATCGAAAACCGTAATTTATTGATTTGTTTCAGAGTCTTGTCGGGACGGCAAGCCATGCGGAAAACGCATATGGGGATTGCAATCACGTCGCTTGCGGGGGCCGATTTTGCCCATTAATTGCGCAGAATGAAAACACGCGCCGCCATGGCGCTTTAGCCCAGGAGCGAAAACAATGGCAGTATCCGAACAGAGCCACGCCCATATCGCCATTGCCGGCGTTGCCGAACGCATCGGTCGCGTCATCATTGCCATGATCTCGGCCGTGCAGGAATGGAACGACGCCCGCCAGACCCGGACGATGCTGTCGAAACTGACCGCAGCCGAGCTCGACGACATTGGCCTGACCCGCGCCGATATCGACCGTGTGGCGCGCGACGGCGCGCGCTGAGAGTACCTGCATGCAACCGGTTTCGGGCCGCGCCTTCAGATGAAGTCGCGGCCTTTACTCGTTAAAGAGGGCGGGTAAGTCCGAAAATGCGGCTCATGTGTCTGGGTGCGTGGGGTGAGCCGCCCGAAGCCGATCCGAAAGGCCTGCGGCACGCCGGATCGGGGCACTGGTTAACCAAACTTGGCAAGCGGACCGTCACGGACCGGGGATGGCCCGGTCACCGCGGTCTGACGCTCAGAGCAGCGGTGACAGAAAACGGGCCAGCGTCTGCGAGGCGGGTTCGATCTGCATCGCCCAGGCTGCGCCCTGCTCGAAAATCGAGCCTTCGGCCAGCAGCGCCAGCTTTTCTTCATATTGTACCGGCCCCTGATGGGCGATCAGCAGCCCCTTGAAGCCTACGAAACCCAGCCCGATGACCAGAAGGCCGCGCAGTGGCACAGCCGACAGGCTGCGGCGCGGGCGTTGACGGACCAGCCCTGTACGATCAATGAAATTAACGTGCCCGCGCGCCATTTTGCGATTCTTCTTGGCAATGCGATTCACACGTTTGTCGAAATGAAACAATGTTTCCGACATGACAGCCTCTATTTATCTGGCCCCCACCAGACACAGCGTCTTTTATGCGATGCAAATAAGGCAAATTTGAGGCGAAATCGCTGGTTTGATCGAAAATACCCTGCAAATCAGCCCGCTTTGCGAAGGGTCAGGGTCGTCCATTCAACAATCTCTTCGCGTTGCACCAGATTGATACCATTTTCGGCATAAACTGCAATCACCTCGTCGGCCTGTTCGTTGAGAATGCCCGAGAGGATGGCATAGCCCTGCGTCCCGAGATGCCGCGCCATGTCGGGCGCCAGCGCGATCAGCGGTCCCATCAGGATATTGGCGAACACCAGATCAAACGGCGCGCGGTCGGCGATCTCGGGGTGATCGAAGCCGGTGGCCTCGAGGCAGGTGACACGGCCTTCGAGCCCGTTGGCACGGACATTCGCCAGGGCCACGTCGACCGCCACCTGGTCGATGTCGGAGGCAAGCACCGTCTGCGGCCAGATCCGCGCAGCCGCCATCGCCAGCACCGCGGTTCCGCAGCCGATGTCGGCCACGCGCTGCCCCTCGAAGCCCTCGTTGGCCAGCCGGTCGAGCGCCCGCAGGCAGCCCAGGGTGGTGCCATGATGGCCGGTGCCAAAGGCCATGGCGGCCTCGATCAGCAGCGGCTCGGCATCTTCGGGCACCTTGTCGGCGTCATGGCTGCCATAAACAAAGAAGCGCCCGGCCTCGACCGGTGCGAGGTCACGGCGGACCTTGGCGACCCAATCGGTCTCCGGCAGTTCCGAAACGACAAATTCTCTGGCGCCGAAGGCCGCGGTGAGCAGCGCCAGCGCCGCGGCATCGGGCGCTTCGGTGAAATAGCCACCGATTTCCCACAGGCCCGAGCCGTCTTCCATCTCGAAGACGCCGATGCCAGTGGGCTCGGGCTCCAGCCGCTCCATCGCCTCGCCAAGGGCATGGGCCTGGTCTTTTCCGGTGAGGGTGGTGAAGGCGGTGAAAGTGGGCATTTGGGGCCTCGTGACATGGGGTTTCCGGTCTCTAGCCCGAAGCGGCCGCCAAGGCCAGCCGCGTCTTGTCTGCCGCGTCGCGCGCCCCGGCCGCCGCGCCGGGGCCTCTTGGCTGGCAGGAGAGGTCCCGGATCAGGTCCGGGACGGGTGATGCTCTACTGGGCCGGTGCGGGTGTCCGTCGCTCCGTCCAGCGGGTCGCGTGCCACGGCCGCCGCGCCGGGGCTTCTTGACTGGCGGGGGAGGTCCCGGATCAGGTCCGGGACGAGGCGATCTCTCATTCGGCCGGTGCGGTGGCCAGTGGGCTGGCGAAGATCGTCTCGTGACCCGGCGCCGGATGGCGCGGGATCAGCAGGGCCAGCAGGAACGACGCCAAGGCGATCCCGGCCGCCGCCACAAAGACCGCGCCGGGCGAGACCAGCCAGAGATAGCCCAGCGCCGCCGGCAGGAACACCGCCGCGATATGGTTGATGGTGAAGGCCAAGGCGGCAGTGGGGGCAATGTCGCGCGGGTCGGCGATCTTCTGGAAGTAGGTCTTGAGCGCCAGCGCCAGGGCAAAGAACAGGTGGTCGATGACATAGAGTGCGGCCGCCAGCAGCACGCCCCAGCCGAAGTGGTAGATGCCGCCATAGGCCAGAAACACCGCGATCAGCCCGGCGTATTCGAACAGCAGCGTCGCCCGTTCGCCGAACCGCCCCACCGCGCGGCCCATCAGCGGCGCAAAGATCATGTTGGCCACCAGATTGATCAGGAACAGCGCGGTGACCTCATGCACCGCAAAGCCGAAGCGTTCAACCATCATGAAGCCGGCGAAGACCACGAAGATCTGTCGTCGCGCGCCGGACAGGAACTGCAGCAGATAATAGAGCCAGTAGCGCCGCCGCAACACCAGCGTCTTGATCTGTGGCTCGCGCGCCTCGAACCGCGGATAGGCCAGCATCGCCAGCACCGCCAGCAGGGCGGTGATGCCGCCGGCGATCAGGTAGACATCGGCGTAGGACAGGCCCAGCGCCTCCCAGGTGAGCACGATGGCACCATAGGCCAGCAACGTCGCCGCCGAGCCGGCCGCCAGCAGCAGGCCGAGAACCCGCGGCGCCTCGGCCTTGGTGAGCCATTGCAGCTGCAGCGACTGGTTCACCGTCTCGTAGTAGTGAAAGCCGATCGACGACAGCATGGTGATCGTCAGGATGCCGCCCATCGAGGGGAAATACGCGGTCAGCGCCGTCGCCACCCCCAGAAGCAGCAGCGACACCACCCCCAGCACCTGTTCGTGCATCAGCAGCAGCAGCGCGATCACGCCCACCGCCAGAAGCCCGGGGATCTCGCGTACCGTGTGCAGCCAGCCGATATCCTTGCCGTCAAAACCCGCCACCTCGATGACGAAGTTGTTGAGCAGCGCCGACCAGGTGGCAAAGGCCACAGGCATTGCCGCCGCCATCACGAAGAGCAGCACCACCGGCCGCTGCCAGACAGGCAGGTCATCGGCATCGGACAGAGGGAACAGGCGCAACATGATAGTGCCTTACGCCCGGTCGCGCACAAAGGCGAGACCATCCGCCGCGCAACCGTCTCTGCAGGAATGCACAGAGCCGTGCAGAGCCCGGTTTATCCCGCCGCCGCCCGGTGCTAAGGACGGCGCCATGCTGACGCCAGACGACATTACCCCGCTGTTCTCCCGCGCCGACGGGCGCTACCTGTTTGCCCGCTGGGGCCGGCCGATCGCGCCCATCGTCTTTGGCGTCACCGAAGAGACCCTGCCGGTGATCAAGGGCGCGATGGAGGCGGTGGTTGCCATGGCCGGTCACCACATGGCCGAGACCGACCCGGAGCTGGGTTCGAACTGCATGTTCTTCTTCTTCCGCGACTGGGACGAGCTGACCGAAGTGCCCGATCTCGACAAGCTGGTGCCGGATCTGGCGCCGCTGGTGGCGCGGCTGAAGCAGGCCGGCGCCACCCAGTACCGGGCCTTCCGCTTCGATGCGCAGGGCGCGATCAAGGCCGCCTTCGTCTTTTTGCGGATGGACAAGACGCTGGCGGCGATACCGGCCGAGGATCTGGCGCTGGGGCAGGTGGTGCAGGTGATGCTGCTGTGGTCCGAGCAGGCTTTTGCCGAGGTCTCGCCGCTGGCCATCGCCGGCGGCCGGACGGTGCTGCGCCCCGAGATCGGCGCGGTGATCCGGGCGGCCTATGATCCGGTGATGCCGGCGGTTGCTGAAGACCCATCCCATGCGCTGCGGCTGTCCGCCCGGGTAAATCTGCCCGGCTAGACCTCAGGGCCCGGTCCGCTGTCGCGCAGGCCTTCCGGTCGACGCGCGCCCGGCCGGTCTGATGGGCCGGGATTCCGAGGCAGGATCGCCGCCGGTCGGGTTTCGGCGCGTCAGACAGTCTCTCGTTGTCGGTCGAGGTCGCCCGGTGCCAGCCGGACCCGCCGAAGACCGAGTGGCGCATTTCGCAGATCAGCCGCCGGGTCGGGTGGGCTGACCAGTCGAGACAAGCTCTGACAATCCCCCGCCAATCAACCGGCGTTGCGGCATCGGCGCGGGGCCATTGGGGAATTGGCCCCCGCGGCTTGCGCGAGAGGCCGCGGGGTGGTTTGACGGGAGCGGGCAACAGGGGATTTGCGATGCACCGTTTCGACTGCCGGGTCTATTACGAGGACACCGATATGGCGGGGATCGTCTATCACGCCAATTTCCTCAAGTTCATCGAACGCGGCCGCAGCGAATGGGTGGCCGCGCTGGGCATCGACCAGCGGGCGATGCGGGAGGCCTCGGGGCAGGTCTTTGTCGTCAGGCGGATCGAATGCGACTACCTGAGCCCGGCGCATTACGGCGATGACCTGATGGTGCTGACCACGCCCGAGCGGATCGGCGGCGCGCGCATGGTTCTGCGCCAGCAGGTGCTGCGCGGCGCGGCGCTGCTGTTCGAGGCGCTGGTGACGGTGGTGGTGCTGGGGTCCGAGGGCCAGGTGCTGCGCCTGCCGCCGGAGCTGCGCCGGGCGCTGGCCTAGCCGGCCACGCAGCCACGGATGTCGACGGCGTGGCTGCTGCCCAGCACGGTGAACCGCAGGCCGGCGCGGTCGAGCGCGAAGGGCGCGCCCTCGACGTGCTGCATCTCGGTGCGCGCGGTCAGCACCGGGCCGGTGCGCCGGGTTTGGGCCTCGGCCACCCAGATCGCCGGGTTGGCGGTCTCGACCACCACGTATTCGCGCCCACCGGCGCTCGGCATGGCGATGTCGGCAGTAAGCGCGACGCCGCCCTTGATCGGCGCAATCCGGCAGGTCACCCGGCCGACCCGTGCTTCGCGCGTGGTCAGTGGCCGGTCGACCAGCGCCGCCACCAGCCGCGGATCGCGGGCGCCGCCGGGGGTCAGGCTGGCGGAAAACCGCACCTCGGCCGGCACGCAGACCTCCTTGCAGACGCCAAGCTCCATCCGGCCCGTCAGGGTGATCGGTCTGCCGGCGCTGTCGGGGCGGATCACCAGCGGGATCACCACGTCGCCGGGATAGCCGATCGAGGTCATGCCGTTCTGGTCCATCGCCTTGGGCGTCGGCCACAGGGTGCGCAGCCCGGCGACATTGCGGCTGCCGGCCCAGTCGAAGCGCGGCGGGATGCCGGCATCGCCGGGGCTGCGCCAATAGGTCTTCCATCCCGGCGCCAGATCGATCAGCAGACCGGCCACATGGCTGCCGTCCGCCTGCCGCCAGCCGGGGATCAACGCCGCACGGGCGACCTCGCCGCGGGTTATGTCGGACCGGGTCAGGTCGGCCACGGGGCTCTGGGCGAGGGCGGGCCCGGCGAGGCCGAGAACAAGCGCCAGAAAGGTCAGGAGATGTCGCATCATGCGATATCAGATGCGGGAAAGGCGGGTGAAATCCAACTCACGTTGTGGCGAGCCTTGCGTCATGTGGCCCCACGGCCCATCTTTGACCGCAAGGCAGCAAGGGGAGCACAGAGGCGATGACCGAGCCCATGACCACAGCAGATGACAGCGGACTGACCGGCCAGTTGCTGATCGCGATGCCGGGGATGCTGGATCCGCGGTTCGCCCATTCCGTGGTCTATCTCTGCGCCCATTCGCCCGAGGGGGCGATGGGGCTGATCCTCAACAAGCCGGTGGCCGACCTCGGCCTCGGTGAGCTGCTCGAGCAGCTCGAGGTGCCGGTGACCGATGATTTCCGCCGCGCGCCGATGCATTTCGGCGGGCCAGTGGAGCAGGGGCGGGGCTTTGTGCTGCACACGCCGGACTACGAATCGCCGGTGGCGACGCTCAAGGTCGACGCGGCGGTGTCGATGACGGCGACGATGGACATCCTCGAGGAGATCGGCGCCGGCCGCGGCCCGCGCCGCCGGCTGGTGGCGCTGGGCTATGCCGGCTGGGGGCCGGGCCAACTCGAGATGGAGCTGGGGCAGAACGGCTGGCTGACCTGCGAGGCCGATGCAGCGCTGATCTTTGATCGGCCGGATGCGGAAAAATGGGAGGCGGCGCTGGGTGTGCTTGGCGTGGATGCGCTGGCGCTCTCGGCGACCGCGGGGCATGCGTGAGGCGTGTGCTGGCCCAGTGATCACGGGGGTGGGTCGGGGCTGCTTGCGGCGATCCTGAGGCCGCGGAGCAGGTCCGGGGCTCTGGAAGGGTGAGCCGCGGGAGCGATCCCACCTCGCCGTCACAGGGGTGAGCCGTGACCTCGTTTGGAAGCCGAGAGGCCCCGGATCAAGTCCGGGGCGCGTGTGAGTGGGCGGGACGGGGGCGAGAGCCAACAATGCCGTGCCGGGGGTGAGCGCGGACCTCGCCTTCAAACCGGGAGGCCCCGGATCAAGTCCGGGGCGCGCGGGGGGTGTGCGGGGCGCAGGCGCGAGCCAACAACGCCGTGCCGGGCTCGACCCGGGACCTCTTGCGGCGACCATGAGGCCCCGGAGCGGGCCCGGGGCGCGCGGTGGTGTCCGGGGCGCGGGGTGATCCATCCACGCCCAATCGCGACCTCTTGCAGCGACGCCGCGACTACTGCGCCACGCTGTGCCAGACCCAAGCGCCGTCGGCGCGGATCTCCCGCGTCGCGCGGCCCGCGTGCCAGAGGTGCAGGCAATGCGCCATCGCCTCGACCATCGCCAGACCGTATTCGCTCTCGCCAATCCGGCGCTTGAACAGCGGCGCGAAGCACTCGCAGGCGGTCTTCGGCGTCTCGAGACAGGTCAAGAGGCGCTTGAGCGCGCCGTGGTGGTTGTCGATCAGCTGGTGCAGCCGCAGCGGCAGCCCGGTGAAGGGCAGCTTGTGGCCGCCCAGCACCAGGTGATCCTCGCGCGCCAGCGGCAGGAACCGCTCGCAGCTTTCCAGCCAGTCGGCCACCGGATCGGCTTCGGGCTCGGTGGCATAGACGCCGATGTTCGACGAGATCGACGGCAGGATCTGGTCGCCGGCAATCACCAGGTTGTCGTCAAGGCTCCAGAAGGTGGCATGCGCCGGGGCATGGCCATTGCCGATGCGCACCGCCCAGCGGCGGCCGCCCATGCTGACCTCCTGGCCCTCGGCCAGCCGGCGAAACCCGAGCGGCAGCGGCGCCACCACGTCGGCGAAGTTGAACGGCCGGTCGGCGCTGCGCCGGGCAAGGATCTCCGGCGCCATGCCACAGGCGCGCCAGAACTCCAGGGTCTCGGTGGTGGGGCTGTGCTGCTCGTCCAGCGTCAGCATCCGCGCCATCAGCCAGGCGGTGCGGGTGGCCCAGAGCTCGGCGCCATGCTCGGCCTTGAACCAGCCGGCAAGCCCGACGTGATCGGGGTGGTGATGGGTCAAGACGATCCGGCGCAGCGGCTTGCCTGCCAAAGGCCCGTCCAGCAGGGTCTGCCAGATCGCGCGGCTGCGATTCGAGGCCATGCCGGCGTCGATCACCGTCCAGCCGTCGCCGTCATCCAGCGCATAGACATTGACGTGATCCAGCGCCATCGGCAGCGGCAGCCGCATCCACAGCACACCGGGGGCCACCTCGGTGGCGGCGCCCTCGGCAGGCGGCTCTGGCCAAGGATACCGGATGCCGGAGGTCCCGCCGTCCATCATCAGGAGGCCAGGTCTTCGGGGCGCAGCGCATAGAGCGAGGCCGCGCCGGCGCGCGATTGCTCGAGCAGGCTGGCGTGTTCCGGCAGGAGCCGCTCGATGTAGAACCGCGCCAACCGGCCACGGGCGCTGTCGGCACCCTCGGCCTCGGCTGCCCTGAGGTGGAAATGCCCGCCCAGCACCCGGGCAAAGCCCATCAGGAAGGGCACCGCGCCGGCGAAACGTTCGTTCAGGTCGCTCTTGGCCACCAGCGCCTCGACGGTCTCGCGCAGGGTTTCCGAGGCCTGCCAGACCGGTTCGGCCAGGTCGGGCAGGGTGGCGCGCAGGCCTTCGGCATGGGCCTCGACCTCGTCGAGCAGCGCATTCATCGCCTCGCCGCCGTCCATCATCTTGCGGCCCACAAGGTCCATCGCCTGAATGCCGTTGGTGCCCTCGTAGATCGCCGTCACGCGGACGTCGCGGTAGAATTGCGCCGCGCCGGTCTCCTCGATGAATCCCATGCCGCCATGCACCTGCACGCCGGTCTCGGCGACGCGCATGCCGGTCTCGGTGCCAAAGGCCTTGGCGATCGGCGTCAGCAGCGCGGCGCGCGCGGTCCAGGCCGGATCGCCGGTGGCCTGGCCCATGTCGATCGCCTGGGCGCAGGCCACCGCGATGGCGCGGGCGACAAATGTATCGGCGCGCATCTCGGCCAGCATGCGACGCACGTCGGCGTGGTCGATGATCGTGCCGCTGCCGCCGTCGACCGGGGTCCGACCCTGCTTGCGGTCGAGCGCATAGGCCAGCGCCGCCTGGGTCGCCGCCTCGGCCTGGCCCAGCCCCTGCACGCCGACGCCGAGCCGGGCGTTGTTCATCATGGTGAACATGGCGCGCATGCCGTCATGCGCCTCGCCCACCAGCCAGCCGGTGGCGCCATCATATTCCATCACCGCCGTGGGCGAGCCATGCAGCCCCATCTTGTGCTCGAGCGAGACCACCCGCAGGCTGTTGGCCGTGCCCGGGTTGCCCGCGTCGTCGGGCAGGAACTTCGGCACCAGGAAGAGCGAGATGCCCTTGGTGCCGGGTTTGCCGTCCGGCAGCCGGGCCAGCACCAGATGGCAGACGTTGCCGGCGAAGTCATTGTCGCCCCAGGAGATGTAGATCTTCTGCCCAGAGACCGCGTAGGTGCCATCGCCGTTCGGCTCGGCCTTGGTCCTGAGCGCGCCGACGTCCGATCCGGCCTGCGGCTCGGTCAGGTTCATCGTGCCGGTCCATTCGCCCGAGATCAGCTTGGGGATATAGAGCGCCTTCAGGTCGTCGGAGGCGTGGTTTTCCAGCGCCTCGATCTGGCCCTGGCTCATCAGCGGCGCCAGTTGCAGCGACAGGCAGGCGCCAGACAGCATGTCGTTGACCGCCGTAGTCAGCATCATCGGCAGGCCCATGCCGCCATGCTCGGGGCTGGCCGACATGCCGATCCAGCCGCCGTCGCCGATGGCCTTGTGACCCTCGGCAAAGCCCGGCGAGGTGCGCACCACGCCGTTTTCCAGCCGTGCCGGGTGCAGATCGCCATTGCGTTGATACTGCGAGAGCTTCTCCTCGCAGAGCTTGGCGGCTTCCGAGAGCACCGCCTGCGCCATGTCGCCGGTGGCTTCCGAGAACCGCTCGGTCGCGGTGACGGGGGCCAGTGGCACGACATGGCGAAAGATCACGTCGTAATCATTCAGCGGGGCGGAATAGGCCATGGGAATACCCCCTTGCAAAGGCTTTGCTTTCGGTTGGTCAACAGCTATACGCTCGGCCACTTGAGCGGCAACCAGAACGCGGCGTCACGATCCATGAGCCAAATCCAGACAGAACGGCTTGACCCGGCCTCGGGCGGGGTGGCGCGGGCGGCGGCGCTGCTGCGCGCCGGCGGGCGCGTCGCCTTTCCCACGGAGACGGTCTATGGCCTTGGCGCCGATGCCTGCAACGGCACGGCGGTGGCGGGGATCTATTCCGCCAAGGGCCGGCCGAGCTTCAATCCGCTGATCGCCCATGTGGCGGATATCGCGATGGCGCAGCGCTACGTGATCTGGGACGACACGGCTGACAGGGTGGCGCAGGCCTTCTGGCCGGGACCTTTGACGCTGGTGCTGCCGCTGCGCGACGGGGCCGGAATTTCGCCTTTGGTGACTGCCGGATTGTCCACCCTGGCGGTGCGGGTGCCGGCACATCCGCTGGCGCAGGAGCTGCTGCGCGCCGTCGACGGGCCGCTGGCGGCGCCCTCAGCCAACCCCTCGGGGCGGATCAGCCCGACCGTGCCCGAACACGTGCTGGCCGGTCTGGACGGGGCGATCGAGGCGGTGCTGATCGGCGGGGCTTGCGAGGTCGGGGTGGAATCGACGATCCTTGGCCTCGCGCCCGCGCCGGTGCTGCTGCGGCCCGGCGGGCTGCCGGTAGAGGCGCTCGAGGCGCTATTGGGCGAGAGGCTGGCCGAGGGCGGCTCGGCCGAGGCGCCCAATGCGCCCGGCCAGCTGCTGTCGCATTACGCGCCGCAGGCGGGGTTGCGGATGAATGCCACCGAAGCGCGGGAGGGCGAGGTCTTGCTGGGCTTCGGGCCTGTGGGCGGGGCGTGCACCCTGTCGGCCAACGGTGATCTGCACGAGGCGGCGGCGCGGCTGTTCGGCGCGCTGCATGCGCTTGACGGGCAGGGGGCGCGGGTGATCGCGGTGGCGCCGATCCCGGAGGTCGGGCTGGGCCGGGCGATCAACGACCGGCTGCGGCGGGCGGCGGCGCCTCGGTAGGCAGGCACGGATCCCATCGCAACGGGCCCGGAACAAGGCCGAAGGCCGCCGGGCCAGCGGCTGCCCGCCCCGTCGCACCAAAGGTGCGCCACAAAGTATTGGCGCGCCTCCGGCGCGACGGGCTGCCGCTTTGGCTGAGCCAAGCGCTCCGATCAAAGGTCGTACGGACTTTGCCGGCATGAAGTGGAATACATGACCGTTGCAGCGGCACCCCGCGGGCAGCCGCTGGCCCGGCTTCCGCAAAGCGTCGACCGGGCTCAGGCGCCTATCTCACATGTTCGGATAGTTCGGCCCGTCGCCGCCCTGCGGGGTCACCCATTTGATGTTCTGCGACGGGTCCTTGATGTCGCAGGTCTTGCAATGCACGCAGTTCTGGAAGTTGATCACGAACTCCGGCTTGCCTCCCTTCTCGACCACCTCATAGACCCCGGCCGGGCAATAGCGCTGCGCCGGTTCGGCGTATTTCGGCAGGTTGACGTCGATCGGCACCGAGGGGTCGATCAGCCGCAGGTGGCAGGGCTGGCTCTCCTCGTGGTTGGTGAAGGAGAACGCCACGTTGGTCAGCCGGTCAAAGCTCAGCTTGCCGTCGGGCTTGGGGTAGTCGATCGCCTTGTGCTTGGCCGCCGGCTCGGTCGCCAGAGCATCGGACGTACCATGCGCCATGGTGCCGAACAAAGAGGCGTTGAACAGCGAATTGGTCCACATGTCGAGCCCGCCAAAGGCCAGCGAAGCGGTGAGCCCCCATTTCGACCACATCGGCTTGACGTTGCGCACCTTTTTGAGGTCCTGGCCGATCGCGCCCTCGCGGACCTCGGTCTCGTAGTCCGACAGTTCGTCGGAGGCGCGCCCCGCCTTGATCGCCGCAAAGGCCGCCTCGGCCGCCGCCTTGCCCGAAAGCATGGCGTTGTGGTTGCCCTTGATCCGCGGCACGTTGACCATGCCCACCGAACAGCCCAGGAGCGCCACGCCCGGCGCCACCATCTTGGGCATCGACTGCCAGCCGCCCTCGGTGATCGCCCGCGCGCCGTAAGCCACGCGCTTGCCGCCCTCGAGCAACTCGGCCACCATCGGGTGATGCTTGAACCGCTGGAATTCCATGTAGGGGAAGACATGCGGGTTCTTGTAGCCCAGGTGCACCACGAAACCGACGTAGACCTGGTTGTTGTCGAGGTGATAGATGAACGACCCGCCGCCGGCGTTGGCATTCAGCGGCCAGCCCATGGTGTGGGTGACCGAGCCCTCGCGGTGCTTGGCCGGGTCGATCTCCCAGATCTCCTTCATGCCGAGGCCGAATTTCTGCGGTTCCTTTCCTGCGGAGAGGTCGAATTTGGCAATCACCTCCTTCGACAGATGGCCGCGCACCCCCTCGCCGAGGAAAACGTATTTGCCGTGCAGTTCCATGCCGGGCTCGTAGCTGGGGCCCTCGCTGCCATCGGGGTTGCGGCCGAACTCGCCGGCGACCACGCCCTTGACCTCGCCATCCGCGCCATAGACCAGCTCGGAGCAGGCCATGCCGGGGAAGATCTCGACGCCGAGCGCCTCGGCCTGCTCGGCCATCCAGCGGCAGACGTTGCCCATCGAGACGATGTAATTGCCGTGGTTCGACATCAGCTTGGGCATCGGCCAGTTCGGCACCCGCACCTTGCCGGCCTCACCCAGCATGTAGAAATTGTCGTCCTTGACCGGCACGGTGAGCGGCGCGCCCTTGTCCTTCCAGTCGGGGATCAGCGCATCCAGACCGCAGGGGTCGAGCACCGCGCCCGAGAGGATATGCGCACCCACCTCTGAGCCCTTCTCCAGCACCACCACCTCGAGATCGGCGTCGAGCTGCTTGAGCCGGATCGCGGCCGAGAGCCCGGCGGGGCCCGCGCCCACGATCACCACATCGTATTCCATCGCTTCGCGCGTCACGTCGCTCATCTCATCCCCCTGGCCTGTGCTGCACCTGCATCATGATCCGCAGAGTCCTGCCCGGAAAATGCCCTCCGGTCAACGTCCGGCGCTGCGTCATAATCGAACAATTTCGGCCCGCGAGGCGCAATTTCCTGATGTTAGCGCCCAAGCTCTGCCGCGGCGGCGAATCACGCGGGGCTTTGCCCATGCGGGCAAATCACCCTTGCATCCGGTCCGATGCTCGGGGCAATGTCGCTGAAACGAGCTGTGATGAATTCGCCGCCGCCCCGCACAGGGCTGGCGGCCCTTTCTGGTAAGGCCAATGGAAAAGATACCTATGACGCGCGCCGGCCATGCCGCGCTCGAGACAGAATTGAAGACGCTCAAATCCATCGAGCGCCCCGCGGTGATCCAGGCGATTGCCGAGGCGCGTGAACTGGGGGATTTGAAGGAGAACGCCGAGTACCATTCGGCGCGGGAAAAGCAGGGATTCATCGAGGGCCGGATCAAGGAACTCGAAGGCGTGCTCAGCCTGACCGAGGTGATCGATCCGACCAAGCTCTCGGGATCGGTCAAGTTCGGCGCTACGGTCACCGTCGTCGATGAAGAGACCGACGAGGAAAAGACCTGGCAGATCGTCGGCGAGCATGAGGCCAATGTGGAAAAGGGCCTGCTGAACATGAAATCGCCGATTGCCCGCGCCCTGATCGGCAAGGAAGAGGGCGACAGCGTCGAAGTGCGCACACCCGGCGGGACAAAGGATTACGAAATCCTCAAGATCGCCTATATCTGACGGCGCGCGCCCCGAGAACTCTCCCCTTGCGCGCCCCATCATGAAGAGCCCGGCCATGCCCGACGCGACATCCGAGACACAGACCCCCGAGGCCGGCGCGAGGCTCGCGCCCTCGGCGCCCACGCCCTTGGGCATCTACGACCGCAGCCGCGGCCCGCAGGTCAGCGGGGTCGAGGTGGTCGCGGTGGCGCTGTCACTGATCTGGCTGCTCGGGGCGGCGGTGTTCTTCGTGGTGCTCGAGCCCAGCACGGACGGCGAAGACGGGCTGCGCTTTCTGATGACCATGCTGGCGGTCTTCATGCCGGTGGGGATGATCTGGGTCGCCGCCACTGCCGCGCGCGCCTCCAAGGTGATGCGCGACGAGGCGGTGCGGCTGCAGACCGCGATCGACGCCCTGCGCCACGCCTATGTCAGCCAGAGCCAGGGCGGCGCCTCGGCCACCTCGGTCGGTCGCAAGCTCGACGAGATCGCGGCGGCCCAGCGCAAGGCAGAGGCAACGCTGGCGATGTTCTCCTCGACCCGAGAGATCGGCAGCCACCGCCCGGCCCAGCCGTCCGGCAAGCCGCCGATGGCACCGCCGCAGGCCCAGGTCGACGACCAGCCGGCACTGGCGCTCGGCACCCCGGCCGAGGCCCTGACGCCGGAGTTGTCGAACGATGATTTCATCCGCGCGCTGAACTTCCCCGAGACCGCCGAGGACCGCGAGGGCTTTTCCGCCCTGCGCCGGGCGCTCAAGCACCGGCCCACCGCGCAGCTGGTGCAGGCGGCGCAGGACGTGCTGACCCTGCTGAGCCAGGACGGCATCTACATGGACGACCTGCGTCCCGACATGGCCAAGCCCGACGTCTGGCGGCGCTTTGCCGAAGGTGCACGGGGCCGCGCCATCGCCGGTCTCGGCGGAGTGCGCGACCGCTCGTCGCTGGCGCTTTCGGCCGGCCGGATGAAGCAGGACCCGATCTTCCGCGACGCGGCGCATCATTTCCTGCGGGTCTATGACCGCGCGTTTCAGAGCTTTTCCGAACGCGCCTCGGATGCCGAGGTGGCGGCTTTTTCCAACACCCGCACCTCCCGCGCCTTCATGCTGCTGGGCCGGGTGGCCGGCACCTTCGACTGACGCCGTTCCTCGACTGATCCCTGCGGTTGAGGCAGAGGCCCCGGCTCGGCGGCCGGGGCGCGGTCAGGGAGCGCTCCCCCGTCCCGGGCTTGACCCGGGAGCTCTTGATTCACGACGCAGAGACCGTGACGCGATGCCCGAGACGCAGTTCCCCGGATCTCCGTCGCGGACCTGATCCGGGACCTCATCACCCGCAACCCAGAGGCCCCGGCTCGGGGGCCGGGGCGCGGTCACCATGCGCGCCGCCCTCCCGGGCTTGACCCGGGACCTCTTGAGCTCCGCGCCCGTCAGACCCCGAAACTCGCGAACGGCAGGAACCGCACCGGATCGCCCTCGGCGATCTCCGCCGCGCCGTCGGGCAGTTCCACCAGCCCCTCGGCCCAGCTCAGTCCGCTGATCCGGCCGGAGCCCTCAGAGCCGAAGACTTCGGCCCGCCCACCGCGCATCCGTGCCCGCAGGTATTCCCGTCGCCCCGGCTTCTTGAGCTTGGCAAAGCCTGCCGGCACGTCGAAGCCCTGCGGCACACACCAGTCGCCGCCGGCCAGCACCTCGAGCGCCGGCCGGGCAAAGATCAACGCACAGACCAGCGCCGCCACCGGGTTGCCGGGCAGACCGAAGACCGGCACGCGCCCCCAGGTGCCCAGCGCCAGGGGCCGTCCCGGCTTGACCGCGATCCGCCAGAGCTGCATCGCGCCTTCCTCGCGCAAGAGCGCCGACATGTGGTCCTCGTCGCCGGCCGAGGCCCCGCCGGAGCTCAGCACCACATCCGCCTGCGCCGCCGCGGCATCGAGCCGGTCCCGCAGGCCGGCGCGGTCGTCCGGCGCGATGCCGAGGTCCACCGCCGCGAACCCCCAGCGCCGCGCCAGCGCCAGCAGCATCGGGCGGTTGGCGTCGAAAATCTGCCCCGGTCCGGCCTCTGATCCCGGCGGCCGAATCTCGTCGCCGGTCGAGAGCACGCCGACCCTGAGCCGCCGCCTGAGCGGCAGCGCGCCATGCCCGACCGCCGCCAGCAGCGCCAGGTCCGCCGGCGTCAGCCGTCGCCCGGCGCGCCGCACCGTGTCGCCCGCGCCGACATCCTCGCCCGCCCGCCGCGCATTGGCGCCGCGCTTGAGCGGGCCGTTGAGGGCGATCTGCCCGCCATCGGTGGTCACGTCTTCCTGCAGCGCCACCGTGTCCACCCCCACAGGCAGGGCAGCGCCGGTGAGGATGCGCAGCGCCTGTCCCGACGGCACGGCGCCCGCGAAGGGCACCCCGGCGGCGGCCCGGCCCGCGACCAGCGGCAGGCGGGCGACGCCTTCGGGCAGCGGACCGGCAAAGCCATAGCCGTCGACCGCCGAATTGGCCTGCGGCGGGTTCGACCGGCGGGCGGTGATCTCCTGCGCCAGGATGCGGCCCTCGGCTTCGTCGAGCGGCGCCTCCTCGACCGCGACCACCGGGTCGAGCGTGTCGCGCAGATGCGCCAGCGCGTCATCGACCGGCACCCAGTCCACCCCCGGCGGCAAGGCAAAGCAGTCGTTCGACAGCGGCGGCGGGGCGAGGGCAGGGCCGGCCAGCGCCGCCTCGAAGCCCAGCCCGAAGATCCAGCCTTCCTCCGGCGCGGTGACATCCAGCATCGCCGTCAGCGTCTCGGCCGGCAGATCGGCAATCCCCCGGGCCAGCACCCGCACCTGGGCGCGGTCCTTGATCTCGCCGGGCGCGCGTTCGGCCGCGATGCGCGGTGCCAGCAGCGAGGGCCAGACCTCGACCAGGGCCACCGCCCGGTCGAGCGGCTCGAACGGCCAGACCGCCACGTCGAAACGCCGCCGCAGCCGTTCGAGCACCGGCAGCCCCATGAAGACCTGCGAGCCCACCGCGCCGGCGCCGGCCATCTGCCAGCAGGTGAAGGCGCCGTTGGCCCGGTCCTCGCAGGCCCGCCGGTCGGGAAAGGGATTGCGGTAGCCCTGCTTGGTGCGCGGCAGCCCGTCGATGTCGCGCGGCAGCCCGTTGCTCCAGAACGGGCCCGTGCCGCCGAAGCGCCGGTTGATCTCGCCGGCCAGATCGAAGCGGTTGTTCGACTTCGGCGCATCCTCGATCCGGGTCTCGAACCAGTCCCAGAGCGCCAGCGGATCGGCCCGGCCGGTCAGCGCCTCGGCAAAGCCCTGCGGGTAGCCGAAGGGGAAATCGACGCCCAGAAACAGTCGCCGCCCGGCCGCCTGTTCCTCGGCCATCAGTTCCGACAGCGCCGCCTCGGCCACCTGCCGGTTGCGCAGATAGACCGGCTCCTCCGCCACGCCCTGTCGCACCACGGCCAGCCAGATCGCATCGGCCTTGGGGCGCGGGCCGCGGTCATTGCCGCCGGACCAGTCGAGAATGGCAATGGTGTCAAAGCTCACAATCCCACCTCCCGCAGGATGAAATCGGCAATCGCGCCGGTGTCGTCGAGGTGAAACACCGGCCGGTCGAGCGATGGCGCCGCATCCGAGGCCACGGCGCGGATCGTCGGATCCCCCGGTGCGATCAGCGGCTGACCGGTGGCGGCGCGCTGGGCCTCGATCTTGGGATGACGGTCGCGCTTGTAGCCCTCGACCAGCACCAGGTCACAGGGCGCGAGCTGCGTCAGCAGGGTCTCGAGCGGCGGCTCGTCCTCGCCGCGCAGCTCGGTCATCAGCGCCAGGCGGTTGCGCGAGGCCAGCAGCACCTGCGCCGCCCCGGCCATGCGGTGACGATGCGAATCCTTGCCTGGCTGGTCGACGTCAAAGCTGTGGTGGGCGTGTTTCACCGTCGAGACGGTGAAGCCGCGGGCGGTGATCTCGGCGACCAGCCGCTCCATCAGCCCGGTCTTGCCGGAGTTCTTCCAGCCGGTCACGCCATAGAGCCTCATGCCAGCAGCGCCTCCGCTTGCGCCAGGTCCTCGGGCGTGTTGACGTTGAAGAAGGCCTCAGGGTCGGGAAAGCGCGCCTCGCGGCCGCCGTGGCGGTCAGTCCAGAGCACCACCTTTTTCAGCCCGTCGGCCAAGGCGGCGCGCAGGTCATCGCGCAGCGCCACCGGCCAAAGGCCGAAGGTCGGGTGGCGCACGAGGCCCGACTGCGACATCGATCTGGTCGCCTCGCCGGCGGCGCGCGGCGTGGCGGCAAGGACCAGCGGATGGACCTGGCCGCGGCTTTCGGCCTCGAGCCGCGCCACGAGATCAGCGGGCAGGAACGGCGTGTCGGCGGCGGCGGTGACGATCCGGTCGTAGCCCTGCGCGGCGGCGTGGTCGAGCCCGGCCAGCACCCCGGCCAGCGGCCCGGCAAAACCGGGGATGCTGTCGGCCACCACCGGCAGGCCCAACCCCGAAAAGCGCGTGGGATCGCCATTGGCATTGAGCACCAGCGCCGCCACCTGCGGCCCCAGCCGGCGGGTGACATGGCCGAGGATCGTGTCACCGCCCAGGGCGAGCAGCCCCTTGTCGCCGCCGCCCATCCGCGTCGCCTGACCGCCGGCGAGGATCACGCCGAGCACGCTCACGACCCGGCGCCCTTGCGGCGGCTCTTTTTCGGCTCGTCCGGCACGGTCTCGGGGTCGACGTCCCAGTCGATGCGGTCTTCGCCGGAGAGGCAGACGAAGCGCTTGCCGCGCATCCGGCCGATCAGCGTCAGCCCCACCTGACGGGCGATCTCGACCCCCCAGGCGGTAAAGCCGGAGCGCGAGGCCAGCACCGGAATGCCCATATGCGCGGTCTTGATCACCATCTCCGAGGTCAGCCGGCCGGTGGTGTAGAGGATCTTGTCGGCCCCCGAGACCCCCTCCTGCAGCATCCAGCCGGCGATCTTGTCGACCGCGTTGTGCCGGCCCACGTCCTCCATGTAGACCAGCGGGCGGTCCTCTTGGCAGAGCACGGTGCCATGGATCGCCCCGGCCTCGAGGTAGAGCGACGGGGTGGTGTTGATCCGCGCCGAGAGCGCATAGAGCCAACTGGCGCGCAGCCGGGCTGCGGGCAGGGTCAGCCCCTCGAGCCCCTCCATCATGTCGCCAAAGACGGTGCCCAGGGCGCAGCCGCTGGTCCGGGTCTTCTTCTTCAGCTTGTCCTCGTGGCTGGTCTGGCGGGCGGTGCGCACCACCACCACCTCGAGATCCGCGTCATAGTCGACGCCCGTCACCTCGTCGTCATCGGCCAGCATGGCCTGGTTGCGCAGGAAACCGAGCGCCAGGTACTCGGGGTAGTCGCCGATGGTCATCGCGGTGACGATCTCCTGGGCATTGAGATAGATCGTCAGCGGCCGTTCCTCGACCACCGAGATCTCCTGTTCGGTGCCGGTATGATCGACCCCGCGCACCGCCCGCGTCAGGCGTGGCGCGGCGGGGTCGGGGGCGATGAGATAGGGGCGGGGGTCACGGTCGGTGGGCAATTGCGTCTCCCGGCGTCTCTTAGTAGGGCTTGGGCGAACCTAGGATAGAGCCATGCCACCCTCCACCCCCAAACGCGATTTCTGGCGCGGGATGCGCGACGGCGCGCCCTTCATCCTCGTCATCATTCCCTTCGGCGCACTGTTCGGCGTGGTCGCCACCGAGGCCGGGCTCAACGTCTTCGAGGTGCTGACCTTCTCGGTGGTGGTGATCGCCGGTGCGGCGCAATTCACCGCGCTGCAGCTGATGGCCGAGGATGTGCCGCTGGTGATCGTGCTGATCTCGGCGCTGGCGGTCAACCTGCGGATGGCGATGTATTCCGCCGCGCTGACGCCCTATCTCGGCGCCGCACCGGTCTGGCAGCGGGCGCTAGTGGCCTATTTCACCCTCGACCAGAGCTTCGCGGTCAGCTCGGTCACCTTCGAGAGGGAGCCGGCGATGCCGGTGAGCAACCGGGTGGCCTATTTCCTCGGCGCGGCGCTGGCGGTCTCGCCGCTGTGGTGGGCGGCGACGGTGGCGGGGGCGCTTCTGGGCAAGAGCGTGCCGGAGTGGATGGCGCTGGATTTCGCCATTCCGATCACCTTTCTCGCCATCATTGCGCCGATGCTGCGCACCCTGCCGCATGTGATCGCAGCGCTGGTGTCGGTCGTGATGGCGCTGCTTTTTGCCTTCCTGCCCTACAATCTCGGGCTGCTGGTCGCCGGTGTCGCGGCGATGATGGCCGGGGCCGAGGCCGAGCGGCAGATCGAAAACCGCCGCCGCGGGACGGAGGCGGTGCAATGATCACGACGTCGGAGATCTGGGTGGTGATCGTGGGCCTCGGGCTGGGCAGCTTCCTGCTGCGCTTCAGCTTTACCGGCATGGTCGGCGCCCGCAACCTGCCGGCCTGGGTGCTGCGCCACCTGCGCTATACCGCGGTGGCGCTGCTGCCGGGTCTGGTGGCGCCGCTGGTGGTCTGGCCGGCGGCCACCGGCGGCAGCCCGGACGGCCCGCGGATGATCGCCGCCGCCGCGACGATCTTGGTGGGGCTGGTCACGCGCAACGTGCTGGCGGCCATCGTGGCGGGGGCCACGGGGCTCTATCTCAGTCTCTACCTGCTGGGCTGAGGGAAGCGGGCCTGTCGCCTTTTTGAGGCCAGACGTCCCTTTGGAGGGATGGGTTTATTGACCCTGTCGCGCCCGCTGTTCGGCATCGAACCGGGCGATCGCCTCGGATTTGTCGTCCGAATCGTTTTCCCGCAGCGTACGGCTCGTCACGCCGGGCAGGGCGCCGAACTGCTCGCTGAGACCCACCGGAAAGAACGTGGGTCGGATGCTCTCGAACCCCGGAAGCTGGCGCAGGATCGCGCCGGTGGCCTGGGCGCAGAACGCTTGGCTCACCGCGCCATTTTCCATCGCCAGCTGCAGCGCCTTCTCGGCGGTGGCGGCATCGACCTCGATCCGCTGGATCACCACGTGAAAGGTCTCTCGGGCGTGGGCGCGGGCATAGAACTCCTCGATCCGCGGCGTGATGCCATAGAGCACGTCGCCACGTTCGGGGATTTGGGAGTGCTGGACCGAGCCGGCGGGATCGAAGATCACCCGCTGCGAGCCGTTGATCATCAGGCTGGAATGCGCCCCCGCGCCGGTGCGATTGTTGATCATCGTGTAGAGCGTCAGCGCCGGCGGGCCATCGTGGCGATACGCGGCGCGCTGCACCACAGCAAGGTCATCCTGCCGCGACCGGTCCGGCGTGGCCGCGCAACCCGCCAGAAGCGCGAGGCCCAGGCAGGCCGCGATCAGCTTGTTCATCTGTCAGGCCCCGGCCAGGTGTCAGGAGTTGAAGATCGCGAGAAACAGCAGGATCAGGATCGAGGCCACCACGACCCGGATCGTCGCCTTGACGAAGCCGTTGAAGGTTTCTTCCTGGACGGTGATGTCCATCTCGCCGTGCTTGTGATCAGCCATCTGTCACTTCCTCTGAACTGGTTCGTCCGCGGATGTAGCGGATTCCTTTCGGCCTGTCACGCCTCCTTCGGCGCGCGATTATGTCGCTTCTTCAACCGGGTCGCGGGCCGCATCCTCGAGCTTCTGCGCCAGCCGGAAGCCGATCCGCCGCGGCGCCTCGGTCTCGACCAGTTTCGGCAGCGCGCGCAGCATCACGTTGAGCTGGCTGACGTGCTGCACAAGCTGGCTGCGCCCGCCCTGCGGATCGGTGCCGTAGAAGGTGAGGATGTCGGGATCGAAGAACCCCATGCCCTCGATCCGCATCACCCCGGCCTGCGAGCCGGTGAACCCCATCGCCACCTCATGGGCATTGTCGAGATCGGCCTCGAAGTCGCGGATATAGAGCACCAGCCGCTCGTAGGCCCATTCCGCCGCGCTCTTGTGCGCCACCGGCCGGTCGGTGACACAATCGTCACGCACGCCCCGCGGGCTGTCGTCGGTATGCGCCTCGAGCCGGCGGGGCAGGGCGGTCGCCTCATAGGCCTCGGCGGTGGTGGCAATCTCGGTGTCGGTCATGGGGTCTCCGGCTCTAGAGCGGCAGTTCGGTGGTGTCCTTGATGTCTTCCATAACAAAGCTGGCAGAGATATCCGAAACCGGCACCATGGCGATCAACTTCTTGTAGAAGGCATCATAGGCCGGCACATCGGCGACCCGCACCCGCAACACATAGTCCAGATCGCCGGTCATGCGATGCGCGCCGATGATTTCCGGCAGCACCCTGACGGCGCGGTCGAATTTCTCCATCCAATCGGCATCATGGGCATTGGTCCGCACCATGACGAAGGCCTGCAGAGGACAGCCGGCGCGCTGCGGATCGAGCAGCGCCACCCGCTTGCGGATCACCCCGCGCTCTTCGAGGTTGCGCATCCGCCGCCAGCAGGCATTGCGCGACAGGCCGGCGGCCTCGGCCAGTGCATCCATGCTTTGCGTGGCATCGCGCTGCAAGGCGGCGAGGATCTTGAGATCGAATGGGTCGAGTTGTGTCATGATTGGGATGATGTCCCGGGAAACCTGCGTTTGGCAAGGCGGAATGGGATCCGCGCCCGGCCCGGCGGCGCTAGACTGCAGGCAACCAGAAACGGAGAACCTCATGTCTGCACCCACCGGCCCCGTCGCCTTCTTCACCGCCCACCCCGCCTCGGTCAACGAGAGCTATTTCCAGCACATGCGCTTTGCCCTGGGGTTTGCCGGGCTGCTGTTTCTGGCCGGCGGTGCGGCGCTGGTGCACGCGGTGTTCCCGGCGCTCTGCGAGACAACGGCGAGCCGGCTGGTGCGCCAGATGCACGACAGGCTGTCGCGACGCCATTGACCCTCCCCCTCACGGTGACGTGAAATCGCCGACGAGGGGATATATCGGCCCGCTGCATTGCCTGTTTACCGACACCAATCTAGGTTGATGGCAAGCGAATGAGGAGCAGCGGGTGACAGCGAAGAGATTTGGATGGATCGTGGCCACGGGCCTTGCGCTTGCCACGGCGGCGCCGGCCACGGCCGCGACCCTGTCGGGCGCCTATCTGGCGGCGCGGCAGGCCGGCTATCAGACCGATTTCAAGGCGGCGGCGGATTACTACGAACAGGCCCTGTCGCTCGACACGGAAAACCCCAGCCTGATCGAGGCCGCCGGCGCCGCCCGCCTGTCGCTGGGCGAGGTCGAGCGCGCGCTTGGCCATGCCCGCCAGCTCGAGGAGATGGGCATCCGCTCGCAACTGGCGCAGATGGCGCTGACCGCCGGCCACGCCCATGAGGGCCGCTACGGCGACATTCTCGCGATGATCGACGACAGCCGCGGCATCGGCCCGCTGGTCGACGGGTTGCTCGCCGCCTGGGCACGGCTCGGGCAGGGCGACATGAGCGCTGCGCTGGTGGCCTTCGACGACGTTGCCGAAGAAAAGGGGCTGGGCAGCTTTGCCGCCTATCACAAGGCGCTGGCGCTGGCCTCGGTCGGCGATTTCGAACGCGCCGCCGAGATCATGTCGGACGACGCTGCCGGCGGCGCGCTGCTGACCCGGCGCGGCATTGTCGCGCGGGTGCAGGTGCTGAGCCAGCTGGGTCGCAACGACGAGGCGGCGGCGCTGATGGACAAGAGCTTCAACGCCCGGCTCGACCCCGGCCTCAGCGCCCTGCGCGAGGCGCTGCAGGCCGAGGCGCCGGTGAGCTTCGACATCGTCAGCTCGCCGCGCGAGGGCATGGCCGAGGTGTTCTATACCATCGCCGGCGCGCTCGAGGGCGAGGCAGGCGACGACTACACCCTGCTCTATACCCAGATCGCCGAGTACCTGCGGCCCGGCCATGTCGACGCCATCCTGCTGACCGCGCAGCTGATGGAGGATCTGGGCCGCCACGAGCTGGCGGTGGCGACCTATGATCGGGTGGCCGAGGATCACCCCGCCTATCACGCCGCGGCGCTGGGCAAGACCGACGCGCTGCGCGCCTCTGGCGATATCGGCGGTGCGATCGCCACGCTCGAGGCGCTGGCAGAGACCCATGGTGACCTGCCGATCGTGCATGTCTCGCTCGGCGATCTCTATCGCGGCGAGGCCGATTACGACGCCGCGGTCGAGGCCTATGACCGCGCCGTGACGCTCTATGGCGAGCCGGAACAGGCGCAGTGGTTCGTGTTCTTCGCCCGCGGCATCGCCCATGAGCGGCGCGACGACTGGGCCGAGGCCGAGGCCGATTTCCGCCGCGCGCTCGATCTCAGCCCGGACCAGCCGCAGGTGCTCAACTACCTCGGCTATTCGCTGGTCGAAAAGCGGCAGAACCTCGACGAGGCGCTGGCGATGATCGAACGCGCGGTCGAGATGCGGCCCGGGTCCGGCCATATCGTCGACAGCCTCGGCTGGGTGCTCTACCGCCTTGGCCGCTATGGCGAGGCGGTGGGCCACATGGAGCGCGCCGCCGAGCTGATGCCGGTCGATCCGGTGGTCAACGATCACCTCGGCGATGTCTACTGGGCGGTGGGCCGCAAGCTCGAGGCGCGGTTCCAGTGGCACCGGGCGCTGAGCTTTGTCGATCCCGATGATCCCGACGGCGAGGCCGACCCCGAGCGCATCCGCCGCAAGCTGGATGTGGGGCTCGATGCGGTGCTGGCCGAGGAGGGCGCGCCGCCGCTCGAGGTGGTGGAGTATGGCGCCGACTGAGGCCTTCGCCCCGGCGAAGATCAACCTGACGCTGCATGTCACCGGCCAGCGCGCCGATGGCTATCACCTGCTCGAGTCGCTGGTGGTCTTTGCCGATGTGGGCGACGTGGTTCGGGTAACGCCGGCGGATGAGATGTCGCTGTGCGTGACCGGTCCGATGGCCTCGGGCGTGCCGGAGGACGCCCGCAACTTCTGCTGGCGCGCGGCGCAGGCCTTCGGCGCACCGGTGGCGATCACTCTCGACAAGCGCCTGCCAGCCGCGGCAGGGATTGGCGGCGGCTCTTCCGACGCGGCGGCGGTGCTGCGGGCGATGGCGGCGGCCTTTGACCGACCGTTTGATGGCGATGCGCTGGCGCTCGGGGCCGATGTCCCGGTCTGCCTGCTGGCGCGCGCGGCGCGGATGTCGGGGATCGGAGAGGCTGTGGAGCCGCTGACCCTGCCGGTGCTGCATGCGGTGCTGGTCAACCCGCGCGTCGAAGTGCCCACCCCGGTCGTGTTTCGCGGCCTGGCGTCGAAGCAGAACCCGCCGATGGCGGCACTGCCCGCGGGCGGGGAGCTGGTCCGCTGGCTGGGCGATCAGCGCAACGATCTCGAAGCGCCGGCGCTGGCCGCGGCGCCGGTGATCGGCACGGTCCTCGCAGCGCTGACACGGGCAGGCGCCGGGCTGGCGCGGATGTCGGGGTCTGGCGCCACCTGTTTCGGGCTGTTCGCGGACCGGACAGCCGCCGAGGCGGCGGCGCACCGGCTGCAACAGGCGCAGCCCGACTGGTGGGTGACAGCGGCGCGGCTGGCCTGACCCTGCGCCCCGGACCTGATCCGGGGCCTCTCGCGTGCTGAAAACCATGAGGTCCCGGGTCGGGCCCGGGACGGGAATGCGTCAGTTGACCCGGGCCACCACGTAGCTCGCAAGGTCGTCGAGCAGCTCGCGGATCGGATGCTCCGGCAGGCGGGTCAGCGCCGTGCGTGCCTTGTCGGCCCAGGCCAGCGCGTCCTGACGCGCCGCCTCGAGCGCGCCGTGCCGGTCGAGCAGCACCAGTGCGTGTTCAAGGTCGCCCTCGTCCTGCTGCCCCTTCTCGATGGTGCGCTTCCAGAAGGCGCGTTCCTCGGTGTCTGCCAGCGCCACCGCCTTGATTACCGGCAGGGTCAGCTTGCGCTCGCGGAAATCATCACCGACGTTCTTGCCGGTGGCCTCGGAGCCCCAGTAATCCAGCAGGTCGTCGACCATCTGAAAGGCGATCCCCAGCGCATCGCCGAAGTCGAACAGCGCCTGCACCTCGGCCTCCGGACGGCCGGCAATCACCCCGCCGACCTCGGTCGCGGCGGAAAACAGCGCGGCGGTCTTGCCGCGGATCACCTGCAGGTAGATGTCCTCGCCGGTGGCCAGGTTCTGCGCGGCCGAAAGCTGCAGCACCTCGCCCTCGGCAATCGTCGCGGCGGCGTTCGACAGGATGTCGAGCACCCGCAGATCGCCCGGCTCGACCATCAGCTGAAAGGCGCGCGCAAAGAGGTAATCGCCCACCAGCACGCTCGACTTGTTGTCCCAGAGCAGGTTCGCCGTGGGTCGGCCGCGGCGCTGGGCGCTCTCGTCGACCACGTCATCGTGCAGCAGCGTCGCGGTGTGGATGAATTCCACCGTCGCCGCCAGCTTGACGTGATCCTCGCCCTCGTAGCCGCACATCCGCGCGCAGGCCAGCGTCAGCATCGGCCGCAGCCGCTTGCCGCCGGCATCGACCAGATGCGCCGTCACCTCGGGGATGCGTGGCGCGTGTTTCGACGCCATGCGGGCGCGGATCACGCAGCCCACGGCCTCGAGATCACCGGCGAGGAGTTCGGCCAGCCGTTCGTGAGGTTTTGCCACCGCATTGTCCAAGCTCATCACACTCCCGTCACAAGGCTCGACATGCGCGCCGCCTTGCCCTTACATCGCCGACATGGAAGAGCTGTTGCGCACCAATGACATCACCGTCATCGCCTATGCCACCGCCCTGTTGCAGGACGAGGGTATAGAATGGTTTGAATTGGACGTAAATATGAGCGTGCTCGAAGGATCGATCGGCATCCTGCCGCGCCGGCTGATGGTGCGCAGAGATGAATTGGCGCGCGCCCGGGTGCTGATGCATGACCATGACATCCGTCTCGACTGAGACCACCGACAATGGCTTTCTCGGCGGCCGGCTGCAGATCCTGCAACCGCGCCGGGGGTATCGCGCCGGCATCGATCCGGTCCTGCTGGCGGCCAGCGTCGCGGCGCGGCCCGGTCAGGCGGTGCTGGAGCTGGGCTGCGGTGTCGGCACGGCACTTTTGTGCCTGGGCGCGCGGGTGCCGGGGCTGAGACTGGATGGGGTCGAGCTGCAGCCCGAATACGCGCTGCTGGCGCGCGAGAACGCGGCGCGCAACGGGCTCTCGGTCGAGATCACCACCGCCGACCTGACCACGCTTCCCGCTGCGCTCAAGGCCCGCAGTTTCGACCATGTGATTGCAAACCCACCGTATTTCCGGCGCGACAACAGTTCCGCCAGCCCCGACGCCGGGCGCGAGACCGGCCGTGGCGAGGCGCTGGCGCTGTCGGACTGGATCGCCGTGGCGGCGCGGCGGCTGAAGCCCGGCGGTACTGCCACTGTCATCCAGCGCGCCGAGCGGCTGCCGGAGATGCTGGCGGGCTGCGAAGGCCGGCTGGGATCGCTCGAGGTGCAGCCGTTGGCGCCGCGAGCGGGCCGCCCGGCGCGGCTGGTGCTGCTGCGTGGGCGCAAGGGCGGCGGGGCGGCGTTCCGCCTGCATGCGCCGCTGGTGCTGCATTGCGGCGCAGTGCATGCCGGCGACGGCGACGACTATGCGCCGGTGATCTCGGATGTGCTGCGAAACGGGGCAGCCTTGCCGTTCGGCGCGGCGTCCGGTCTGGCATAGGCGGCGGCTTGCAGGCTTTCGCAGACGCAGCGTGACACAACCGGAAATATGTGCTGCACTGAGAGTCCACACGATACCATAGGAGGATCCTCATGAGCTTGAGTTCGCACCTGCACGAATTGAAGAAGAAGCATCAGGTACTGTCGGACAGGGTGGAGGAAGCCCAGCGGGCGCCCGGTACGGATGACCTGACGATCGCGGACCTCAAAAAGCAGAAGTTGCGACTGAAGGAAGAAATTTCGCGGATTGCGGAGCAAGTTCACTAAGACACTCCGGCGACGGCACGCCGCGGCGTGTCGTCTGCTGTGACCCGTGCGCCGGCCCCGGGCCGGCCGCGAAGTGACTGGACAGGGGCGGTTTTCCGCCCCTTTTTGCTGTCTTGGCATCTGCCGCACTGGGGCCTGCAAAGAAATGGCCGGTCGCGGGGACCGGCCATCTGGTGGTGTTCAGCTGCCCGGCGGGCGCGGAGCAAAGACGCTCAGACGAAGAACTGCGCGCCGTTGGCCGAGATCGTCGAGCCGTTGATGAAGCCGGCGTCGTCGGAGGCGAGGAAGCTCACGCAGCGGGCGATTTCCTCGGGCTCGCCGAGACGGCCTGCGGGGATCTGACCGATGATCGATTCGCGGACCTTTTCCGGCACGGCCATCACCATCTCGGTGGCGATGTAGCCCGGGCAGATGGCATTGGCGGTGATGCCGGCGCGGGCGCCTTCCTGGGCCAGAGACTTCACGATCCCGAGATCGCCGGCCTTGGTGGCGGCATAGTTCACCTGGGCGAACTGGCCCTTCTGGCCGTTGATCGAGGAAATCACGATGACGCGGCCGAACTTGCGCTCGCGCATGCCGGGCCAGATCGGGTGGACGGTGTTGAACACGCCGGTGAGGTTGGTGTCGATCACCTCTTTCCACTGCTGCGGCGTCATCTTGTGGAACGGCGCGTCGCGGGTGATGCCGGCGTTGGCGACCACGATGTCGATCGGGCCGACCTCGGATTCGACCTTTTCGATCCCGGCCTTGGATTCGTCGTAATCGGCGACGTTCCACTTGTAGGTCTTGATGCCGGTTTCCTCGGTGAACTTGGCCGCGGCCTCGTCATTGCCGGCATAGGTGGCGACCACCGTGCAACCCTGTTCCTTGAGCGCCTTGGAAATCGCCGCGCCGATGCCGCGCGATCCTCCGGTGACGAGTGCTGTTCGTGCCATGATCTTCCTCCAAATCAAACTGCATTGTAATAGGGGTACCGCGTCACAAAATACCGCGCAACTTTATTGCGCTATTCGGACGCGACAAGATTTATCCTAAGCTTTTCGCGGGGTGGCCGGGGCGGCGAGTCGCCCCGGCCGACGCATGAATCAGGGCCGTTCGACGCAGAGCGCCACGCCCATGCCGCCGCCGATGCAGAGCGTGGCGAGGCCTTTCTTGGCGTCGCGGCGCTTCATCTCGAACAGCAGGGTGTTGAGCACGCGGGCGCCGGAGGCACCGATCGGATGGCCGATGGCGATGGCGCCGCCGTTGACGTTGACGATCGCCGGATCCCAGCCCATGTCCTTGTTGACCGCGCAGGCCTGGGCGGCGAAGGCCTCGTTGGCTTCCACCAGGTCGAGGTCCTCGACCTTCCAGCCGGCCTTTTCCAGCGCCTTGCGCGACGCATAGATCGGGCCGACGCCCATGATCGACGGGTCGAGCCCGGCGGTGGCATAGGAGGCGATGCGGGCCAGCGGCTCGATGCCGCGGCGCTCGGCCTCGTCGGCCGACATCAGCAGCGCACCGGCGGCACCGTCATTGAGACCCGAGGCATTGGCCGCGGTGACCGAGCCGTCCTTGGTGAAGGCCGGGCGCAGCTTCTGCATCGCTTCCATGGTGGCGCCATGGCGGATGTATTCGTCGTCCTTGACCTCGATGTCGCCCTTGCGGGTCTTGACGGTGAAGGGCACGATCTCATCGGCAAACTTGCCGGCCTTCTGAGCGGCCTCGGCCTTGTTCTGCGAGCTGACGGCGAATTCGTCCTGCTGGTCGCGGCTGATCTGCCACTTCTCGGCCACGTTCTCGGCGGTCTGGCCCATGTGATAGCCGTTGAAGGCATCCCAGAGTCCGTCGCGGATCATCGTGTCGATGTATTTCATGTCGCCCATCTTCTGGCCCTGGCGCAGGTTGGCGCAATGGGGCGACATCGACATGTTTTCCTGGCCGCCGGCGGCCACGATCGTGGCATCGCCAAGCTGGATGTGCTGGGCGGCGAGCGCCACGGCGCGCAGGCCCGAGCCACAGACCTGGTTGATGCCCCAGGCGGCGGATTCCTGCGGGAAACCGGCGTTGATATGCGCCTGGCGGGCCGGGTTCTGCCCCTGGCCTGCGGTCAGAACCTGGCCGAGGATGGTCTCGCTCACGTCGGATCCGTCGATGCCGGCGCGCTCGACAAGCGCCCGGAGCATGGTGGCGCCGAGGTCATGGGCGGGCGTATTGGCAAACGAGCCCAGGAAAGACCCGACAGGGGTCCGGGCGGCCGAGGCGATAACGACATTGGTCATGGTTTCTTCCTTCACCGTTTGTGGCGCAGGGACGATATCAGGACCTCACCTTGCGGCCCGATATCCCCCCGCCGCTCGAGACGATGAAATAGCCTATGCCTGCCGTTCTCACAACCGTTCCGTGCCCGCGGGCGGCGCTCGCGGCGAGGTGTTCTCAAACTGCCCGAAAAAGCATCACTGTCAGGCGCTGGCGCGGCTCTCGCGCGGGGCCAGCCAGCCGGGCGAGACCGTTGGAGCGCCGAAGAAATAGCCCTGCAGGCAATCGACGCCCATCGCGGTAAGTGTCGCAACATCCTCGGCGTTTTCGACATTCTCGGCCACGGTGAACATGTCGAACTGCTGCGCGATCGACAGGATCGCCTGGGTCAGCACCTGGTTGTCGGGGTCGGCGTGGATGTTGCGGATGAACTGGCCGTCGATCTTGAGGATGTCGAACTGGAACCGCTTGAAATGCCGCAGGGCGGTAAAGCCGGCGCCGAAGTCGTCGAGCGCGAAGGCAATGCCGCGTTTCTGCAGGTCCGACATGAAGCCGATGACGAGCTCTGGCACCAGCATTGCCGAGCCTTCGGTGATCTCGAGAATCAGCCGCTCGGCCACGGTCGGATCGGATCTGAGCCCGCGCTCGAGGGTGCGGGTCCAGGGCCGGTAGCCGATCGAGCGGGCCGACATGTTGATCGCCAGCCGCAGCGAGGGCGTGCGCGCCAGCGCCAGCAGGCCCTTTTCCAGCGCCAGGCAGTCGATCCGGCGGCCGGTCTCGGTCTCTTCAATGGTGTCGATGAACTCGGCGGCGGGGATCACCCGCCCGGTTTCGTCCAGCACCCGGATCAGCCCCTCGTAGAACGCCATGCGGTCGGGGCGGCGGGCCTGCACCACCGGTTGATAGGCCAGCATCACCTGCTTGTGACGCACCGCCTCCTCGACCATGCGCAGGGTGTCGCCGTCGCGCAGCATCAGCGCCTCTGCCAGCGCGTTGCGGCTTTCCCTGCGCGGGGCGTGCTGCCTCGCTCGCTCATCCATTGCCGGACCCTCCGTTGCGGTCAGGGCCAATCTGGGCAACAAGGTTTAATCTCGGGTTTACATCGCCCAACAAAAGCGGAGGCGCAGATGGATCATGACAGCAGGCGCTGCGGCTGGGCCGGGCCGGAGCCGATCTACATCGCCTATCACGACACTGAATGGGGGGTGCCGGAATATGACGCCCGCGCGCTCTGGGAAAAGCTGATCCTCGACGGCTTTCAGGCCGGGCTGAGCTGGATCACCATTCTCAAGAAGCGCGAGGCGTTCCGCGCCGCCTTTGCCGGTTTCGACCCGGAGGTGATCGCCGGATGGGGCGCGCCCGAGGTGACGCGCCTTCTGGCCAACCCCGGCATCATCCGCCACCGCGGCAAGATCGAGGCCACGATCACCAATGCCCGCGCCTATCTCGAGCTGGGGCAGGGGTTCGACGACTTCCTGTGGCGCTATGTTGACGGGGTGCCGTTGCAGAACCGCTTTGCCAGCGATGCCGAGGTGCCGCCGTTCACGCCGCTCTCGGAGCAGGTGTCGAAGGATCTCAAGAAGGCGGGTTTCCGGTTCTGCGGCCCGACGATCACCTATGCCTTCATGGAGGCCTGCGGGCTGGTCAACGACCACTTGACCTGCTGCCCGCGCCACGCCGCCTGCGCCGCTTTGGCCCGCGGCTGAGCCTCGGCGCCGAAAGCCGGGCCGAAACCGGGACCGGCGCTGTTGACTCTGCCATGGGCTGGTGTATACGCGCGGCTTCATTGGTGTTGGTGGCCCCCGCAAGGGGATGCCTGTCGAAGCCTCGGAACCGAGGTCTTAGAGGACAACGCCCTTTGCAGATGGCACGAGGCCCTTTCCGGGTCCGGCGCGCACTTACGGTCCGAGGCGGAGACGCGATTTCGGCCCGAGAAGTGGCAACCGGTTTTCGGAACAAGCCGACATGCCAATATAAAGGAGACCAGACGGTGACAAAACGCACCTCTGCCAAGTACAAGATCGACCGCCGCATGGGCGAAAACATCTGGGGCCGCCCGAAGTCCCCGGTGAACCGCCGCGAATACGGCCCCGGCCAGCACGGCCAGCGCCGCAAGGGCAAGCTGTCGGACTTCGGTCTGCAGCTGCGCGCCAAGCAGAAGCTGAAAGGCTACTACGGCGACCTGACCGAGAAACAGTTCCGCCGCATCTACCGCGAAGCCGAACGTGTGAAGGGTGACACCGGTGAGAACCTGATCGGCCTGCTCGAGCGCCGTCTCGACGCCGTGGTCTACCGCGCCAAGTTCGTCGCCACCGTGTTTGCCGCGCGCCAGTTCGTGAACCACGGCCACGTGACCGTGAACGGCCAGAAGGTCAACATCCCCTCCTACCGTGTGAAAGAGGGCGACGTGATCGAGGTTCGCGAGAAATCCAAGCAGATGGCGGCAATCCTCGAAGCCACCCAGCTGCCCGAGCGTGACGTGCCCGATTACATCGACGCCGACCACTCCAAGCTGAAGGTGACTTTCGTGCGCGCCCCCGGCCTGTCGGACGTGCCGTACCCGGTCGTCATGGAACCGAATCTCGTCATCGAATATTACGCTCAGAACTAATCCGTTCTGGCACCGATGTTCCGAAAGGCCGCGCTCGTCAGCGCGGCCTTTTGTTCATTCAGACCCCGGGGAGTGGGCGCATGACACAGGACTATCCCATCTACGGCCGCATTGACGGGCCCATCGTGATGATCGGCTTCGGCTCGATCGGCAAGGGCACCTGGCCGCTGATCGAACGGCACTTCGAATATGATGCGGATCAGTTCGTGGTGATCGAGCCCGACAAGGGCCATCACAACTTCCTGCGCCAGCACAAGCTGAGCTTCGTCGACACCGCGCTGACGCCCGAGAACTATCGCGAGGTGCTGGGCGGGCTGTTCCCGGACGGAAAAGGCTTCTGCGTCAACCTCAGCGTCGACACCTCCTCGCTCGATATCATGAAGCTCTGCCGTGAGCTGGGCGTGCTCTATATCGACACCGTGGTCGAGCCCTGGGCGGGCTATTACTTCGACACCGAGGACAATGCCGCGCGCACCAACTATGCCCTGCGCCAGAAGGTGCGCGACGAGAAGGCGGCCAACCCCGGCGGGACCACTGCCGTTTCCTGCTGCGGCGCCAATCCCGGCATGGTCAGCTGGTTCGTCAAGGAGGCGCTGCTGACCCTGGCCAAGGACACCGGCCGCGAGACCGAGACGCCTGCGGACCGCGACGGCTGGGCGAAGCTGATGCAATCGCTCGGGGTCAAGGGCGTCCACATCGCCGAGCGCGACACCCAGGCCCGCCGCACGCCGCGGCCGCGGGGCGTCTTCGTCAACACATGGTCGGTCGAGGGCTTCATTGCCGAGGGCTTCCAGCCGGCCGAGCTTGGCTGGGGCACGCATGAGACCTGGTTCCCCGAGAACGCCCATCGTCAGGACAAAGGCTGCCAGTCCGCGATCTGGCTGGAGCGTCCCGGCGCGATCACCCGCGTGCACTCGTGGTGCCCCACCCCCGGCCCGCAGTTCGGTTTCCTTGTGACCCATAACGAGGCGGTCTCGATCTCGGACTATTACACGGTGGGCGAGGGCCACGCGCCGGAGTTCCGTCCGACCTGCCACTACGCCTATCACCCCTCGGACGACGCGGTGCTGTCGCTGCACGAGATGTTCGGTTCGGGCCAGCAGCAGCAAAAGCACCACATCCTCACCGAGGACGAGATCGTCGAAGGCATCGACGAGTTGGGCGTGCTGCTCTTCGGTCACGAGAAGAACGCGCTCTGGTACGGCTCACGGCTGTCCAACGAAGAGACCCGCGACCTGGCGCCCTATCAGAATGCCACCGGGTTGCAGGTGACTTCGGCGGTGTTGGCGGGGATGGTCTGGGCGTTGGAGAACCCGCAGGCTGGGATTGTCGAGACCGACGAGATGGACCATGCCCGCTGTCTCGAGGTGCAGCGGCCTTATCTCGGCCCGGTCGAGGCGCATTACACCGACTGGACGCCGCTTCAGGACCGCTGGGAGCACTTCCCCGAGGAGATCGACGAGAGCGACCCCTGGCTGTTCCGCAACGTGCTGGCAAGCTGAGCCGGGCATTGCCGCGACCCGCCTCCTGCTGCTGGGGGACGCCGGCCCGGAACAAGGCTGCAGCCCGCCGGTCTCTCGGCGTTTGCAGCGCAAACGCCTGCCGACAGCACTTTGCCTGCAAAGTGTGAGAGGCCAGCGGCTGCCCGCCCCGTCGCACCAATGGTGCGCCGATGATAGTGGCACGCTTTCGGCGTGACGGGCTGCCGCTTTGGCTACTGCAGGCGGTTCCCATAAAGGTTCTACGGATTTTGTTGCCATAAAGTGTCAAGTCACCACCGTCAAAGCGGCACCCCGCGGGCAGCCACTGGCCCGGCTCGCGGCACTCTGCACGACCCCCGCCAACCGCAGCGACCCCGCGCCGGACCTGATCCGGCGCCTCCCCCTTCGACACCCGCGACCACGCCCCAGGGCAGGCCAGGCGCACAAAAGCACCGCGGCCAAGCAGCACCTTCCCTTGCCGGGCGGAGCGCTCTAAGAGGTTTCCCGGAAAGGAGCCCCCTCATGACGCTGATCACCCCGCAACCCGGGATCATGGAGATCGCCCTCTACGAAGGCGGCAAGTCGCAGATCGCCGGCCGTGACGACGTGCTCAAGCTGTCGTCGAACGAGAATCCTCTCGGCGTGCCGCCGGCCGCGCAAGAGGCGATGGCGGCGGCGGCGGGGCGGATGCATCTCTATCCCTCGACCGATCACGCCGCCCTGCGCCGCGCCATCGGCGAGGTCCACGGGCTCGACCCCGACCGGATCATCTGCGGCGTCGGCTCAGACGAAGTGCTGCAATTCGTGACCCAGGGCTTTGCCGGCCCGGGCGACGAGATCATCCACACCGAGCATGGCTTCTCGATGTACCCGGTGCTGATCCACATGAGCGGCGCCACCCCGGTCTGCGTGTCCGAGACCGACCGCCGGGTCGATGTCGACGCCATCCTTGACGCGGTGACCGACCGCACCCGGATCGTGCTGCTCACCAACCCCGGCAACCCCACCGGCACCCGGCTCAGCGACGACGCGCTCACGCGGCTGGCCGATGGCCTGCCGGAAAACGTCATCCTGGTGATCGATGCCGCCTATGCGGAATATGCCGAGGGCTACGATGGCGGTGCCCGCCTTGCCACCCAGCGGCCCAACGTGCTGATGACGCGGACGTTTTCCAAGATCTACGGGCTCGGCGGGCTGCGTGTCGGCTGGGGCTATGGTCCGCAAGAGATCATTGACGTGCTGCGCCGGCTGCGCCAGCCGTTCAACCTGTCGGAACTGCAAATGGCAGCGGCCGAGGCAGCGGTGCGCGATGGCAACTGGATGCGCGACTGCGCCGCCCTCAACGCCGACCAGCGCGCCCGGCTCACCGGCGCGCTGCGGCAGATGGGCATCGCCTGCGACGACAGCGACGCCAATTTCGTGCTGGCCCGCCTTGCCGATGAGGCCGAGGCCGCGGCGGCCGACCGGGCGCTGCAATCCGAGGGCATCCTGGTGCGCCGGGTCACCGGCTACGGTTTTCCCGAGGGGCTGCGGATCACCGTTGGTGACGCCGACCAGACCGGCCGGGTGATCGCCGCGCTCACGCGCTGGCGGGAGGGCAGCTGATGGCGCAGGTCTATGGCAAGGTGGCGCTGATCGGTCTCGGGCTGATCGCCTCGTCGTTGGCGCATGCCATGCGCCGCGGCGGCGTGGCGGGCGAGATCAGCGGCTATGCCCGCTCCGAGGCCACCCGCGACACCGCTCGGCGGATCGCGCTTTGCGACACGGTCTGCGACAGCGCCGAGGCGGCGGTCATGGATGCCGATCTCATCGTTTTGGCGGTGCCTGTGGGCGCCATGGGCGGCGTGGCCGAGGCGATCGCGCCGCATCTGAAACCGGGCGCCACGGTGATCGACGTCGGCTCGGTCAAGGCCGCGGTGGTAGAGGCGGTCGCGCCGCATATCCCCCACGGCGTGCATTTCGTGCCCAGCCACCCGATGGCCGGCACCGAGCATTCCGGGCCCGAGGCGGGCTTTGCCTCGCTGTTCGACAACCGCTGGACCCTGATCGTGCCACCCGAGGGCGTTGACATGGCCGCCGTCGAGACGGTCGAGACCTTCTGGCGCGCGCTCGGCGCCAATTGCGAACGCATGGAGGTCGAGCACCACGACCTGGTCTGCGCCGTGGTCAGCCACATCCCGCACCTGATCGCCTATACCATGGTGGGCGTCGCCGACGACCTGTCGCGGGTCTCCGATCAGGAGGTGATCAAGTTCTCCGCCGCCGGTTTCCGCGACTTCACCCGGATCGCCGCCTCCGACCCGACCATGTGGCGCGATGTCTTCCTGACCAACAAGCAGGCGACGCTCGAGATGCTGGGCCGGTTCACCGAAGAGCTCTTTGCCCTGCAGCGCGCCATCCGCACCGGCGACGGTGAGGAATTGTTCGATTATTTCACCCGGACGCGGGCGATCCGCCGTGGTATCATCGAGGCCGGACAGGACACGGACGCCCCCGATTTCGGCCGGGCGAAGAAGCACGACATGTGATGTCGGGCGAGATGTAGGGTAACGAGGGGCAGGTTTCATGCGGCGATTGGCGAGACGGGTTCTGACACGGCTGCTCTTGCCGATGGTGGCCGCGGGGGTGCTTGCCAGTGCCGCCGGCGCTGCCGCCCCCGAGACCAGCCAGCGGCCGCTGGCGCGGTCGGTCGGCTTCTTTCTCTCCACCATGTCGCCAGTGCAATTGCTGCCGCCATTGCCGGCGCGGCCGCTGCGCTCGCCCCGGCCGACGCTGCGCCCCGAGGGGCTGTTGAAAAGGGCCATGGCCCAGCGCGAGCCGCTGCGCGGCCAGCTGTGCGGCGTGCCCGGGATCGAGGGCGAGGAGATCGGCCCGGTCGCCGGCCGCATTGCCGGCTGCGGCACCGAGCGGGCGGTGCGGGTCTCGGCGGTCTCGGGGGTGCGGCTCAGCCAGCAGGCGGTGCTGACCTGCGGCACCGCCAAGGCATTGCAGGCCTGGGTCGACATCGGGCTGCGCCCGGCGGTGGGCAAGCTGGGCGGCGGCGTCGCCGGCCTGCGGGTCGCCGCGCATTATGCCTGCCGCACCCGCAACAACCGCCCCGGCGCCAAAATCAGCGAGCACGGCAAGGCGAGGGCGATCGACATCTCCGAGGTCGTGCTGGTCAATGGCGACACGCTCAACGTGCTGCGCGACTGGGGGCGGGGGGCCAAGGGAACGGCGCTGCGCCGGGCGCACAAGACCGCCTGCGGCACCTTCGGCACCACGCTCGGGCCGGGGTCCGACGGCTATCACGAAGATCATTTCCACTACGATACCGCGCGCCACCGCGGCGGTGCCTACTGTCGCTGAGCCTGCCAGGCGGCGCTTAGCCTGTCGCGCTGGTCTGGCGTGCGCTGCGCCACCGCCAGCGCGCCGATGGTCTCGTCCAGCGTCCCGCCTGCGCTGGCCTCGGCCCATCGGGTCAGGAGCTGCGCCAGCGCCGCCGTCCGCATGAACTCCGCGTCGGGCATCGGGATGCCGGTGGCGACCTTGCGGGCCTTGGTGCTGCGCCCTGCCGGCGGACGCAGGTCGAGCGCGCGGGAAAAGACCTGCTGCGCCAGCGTCGCCAGAGCCGCGCGCTGCGCCGGTTCGGTGCCATGCCGCCGCGCGACCAGCGCAAAGGCCAGGCAGCGCATTACATTGGCCGAACTGCGGTAGAAGCCGCCGGGCAGGGGCGCATCGAGATGGTGCCGGGCGGCTGCCAGGGCCTCGTCCATCAGCTCGGAGAGCAGCGCGCCGTCGCCCAGCATCAGCGCCGCGTTGAGCCCGACGTAGGCTCTTGAAAACGTGACGTGGCAACGATCCTGCCGGATGTCGTCGCTTGGGGGAAACCCGGCGATCTCGGGGCCCAGGGCCAGCAGCGCCGGCAGGCCCGCTGAGAGCGCGGCCGCGTCGCCCAGTTCCAGCGCCTTGTGGCTGCGGGCGATGCGGGCATTGGCGCGGTGATGCGCGGCGAGGCCGGGCAGGGCGGCGATAGCGTCAAACAGGGCGATCTGATCGTCGAGGGCGGCAGGCCGGGCGCGGGCGGAATAAAGCACCGAACCCGCGGCCCGGTTCATCTGCGCGGCCGGCAGGGCCCTGAGCCGCGCAATGGCCTGTTCGACCGGGAGCGCGCCGAGGTCCGGCAGCGCGCCCGCGGATTTGCCAAAGCCGAACAGGCCCACGGCGATCAGACCTTGAGGTTCGGAATGATCTGCTTCTTGCGGCTGACCACGCCGGGCAGGACCAGCGTGTCACCCGTGGCCTCGGCGTCAAAGCTCTTGGCGGCGACGGACTTCACAAGGTCGTTGGGCACCAGCAGGGTGGATTGCTCGTTCAGGATGTCGACGACAAACAGCAGCACCTGATCGACGCCGTCTTCCTTGGCCACATCCTCCATCGAGCGCATCAGGCTGTCCTTGCGGTCGAGCACGATCTTGGGCGAGGTGGTTTCCAGCACCGAGACGCGGAACTTGGTGTCGCCGACGGCATATTCCTTGCTGTCCATCCGCAAGAGCTCGGCATCGGTAAACGCCGAGACATCGGATTTCGCGGCAAACATCTTCTCGGCCAGATCGGCGATATCGACGCCCAGGTCCTTGGCCAGCGCATGGGCGATTGCGGTGTCTTCCTGCGTCGTGGTGGGCGAGCGGAATTCCAGCGTGTCGGAGAGGATGCACGACAGCATCGCGCCCTTGATCGCCTTGGGCGCCTGCGCGAGGTCGTCTCCGATCATCTTGTACATGAGGGTGGCGGTGCAGGCGAGCGGCTCGATGCGGATGTCGATCGGGCCCTTGGTTTCCAGCCCGCCGACCAGCTTGTGGTGGTCGATGATCGCCTGGATGTCGGCGTCGTTGATCCCCTCGGGAAGTTCCGCCGGGTTGTTGGTGTCGACGATCACCACCGGAGCACCGGCCTCGACGCCCGAGATGATCTCGGGCTTGTCGAGACCCCAGTGCTGCAGCACGAAGGCGGCCTCGGTGTTGGGTTCGCCCAGCAGCTTGGCCTCGGCCGGGGTGCCCTTGATCTCGGAGAGATACCAGGCCCAGACGAGGGGGGCGCCGGTGGAATCGGTGTCGGGAGATTTGTGGCCGAAAACCTGGATGGTCATGAATGTCGTCCTTGGAAACGTGGGGGTTGCCGCCTTATAGGCGGCGGGCTCTGGCTTGTCACGGGGGGCGGGTGCGGCGGTGCGCCCCCGGCTCAGCGCAGGATCGGCGGCTTGTCGGGGTCGCTGCCCGGGGCCGGGCGGGCCTCGGCCTCGGGCGGTTTCGGCAGGTCGAAGCGCAGCCCATGGCGTGCCAGCCGCGCCGCCATCGGATCGGAGGCGGCAAAGAAGGCCACGTCGAGCGCCGCCGCCTCAAGCCCCGAGAAAGTCAGCGCCTCGTTGATCGCCAGCGCCAGCGCCGGCTCGGCCCCCGGGGCGGCCTCGACAAAGCCCAGCAGGTGGCCCCGCGCGCCGCCCTCGTAGGTGACGCCGGCGAGATAGGCAAAACGCGCCAGCCCGCCGGCCGCCGCCAGCTTGGCATCGAGCGCGGTCAGCAGCGCATCGGGCAGGCCCCGCGGCGCGGTGATCTCCTCGGGCCGCGCCTCGGCCTCGGCCGGGCCGCCAGAGAGCGTCTCGGCCAGCCAGTCGACCGCCTCTGGCGGGATCAGGATTTGCGACGGCGCCACCTCTGGGTTGACCGCAAGTCCGATGCCCTGACCCGTCAGCATGCCGGCAATCGCCCGCCCCGAGAGCGCCACATAGGGCGAAATCCGGCCGGTGAACTGCGCCAGCCGCTCCTCGCGGTCAAACACCAGCACAAAGCGGGCGTCGGCCACGTCGAAGAGCTCGGGCTCGACCGCCTCGCCATCGGGATCGCGTGCCAGCAGCAGAAAGACCTCGCCATCGGCCAGCCTCTCGTAGAACCGCAGGCGGGCGGCTTCGTCTTCGGGCGCGGCCTCCATCGCGGCATGGGCCAGATCGAGCGGCGTGGGATCGGTCATCTCGGCATCTCCTTGGCCCGGACGGGGCTCGCCCGGGTGCGTTGCTCTCGGGTATTGCGCTGCGCGCCCGGTGGCAAGGCCTCAGCCCGCCAGCACCGCGCGCACCCGGCGCTGCAGCTCGGGCACCAGCTCGGTCTCGAACCAGGGGTTCTTCTTCAGCCAGGCGGTGTTGCGCCACGAGGGATGCGGCAGCGGGATCGTGTTCTCGGGCGCATCGCGCCAGTTGCGCACCACCTCGGTCACCGGCCGCCGCGTGCTCAGATGCCAGCGCTGGGCATGGCCGCCGATCAGCAGCTTGAGCCGCAGGTCGGGCATCACCGCCATGGCCCGCGCATGCCATGTTTTCGCACAGAGCGGCGGCGGAGGCAGGTCGCTGCCCTTGGCGTCATAGCCGGGAAAGCAGAAGCTGTTGGGCAGGATGCCGATCCGGCTGCGGTCGTAGAACGTGTCCTTGTCGACGCCCAGCCAGTCGCGCAGCCGGTCGCCCGAGCGGTCCCAGAACGGCATGCCGGCCTCGTGTACCCTGAGCCCCGGTGCCTGGCTGGCAATCAGCAGACGCGCCTCGGGCGCGAACCAGACCACCGGGCGCGGGGCATGGCGGGTCCGGGTCGCGGCGAAGCGCTCGGCGCAGAGCCGGCAGGCAGAGATATCGGTGGCGAGATCGCTCATGAGGGCATAGATAGGCGCCGCCGCGGTGCGCGCAAGCCGGCCGGCCGGTCTCTGCCCGGCAGACCCCGGGAGCGTCACGTCACATGCGGCTTCTTGCATCGGCTTACCCCGGTGTTAACCTTCGGGCAGGGCAGGCGCCTGTCCCATTTCAACGATCCTTGGGAGGACATTTATGAAACGCGTTATCATCGGCGCCCTCGGTGCGCTTGCACTGACCGCGACCACCGCGGCGGCGGAGTACCCGGAAAAGGAAATTCAGGGCATCATCCAGTGGGGGGCCGGCGGCTCGACCGACACGGTGATGCGCGCGGTCACGCCGCATGCCGAAGAGGTTCTGGGCGGCACCGTGGTCATGCAGAACATGACCGGCGCGGTCGGCGCCATCGCGCTCAACCATGTCGCCGGCGCCGACGCCGACGGCTACACCCTGCTGATGGGCGCGGAAAACCCGATGCTCTACAAGATCATGGGTCTGGGCGACAAGGATTACAACGAGTTCATCCCGATCTCGCTGCTGGCCCGCGGCACGCCGATCCTTGTGGCCAACAAGGACGCGCCCTTCGACGATTACGCCGGCATGATGGAGCATATCCGCGCCAACCCCGGCGAGGTCCGCTTTGGCGCCACCGGCCCCGGCGGGCTGCCCTCGGTGATCACGGCGATGATCGACTCGGTCGAGGGCGGGCTCGACGTGATCGCGGTGCCCTATGACGGTGACGGTCCGGCGCTGACCGGCTTGCAGGGCGGGGCGGTCGATGTGATGCCCGCGGTGCTGGGCGTCGCCATCGAAGGCATCCGCGCCGGCAACATGAAGCCGCTGGCGATCTTCGACGTCGAGACGCACGAAAAGCTTCCCGATGTGCCGCCGGTGACCGAGTTCAACGAGGCCTACAACACTTACCTGCCGTGGGGGCCGTTCTTTGGCGTCTTCGTGCCGAACGGAACGCCTGACGGGGTGGTGGCCAAGCTGTCGGAGGCCTATGCTGCCGGCGTCGCGCATCCCGACTTCGTCTCGCTGATGGAGGATCGCGGCTTTACCCTGATGGGCATCTCCGGCGACGCGGCGCGCGACTTTCTGACCAAGTGGCAGCAGAGCACCGCCTGGCTGTTGCAGGATGCCGGTCACACCAAAGCCTCGCCCGAGACGTTCGGCATCGCCCGTCCCGGCGAGTGATCGCCTGACCGGCCTTCCCCGCCTGCGTAGAACCGGCGCCGCGCGTTCAGCTGATGCGCGGCGTCTTTCACGTCACGCGCGGCCTTTCTGAAAGGATACCATGCCCCATATCGATCCCGAACATCACGACGGCACCTCCGACGCCACCCCCGGCGGCGTGCCTGACCGGCGCCGGCCCGGAGAGCTGGCCTTCGCCGGGGTGATGCTGGCCGCCAGCCTCGGCCTCTTGTGGAGCGCCTACGGCATCTCCGGTTTCGAGGCGTTGTCGGGTGCCGGATCGGTGCCGATGGCCACGACATTCGTGATGGTGGTGGCATCGGGGATGGTGCTGGTCAAGACCGCCCGCCTGCCGCTCGACCGTGCCGAGACGCTGGCCCGCGATATCTTGCCACCGGTGGTCGTGCTCTTTGCCGGGGCCTTGGTGCTTTACGGCATCCTGTTGAAGCCGCTGGGCTTCCTGCCGACCTCGGCGCTGTTCCTGGTGGTCGCCGTCAAGGCCCTCGCAAAACGCGGCTGGCTCTGGACGCTGGGCGTCGCGTTCTCCAGCCTGGTGGTGATCTGGCTGATCTTCCGCATCGTCTTTTCGGTGCTGATGCCCGCCGGCATCCTGCCAGAGGCCGAGGTCATCCAGATCTTCCGCGACCTGTTGCAGGGAGAGACCCGGCAATGAGCGCGCTGATGGATTTCCTCACCGTCTTTTCGCAACCGCAACTGCTCTTGCTGGTGGGTCTGGGCACTTTCGCCGGGGTCTATGTCGGCGCCATTCCGGGCCTGTCGGTCACCATGGCGGTGTCGATCCTGATCTCCTTCACCTTCTCCTGGGATGTCTACCCTGCGATCTCGTTGATGATCGGCATCTACATGGGCGGGGTCTATGGCGGCTCGCGCACCGCGATCCTGCTCAACATTCCCGGCGCGCCCTCGGCCATCGCCACCGCGCTTGACGGCTACCCGATGGCCAAGCGCGGCGAAGCGGGCGAGGCCATCGGCGTCACCACCGTCATGAGCTTCATCGGCGGCTTCATCGGCATCGGCGTGCTGGCCCTGGCCGCGCCGCTGGTCAGTGACTTCGCGCTGACCTTCCAGCCGCGCGACTACATGCTCCTGGCGATCCTCGGCATCCTGCTGGTCGGCTCGCTGTCGCAGGGCAGCCTCGTCAAGGGCATCTTCGCCGGTGCCCTCGGCATCGCCATCGGCGCCGTCGGCCGCGACCCGCTGACCTTTGCCGAGCGCTTCACCTTCGACTTCCAGATCCTCGAAGGCGGCATCTCCTTCATTGCCGTCATGATCGGCATGTTCGGCGTCTCGGAGGCGCTGGCACAGCTGCATCACGTCGACAAGGACGCGGTGCGCCAGAACATCACCCGAATCGTGCCCTCGCTGGCGACGGTCCGCAAACACCTGCCGCTGAGCCTTCAGACCTCCACCATCGGCGTCACCATCGGCGCGCTGCCCGGCACCGGCGGCGACATCGCGGCGCTGATGGCCTATGACCACGCCAAACGCGTCACCAAGAACCCCGAGCGCCAGTTCGGCGAGGGGGCGATAGAGGGCCTCGTGGCCCCGGAGACCGCCAACAACGCCGCCGTGGGCGGTGCCTTCATCCCGATGATGACGCTGGGCATCCCCGGCGACGCGGTGACCGCGATCATGATCGGCGCGCTCTTCATCCACGGGCTGAACCCCGGCCCGATGCTGATGATCGACCAGCCCGACATGTTCTGGTTCATCGTCGGGGCGCTGGTGACCGCCAACTGCTTCATGCTGCTCTTCGGCCTGACCGGCATCAAGCTCTTCACCAGGATCGTCGAGATGCCGCGCGCGGTGCTGATCCCGCTGATCATGCTGCTGTCGATCGTCGGCGCCTACGCGGTGAACAATTCAATCACCGACGTCTACTGGATGCTGGGGTTCGGCGTCTTCGGCTATTTCATGCGCCACTACGGCTATCCGCTGGGGCCGGTCATCCTCGGGGTGATCCTGTCGCGGCTGCTGGATGACAACTGGCGCCGGGCGATCATCTCGGAACGCGAGGACCTTGGCCGTTTGTTCGAGGGTATCGTGACGAGCCCGCTGTCGCTGGTGCTGTTCACCGCGGTGATCCTGATCTTCGTCTCGCAGACCCCGCTCTGGACCCGCGCCAAGGCCCACCTCTTCAAGCGGGCCCGCACATGAGCCGCATCTAGCCGGACCTGATGGGCGACAACATCGCCCGGTTCAACTCCCTTGCCAGCACCGCAGCGCAGGCCAGCAGGCGGGGCTGGATGTGGCCTATGACCGGCCCGGGGAAGGACGTCGATGGGGTCTTCGCCGCGCCGCAGACCGGCGCTCCGCCCGACCACGCCGCTGTCCCAAGCGACGAGAGATCAGGACCGCCGTCGCCACCGCTTCTACCTCCGGCAATCCGCCGCCAGACCTTCGCTCGATGGCGCCCGACCGCGCCGCCCGTGCCCATGACGGCAAGCCGGGACGGCATGATTATCCGGTCGCGCCGACCAGCTTGCAGATCCGCTGCACCCCGGCGGCATAGCCGTCGATTCCCAGCCCGGCGATCACCGCATCGGCGCGGTGCGAGACATAGGAGTGATGTCGAAAGGCCTCGCGCTTATGGATCTGGCTGATGTGCACCTCGATCACCGGCCCTTCAAAGGTGTTGAGCGCATCGAGGATGGCCACCGAGGTGTGGCTGTAGGCGCCGGGGTTGATGACGATGCCACAGGCGGCCTCGCGTGCGGCATGAATCGCATCGACCAGCGCGCCCTCGTGGTTGGATTGCAGCGCCGTGATGTCGAACCCCGGCGCGCAGGCCTCGCGGCACAGGCGGGTGACGTCGTCGAGGGTCTCATCGCCATAGATCTCGGGCTGGCGTTTGCCCAGCAGGTTCAGGTTGGGGCCGTTGAGCAGGGAGATGGTTTTCATCGGAAGGGCCTTCGCAGGGAGGAAAACAGAGAGGGTGCCTCGCCCTGATACCCAAGCATGCGCGGCAGGAACAGTATTACCTCCGGCGCCAGGCTCAGCACCAAGTGCGGCGTTATAAATAAGGCGAGGACCGGCAGCACCTTAAGGATGATCTCGGGCGAGTGTCTGCGTCACGTCGTTGCTGGCCAACAGGATGCTGTAGGGCGCCCCCGGCGGCATTGCGCATCAAAGGCGACCCCTTTTAAAGATGTCGCCACCGTTACCCGCGCCAGCTCCGATTTGTCACAGCTTCGAACAGAGCGCCGGTGTCTTCATCCTGGGTGTAGCGTCAGATCGAGAAAGCCTGCCAGAATTGCGCAACGCAGGACAGACGCTGCCCGAGCGGGCGTTCGCGCTCGACGCTGTGAGACCTTGCTTCGCAGTGGCGACGACAGCTGGGAGCGCAATGTGCCTAAAGTGTCGGTCCGGGGTCCACGCCGCCGCTGCTTTGGTAGAACCAGTCGTCCGCGAAGGCTTCGCCGTCGGTCTCGGCATCCACCGGGGCAATCTGGCCGCGGCCGTAGACAGGCTGTTTGGTCGCGTCGCGGGCGGGGACGACGTACTGACGGAACCAATTTGCGATGCGCTGTTCGAGTGCGGCCGCGATTTCGGCGTGGTCGGGCGAGGCGATCAGGTCATTCATTTCCTCGGGGTCCGCGACCATGTCGTAGGGTTCGTTCGGCCAGTCGCCCTTGCGCCAGACAAACTTCCATCGGCTGTCGCGCAGCATCCGCACCGGTCCGTATTCGTCGAAGACAACGACCTCGGTGTCCTGGGTGTCGTCGGCCTCGGTCAGGCTGCGCACAAAGGATTTGCCGGGCAGGTTCTCGGCCACCTTGGCGTCGATGCCGAGGTAGTCCAGCAGGGTCTGGCAGAAGTCGTAGTGGCTGATCAGCGCGCTCGAGGCACGGGGCGTGATGCGGCCGGGGTGCGCCATCAGGAAAGGCACGCGGACCGCTTGATCGTACATGTTCTGCGGATATGTGGCTTTGCCCTTGCCGTAGATGCCGTGGTGGCCGAGGCTCATGCCGTTATCGCTGGTAAAGACGATCAGCGTGTCCTCCTCCAACCCCAGCGTCCTGAGTTGCTCCAGCACCCGGCCGATCGCCGCATCAGCGGCGGTGAGCGAGGTGCAGTAGCCCTGGATCATCTCGTCGACGTCTTCCTGGGGATAGACGCCGTTGTTGATCTGGTGTGGGTGGCGGGGCAGCTTGGGGAAGGTCTCGAAGGGGCAGTCGTCGTATTCATGCCAGACGTCGCCCGGATGCTGCGCCTTCGCCCAGGGCCGGTGCGGCGCCGAGAAGTTGAGCGACAGGAAGAACGGGCGGTCCGAACCGGCGCGGGCATCGAGGTAGGAGACGGCCTCGTCGGCGAGGAAGTCGGTGAGATAGCCGGGCACGACCTCTTCCGCGCCGTCGCGGTAGATACGGGCGCCATAGTAGCTGTCGGAGCCTTTCGGCATGGTGATCCAGTGGGTGAAGCCCTTTTGCGGGCGGGCGCTGTCGCCCAGGTGCCACTTGCCGATCAATCCGCAGTCATAGCCGTTGTCGTGCAGCACATCGCTGAACCCGGCCATACCTTTGAGGTATTCGACCGGGGTGTCGCCGTTCTTCGCCTCGGAGCCCTGGCGGATCCAGTCGATCACGCCGTGCTGCGAGGGAATGCGGCCGGTCAGAAGCGAGGCGCGGGCCGGGGAGCAGACTGACGTGCCCCCCGCAAAATCCCTCACCATGAAGTAGAGTTTGCCCAACCTATGTAGGAGCAGACGAATGCGAAAGAGCCGTTTCACCGAGGCGCAAATCATCGGGATGATCAAAGAGCAGGAAGCC
>NZ_JAXMOR010000016.1:0-109680 GCF_034669705.1 Marinovum sp.
CTCGCGGGTGTGCGGATCAATGCAACCTCGGGTGACCCCGCCCCGGCCTCCGCGCCGGGGCCTCCCGGTCCGCGGTGAGGCCCCGGATCAGGTCCGGGGCGGGGCGGTGTGGGGTGCGGCCTGTGCCGCAAGCCCGGTCGTTTCGCGCATCTGCATCCGGTCCAGTCTCAGCCCACGAGCTGACATGCCAGCGGGCCTTATCCGCCACCGCAAGGCTCGCGGGTGTGCGGATCAATGCAACCTCGGGTGACCCCGCCCCGGCCTCCGCGCCGGGGCCTCCCGGTCCACGGTGAGGCCGCGGATCAGGTCCGGGGCGCGGCGGTGCAGGGCGGGGCCTAGCCTGCCAGCCCCGCCGCTTCCAGCACCTGCATCAGCTCGGTCTCGGCCCGCGGCCCCACGTGTCGGATCACCTCGCCCGCCACCGCGCAGCCCATCCGGCCGCAGGTCTCCATGTCGCGCCCCTGCGCCAGCCCATAGAGGAACCCGGCGGCAAAGCCGTCGCCCGCGCCGGTCGCATCCACCGGCACGATCCGCTGCACGCCGACGTCGGTGCGCTGTCCCTGGGCCACGATCGTCACCCCCTCGCCAGAGCGGGTGCAGGCCACCAGCGGGCAGATCGCCGCCACCTTCGCCAGCGCGTCCTCGGTGTCTTCGGTCTCATACAAAGAGCGGATCTCGGCCTCGTTGCCGATCACGTAATCCAGCTCGTTCTCGATCAGCTGCAGGAAATCCGCCCGGTGCCGCTCGACGCAGAACGGATCGGAAATCGCGATCCCGGCCTTGCCGCCGGCGGCGCTGCAGGCGCGGGCCATGCGGGTGAAGGCTTCCTTGCCCTTGTCCTTGTCAAACAGATACCCTTCGAGAAAGACGATTTCGGCGTTCTGCGCCACCTCTTCGTCCACGTCGTCGGGCCCCAGCTCGGCGGAAATCCCCAGATAGGTGTTCATCGACCGCTCGCCATCGGGCGAGACGAAGATCATCGAGCGCGAGGTCGGCAGCTCGCCGCCCGGCACCGGCGGATTGACAAAGGCGGTGCCGACACGCGCCATCGCCTCGGCGTAGAACCGGCCCAGCGCATCGTCATGCACCCGGCCGACAAAGGCGGTGCGCAGACCGAGATTGCCGGCCCCGGCGATGGTATTGGCGACCGAGCCGCCGGCGGCCTGCTTGCGCTCGCCCATGGCGCCATAAAGCAGCTCGGCGCGGTCGCGCTCGATCAGCTGCATGATGCCTTTTTCGATGCCCATGTGATCGAGGAAGCTGTCGTCGGCCTGGGTGATCACGTCGACAACGGCATTGCCGATGCCGACGACCTGGTAGGTTTTCATAGGGTCTTGTCCTCGTACAAACAGAGATCGCGGATGATGCAATTGGCACACATCGGTTTGCGCGCCTTGCAGATGTAGCGGCCATGCAGGATCAGCCAGTGATGCGCATGCTGCTGGAAATCCACCGGGATGTTGTCCTCGATGGCGCGTTCGACGGCATCGACATCCTTGCCCGGACAGATGCCCGAACGGTTGCCGACGCGAAAGATATGGGTGTCCACGGCCTGCGCCGGATACTGCCACCACATGTTGAGCACCACATTGGCGGTCTTGCGGCCCACCCCCGGCAGAGAGACCAGCGCGGTGCGGGAATTGGGCACCTCGCCGCCATAGTCCTCGACGAGGATCTTCGACAGCTTGATGACGTTCCTGGCCTTGTTGCGATAAAGCCCGATGGTCTTGATGTGCTGGGTCACGCCCTCTTCGCCCAAAGCCAGCATCTTCTCCGGCGTGTCGGCGATCCGGAAGAGTTCCTTTGTCGCGCGGTTCACCCCGGCATCGGTGGCCTGCGCCGAAAGCGCCACGGCCACCACCAGCGTATAGGCGTTGACATGATCGAGCTCGCCCTTGGGCGCGGGCTCCGAGGCATGAAAGCGGGTAAAGATCTCGCGGATGGTGTGATAATCGAGCTGCTTGGCCATATCCGCTCTATGACCCAGCCGGTGCACAAGCGCAACATTCGGGTCGCGGGGGGCGGCGCCGCGCCTTAGATTGAGGCAAAGGAGATGCCCCATGACCCTGCAGGAAAACGGATACCACTACCAGGTCATGCGCCGCGCCATCGACCTGATCGATGCCAGCCGGACGCCGCTGACGCTCGAGGCGCTGGCCGGCGAGATGCAGATGAGCCCGGCGCATTTCCAGCGGCTGTTCTCGAAATGGGTCGGGGTCTCGCCCAAGCGCTATCACCAGTACCTGGCGCTGGGCCATGCCAAGGCGTTGCTGCGCGAGCGCTTCACCACCCTTGCGGCGGCCGATGGCGCCGGTCTGTCTGGCGGCGGTCGGCTGCATGACCTCTTCCTGCGCTGGGAGGCGATGAGCCCCGGCGACTATGCCGCCGGCGGCGCCGGGCTGGAAATCCGCTGGGGCTGGTTCGACAGCCCCTTCGGCCGGGCGCTGGTGATGGGCACCGACCGCGGGCTCTGCGGGCTGGGCTTTGCCGCCGAGATGGGCGAGGCCGGCTGCATGGCAGACCTGCGCCGCCGCTGGCCCGCGGCCGACTATGTCGAAGCCCCCGAGAAACTCGCGCCCTGGGTCGCCGCCGCTTTCGGCGAACGGCCTGGCGAGACCCCGCTCTACCTCATAGGCGCGCCGTTTCAGATCAAGGTCTGGGAGGCGCTGCTCACGATCCCCTCGGGCCACGTCACCACCTATTCCGAGATCGCCCAGAGCATCGGCAGCCCGCGCGCGGTGCGCGCGGTGGGCACCGCGGTGGGCCGCAACCCGGTGTCCTGGCTGATCCCCTGCCACCGCGCGCTGCGCAAATCGGGCGCGCTCGGCGGCTATCACTGGGGCCTGCCGGTGAAACGCGCCCTGCTGGCCTGGGAATCGGCCCGCGCCGACGCCTGACCCTCTTCCGGCTTCTTCTGTTCAAAAATACCCTCGGGGGAGGCGCCAGAGGCGCCGGGGGCAGAGCCCCCATCCTCCGACCGGCCCGGCAGAGCCTTGCCATTGGCGGGCTTCCGCCGATTCCCGCTTGCACGCGATTGTGAGCGGCGACAGGATCGCCATCAGTGTAAAGCACGCGCGGCGTGCGACAGCGCAAACAACGAGGCGAATGACTATCATGAAATTCCTGAGCAAACCCATCCTGCTGGCCACGGCCACCGCGCTCTCGCTTGCGGCCTGTACCACCCAGGGCCCCAACCAGAATCAGAAGGCCCGTCAGGGCGCGATCCTCGGCGGTCTCGCCGGTGCGGCGGCCGGCGCTGTTGCCGGTGGCAACGAGGTCGAGAAACGCAACCGCATCATCGGTGGCGCGATCGTCGGCGCGGGTCTCGGGGCCGGCATCGGCAACGTGCTCGACCGCCAGGAGGAAGACCTGCGCCAGAGCATGACCAATGGCAACGTGCAGATCACCAACACCGGTGACCGTCTGATCGTGACCCTGCCGAACGACATCCTCTTCGCGGTCGACGATGCCACCGTGCGCCCCGACCTGCAGCGCGACCTGCGGGCGCTGGCCGGCAACCTGCAGGCCTATCCGAACTCCACCGTGCAGATCGTCGGCCACACCGACAGCGACGGCGACGCCAGCTACAACCTCGGCCTGTCCAAGCGCCGGGCTGAATCGGTGGCCAACGTTCTGGTCGCCGCCGGCGTCTCTGGCGGCCGGTTGCAGACCATCGGCCGCGGCGAAGACCAGCCGGTGGCGGACAACCTGACGCCGCAGGGCAAGGCGCAGAACCGCCGGGTCGAGATCGTGATCCTGCCCAACGCCTGATCCGACGGTCACACCAAGAAGTGACCGGCCCCGGCCCGCAACAGACGCGGGCCGGGGCTTTTGTTTATTCCGTGAAGTACATGGATGCCGCTTGCCAGGTCCGGTCGGACCTCAAAGGCCGCGCGCGGCCTTGGCGTTGCCTGATGATGTCAGCATGTGCCACGACCCTCATTTATTCTGGACCTCCGCTTCAAGCCGCCGGGCAATATTCTGCGGTGTTGGACAGCATCGCCCGTTTGCGCGGCCGATGGCGCCGTTCTTGCCAGAGCGTTCTGGGGCCCCTTAAACCATCCGACTGATCCGAACCGCGGGACCAACTGGCTGGCAACTCAGTGCGGGCGCCATGAACCAGCAGAGTTCGCATGTTTTGATAGAATACTGGCGTGGAACGAGCCCACGCCCGGCATTGCCGTCATGCTCGTCACAAGCAGCAGCGACGGTTTGGGGCTGCATTGGTCCCACGCCGCGGGCGACCCTGCAGCCGATCGGCTGCTAGAGAGCCCCCGGACCCAAGTCATTCACAAATGGCTGGCTCCTCCGGCAGGATTTGAACCTGCAACCTGCCCCATAGGAGCGCGCGGGTGCATAAATCTCTTAACTTCAGTGTCTTGTGGGCGGGTTTCGTGTTTTTTCATCCGCCGCGGCCTGCATTGCAGGTGACCGACTGGCCGCCTGCAGGGCCATGCAGGTCGAAACTCGCCTGTCCGCCTTCGGCGGTCACGAGGTAGTAGGCAATCTGGGCTTCCTGCATCGCCAGCCTCCCTACAGCGGTATCGCCGGGGGCCAGCGTGAAGCTGAATTCGCCGCGGCAGGCTTCGGCCTCAGCAAGCGCTATGCTGAAAATGTTGACCTGCCGCTTGCGCCGGGTGAGCAAGGTGAAGTGTGCGAGATTGGAAGTGGACCGCCAGGTTTAACGCAGGTCGCGGCGGTGCTCAGTGCTGCGCACGCGCAATGCCATGGCGCGCCAACCGGGTGCCGGTTCGGCAGTGCACCATCTCTGCCTCGCCTGCGGATCATTTTTCACTGACCCCGATGACCGCCGCCGCAAGGGTCTGGACCAGGCGATCCGCTTTAAACGGCTTCTCCAGCCATAACGCGTCCTTCATGTCCGGCGGGATGTCGAGGACGCCGGAATAGCCGGTCGCAAACACAAATGGGATGCCTCGCTCGCGGACGACTTTCGCGGCAGGCCAGACGAGTTCGCCATTTAAATTGATGTCGAGCACCGCCGCGTCGAACCTCCCGGTGGCAGCTGCCTCAAGGGCCTCGCTCAGTGTCGAGGCGGGCCCGCTCACGATGCATCCAGCTGCCTGCAAGGCCGCCGTGGTCTCTTGGGCGACGAGGTGTTCATCTTCGACGACAAGCACCCGTTTCCCATTGAGGACCGTCCGATCACCCTCAGGCGGCCTGGCAGGGTTGAAGCTGCTTTCGGCCCGGCCATCTTTCGCCCACAGAGTGTCGAGCGGCAACTCGATGAGCGCCTTCAGGCCAGCGCGCGCGTAGTCGAGGGTGACATCGCCGCCGAGGTCGGTGGCCAGAATGCGTTCGATCAGAACGGAGCCGAAGCCCGTTCGGCTCGGCGCGCTGTCGATCAGTGGGCCACCTTTTTCCTGCCAGACAAAGATCAGTCGCCGGTCATCGCCTTCGCCGGACAGGTGCCACTCGGCGGTAACCCGCCCTTCCGGGCGCGTAAGGGCACCATATTTGGCCGCGTTGGTGGCCAGTTCGTGCAGGGCGAGGGTCAGGGTCTGCGCGGCTTTGGGCGTGACCCTCAGCCCCGGTCCCCCGACAAAGATGCGGCTGTCATCCTCCCCGCGGTAGGGCGCGACCGCGTTCTCCACCAGAACCTCGAACGAGGCGCCTTCCCAGCGGCTGCGGGCCAGCAACGAATGGGACTGCGCCAAAGCCGAGATACGGGCGACCAGGCGATCCGCTGCATCCGGTCCGATGGCCTGACCCCTGGGCAGGCTCTGGCGGGCAATCGACTGCACGACAGCAAGAATGTTCTTCACCCGATGATCGAGCTCGGCCATCAGCATGTTCTGGTGCTGCTCGGAGCGCTTGCGATCGGTCACGTCTCGGACAAAGCCGGTGCCGAGGATCGGCTCGCCCTCGGCATCGGTCTGAACGATACCTGTGGCATGGACGTGGTGCAGGCTGTCGTCCGGGTGAATGACCCGGTATTCGAGGTCGAAGGAGCGGTTCTCGCGGATGCAATCACGGACCTCCGCATCGAGCGTCGCTCGGTCTTCGGGGTGAACGTGAGCCATCCAGCCGGTGATCGTGATCTCGCCATCACCAACCCCCATGATGTCGCGTCCGCAGGCGTCGAGGGTCGCGGCGCCCGTGGTGAAGTCCCACGTGGCCCATCCCAGGCTCGAGGCCTGGGTGGCCATCTCCAGCGCGTCCCGGGCCTCGCGCAGCTGCTGCTCGCTTGTGCGCCGCGCCATCTCTGCACGTGCGCCTTCGACCGCCGCATGGGTCCGTTGCGCCACCTCCTCGGCCAAGGCGACATCGGCCGGATGCCAGTGCTTCGGCTGGTCGGAATGGATGGCCAGCACCGCGACAAGCCGACCGTCGCGGATGTGCGGGATATTCAGGAAAGCCCGGATACCGCGTTGCGCGAAGGCCTCAAGGGCCTCGGGTGTCGACGTGCGGGGGTCTTCGCGCACATCGGCGATGACCACGCTACGGCCCTCCTTGAGATCCGCAATAAAGTCGGCACCGAAATCGTGCAGCCGGTGGCGTCCGGCGCAGCTTGGCATGCTGCCGCTGTTCCAATCTTTGTCGATCAAAGCGAATGCGCCAGCCTCGTCGATCTCGGCGTAGGCGCTTTGCTCGACACCAAGATGCCGGGCGAGAAGGGCCGCCGCCTCAAAGCTGAGCGCGAGCGGGTCCCGGAGGGTTCTGAAATTCTCATTGAGTTCCACCCTCAGCTGGGCCCGGCGTTCCTCAAGCACCTGCTCGGTGATCTCGAGGCAGGGGCAGAGGAAACCTTGCACGATGCCGTCACGACCGCGCACGGGCGTGTAGGAGAACGAGAAATGCGTTTCCTCGAGATACCCCTTGCGCCGCATCATCAGCGGAATGTCGTCCATGTGCAGGGCTTCGCCGGCGTAGGCCTGCGTGACGATGGGTTCCAGATCCCGCTCCCAGATCTCCTCCCAGACCACGTCGAAGGGAAGGCCGAGCGCGGGGTGCTTCGCAGCGAGGATTTCCCGATAGGCATCGTTGTAGAGAAGCGTGCGCTCAGGGCCCCAAACGATGAACATCGGCTGGCTCGAGGTCAGCATCAAGTCAATCAGAACATGCAGGACGTGCGGCCAGCTATCGGGCGTGCCGAGGGGGGAGGACGCCCAGTCGTGGTCGCGGGTCAACTGGCCCATCGTTCCGCCACCTGAGGGGAGCGCAATGTTTCCTAAATCCTCGTCTCGCAACCACCATCTCCCATCCAGCTCCCGGCACGGAGCGTGTTCTCAGAACAGTAGGTATACCTATTCGTCGCGGGTGCCAGTAGTCCGACGTCTTCGTGAGGGAGATTTGCGCGCTGCTGTCCTGAAGTGTCGCTGACCGATCACGTGATGGCCTCATCGTCGCAGTGGCTGAGCCAACGCAAGCTCTCCCAACGGCGAGGTGGTCTGGCCGAGGTCGACCTTTGCTGCGCAGGAGGTGAGGCATTGGGCCGCGCGCGCCGCGAGTGTCTTGACTGAGCGACCGTGTCGACCAGCGCAGGGCCGCTTCGAGCCCATCTCGCCCGATGCTGTGCGGCCGACAAATGTTCAAGTTGGGCGCACCAATGACGTAGACTTTCGCAGGCCATGCAGCGGTTCTACGTTCGTTTGTAGAGCGCAAGACCGCCGGCGAGCGACAGCATGACGACGCCACAGCTGCGCTCAAGCAAGAGTGCTCCCCTCTCTCTGATGAACCGCATCGTATTGACACCCAGAGCCGCATAGGCGGTCATGACGGCAAGATCGATGGCGACGAAGATCACGGCCAGAGTGGCATATTGGCCGAAAAGAGGCTCGCCCGGATCGACGAACTGGGGCAGGAAGGCCGCGAAAAAGAGATAGCCCTTCGGGTTGGTGGCCGCGACCAGAAAGCTCTTCCGGAAGAGGCGCAACGGAGCACCTTCGGTCGAGGCAGTTGTTGTCCCTTTCGTCGCGTTTCCAGGCGCCGCTGACGATCTGAGCATCTGGATTCCGAGCCAGGCGAGGTAGATCGCACCGATCCACTTCACCACCGAAAACCAGAACGCCGATGTTGCCAGTATCGCTCCAAGCCCAGCGGCGGCTGCGGTCATCAGCACCAGGTCGGACAAACCGGCCCCGACGATCCCCGCCCCGGCGCGCATCATTCCGAAGCGCGACCCGTTGCTCAATGCCAGTAACACGGTTGGCCCCGGCGTGGCGACCGTAGCGAAGGCCACGAGGCCGAAGGCAAGAAGCGAGATATCCATCGGGAACGCCCTTGGTTAGGTGTCTGCCGGTATCCGGATTGCATTGCTCGGTGGCCGGTCCATACCGTCCGTGCTCAACCCGTACGGTGCCGCAATTGCGTCAACGCGACCCCAGTCAGCAAAAGCGCAATACCGCTGAAAACGGTTCGGGCGATGTTCCAGCCCTGCCAGGGGGCTGAGTAGGCCTGCCAGATCTCCCGCGCTGCCTGCGAGTCGCCCGGAACATTCACTTCCGCGAGCGTCTCGTTCATCGGCACGTTGACCATCAACGTGAGGATGAGCCCGCCGAGCAGGTACACCAGCGCCGCCCCGCCGAAAGCATATGAGGCCGGGCGCAGTTGCGCCTGTCGTGCCAGTAGAGCGGCGATCAACAAGACAACTGGGGTGAGAAAGAACGCCGGAAAGAAGACTGCATTGCGCACCGAGGCATTCATCGCCTGCATGGCGGCGATGGCCACCGCAGGGTCGGCTGCGTCCAGCCCCCACATGGTCGAACAGACCCAGGCAAAAAAGAACCCGAAGATCGCGCCGCTCAAAAGCAGTGCAAGCAAGGCGACCGGGAGGAGTGCGTATCGGGTCATATTCATCCTCTTAAGCGTATTTGTGATTACGGCTTTGCATTATCCGTAATTTGCGTTACGGATTCTGTCAACAAGGAGGTTCGGATGCGAGAGGAAAACAAGTCGCTCCGCCAGCAGCAGATCGAAACTGCCGCTTACAGCCTGCTGGAAGAGAAGGGCTATGCCGGGACGTCCATGCTGGCGATTGCCAGAAAGGCACGCGCCTCCAACGAGACGCTCTATAATTGGTATGGTGACAAGCAGGGGCTGTTCAAAGCCCTCGTGACCCGCAACGCGGCCGAAGTGAAATCGCTGCTGGAAGACGAACTGGCCGTAGAACAGCCCATGACAACGCTCGCGCGCTTCGGCCCGAAACTGCTGACCCTGTTGCTGGGGGACCGTGCCATCGCCTTGAACCGCGCGGCAGCGGCGGACCCCACCGGCGCGCTGGGTGCCGTGATCTCGCAAGCGGGTCGTGAAACTGTCCTGCCGTTATTGGTTCAGGTTCTCGAAGCGGCAAGGCGGCAGGGCGACTTGTCTTTCGACGAACCCGGGGATGCCGCATCGCTTTACATGAACTTGCTCGTAGGAGACCTGCAAATCCGACGCGTGATCGGCAGGGTGCCTGCACCCACGGATAGCTTTTGCGCGGAGCGATCGCGGCTTGCGCTGGCGCGTTTGTCGCTGTTGCTTGGCACAGTGTCCAAGGGGCTAAAGACCTGAGGTGACCGAACTCAACGTCTGCACAAGCCAGCCGTTGGAGCCACCGCGGCGAAATTGCATTTCGTCCACAGTGTGGGCGCTCGTCTGCCCAAAAAAATGCTGGATCGTGTGGGAATTGCGGGTTTGGCGAAGCCGCAACCTAATGGCATGATCATGGGGCAACGTCCGGAGTGGGCCGCGCGCACTGAATAGCCCCGTGTATCGTTGCCGTAGTAATCCCGGAGGCAGACTGGCCATGGAAACGGGCACAGGGCATAGCGGATCTTGGAGCGGCTCCGGGACGAGCACGGGTTCACCGGCGGCATCACGATCGTCACCGACTATGTCCGGGAGAAGAAGCGGCGGAACCGCGAGGTTTTCGTGCCGCTGGCGCCGGGACACGCACAGGCTGATTCCCGGCCGGCCGTATCGTTTTCCTGCCGACCCTGGCGGTCAGCCTCGCGGGCGATTGGCTCGGAGACCGGTTGGTTCCGATCGTAAACGACGCCGAACGCTGGAACCGGCACTGTCATTCAGAAGAAACGCCATGAGCTTTAAAAGTGAACCCATGGCTTCAGACGTCCGCGACACCGCCCAATTGATGCGACGATGCTCACCTGTTGCGGGGCGGCGCAGAGGGCGGCGGACTCGGGCTGAGCACGCGTCCGATTGCCTCAGACGCCGGCCACCCGCAAGACCGGCCCGGGACCGAACGCGCCTTGCGCGCCGAGCAGGTTGCCGGCATGCGGTTGCTCGCACAGCTCTTCGGCCCCGAGGAACCGCCGCTGGCTGGTGACATAGAGCGTGTCATCCCCCCAAACCGCCATGGTCGGCCGGCGCACCGGCAAGGTGAGCCGCATGACGATATCGCCGCTGGCCGGATCAATCCGCAGCAGCTCTCCCGGTCCGACAAGCGCGAGCCAGAGCAGGCCTTCCGCGTCCATGCTCATCCCGTCGGGATGCGCGCCCTCGGGCAGGGTCAGGAGTGTGATCCGCCGCGCGATGCCGCCCTGTGCATCCAGCTCCAGCCGTTCCAATGTGCGGCTGGGCGTGTCGGTGAACCAGATCGCATCGGCCGTCGGGTCGCCGACGATGGCGTTGGGGATCGCGATGTCACTCAACACCTTCTCGATCCGGCCCTCCCGGTCGCGCCGGAACAGCCCGCCGGTCGGAATGCCGCGCCCGGACATGTCCATCGAGCCGAACCAGAGCCGACCCTGTCGATCCGGCTTGCCATCGTTGAGCCTGCGCTCCGGGGCATCGGCCTCTGTATCGCTGAGCTGGTCCCAGGTCATCGCCTCCGGGTCGAGGGCGAACAGGCCGTTTTCCAGCCCCAGCACCAGCCGCCCGCTTTCGCCGAGGGCAATCAGCCCGCATTGGCCGGGCAGGGCGATCATCGCGTCCGCGCCGCCCGGCACATGGCGCAGCAACCGCTGACCCTGGATGTCGGCCCACCAGAGGCAGCCGCGATCTGCGTCCCAGAGCGGCACCTCGGCAGTGAGCGCCATGGCGTCGTGGCGCAGGGTGAAGTCGTAATTCATATCAGTCATGGTCTTTCCAGTTTCACACGGACAGGGGCGCGGCCTGCGACCTCGGGCTTCAGTTCGATAAGCCGCCCCGAAAGCGGCGCGATGTCATTGTAGCCCGGCGGCAGGCGCAGGTAGGTCGAGGTCACGAACAGGCTGTCGAGATCCACCCCGCCAAAGGTCAGCGCCGTGGGCATGGGCACCGGCAGGGCGTGGCGGGCCAGTTCCTTGCCCTCGGTGTCCAGCCGGATCACCGACCAGCCGCCGCGCATTGCCACCCAGATGCAATCCTCGGCGTCGATGGTCAGCCCGGCCGGCTGGCCTTGCGCCTCCGAGCCCTGCAGGAGTGCGCGTCGCGACACCGGCAGGCCATCGTCGCCCAGCTCATAGGCGATCAGCACGGCATGGCCCCCCTCACGGTCCTGCTCGGTCAGATAGGCGTGGCGGCCATCTGCGCTGAACACGGTGTTCTTGGGCAGAAAGATTTCGGGCACGATGATCTCGGGCGTCAGATCTGGGTGGATGCGATAGAGCGTGCCGCTCTTTTCGAGGTTGTCGAGCGGCATGGTGCCGACCCACATCCGCTGCTGCGGATCGACGCCGACGGTGTTGAAGCGGTTTTCGGGCCGATGCGCCTCCGGGTCGATCAGCGCAGTCTGCGCGCCGCTCGCCGGATCGAACAGCGACAGCCCGTTCTCGCCGCTCAGCAACAGCTCCGCGCCGGTGGTCAGGGCCAGCCCGCCGGTCAGCCCCTCCAGAAGGGTGCGGCCGCTTTGGCCGGTCTCGACGTCCAGCCAGCGCAGGGCGGGCGCCAGCACGTCCAGCCACCACAGCCGCCCGGTTTGCGCGCACCAGCTGGGGCTTTCGCCGACGTAATCGCGCCCGGTGTCATGGACGCGGCCCGTGAAGCCGGTCTTCGGGCGCGGCGCAATCCCCTGTTCGTTCAGCCGCTGGGTGACGCCCACGTGATGCGAGGCCCGGCGCGCGGCTTCGCGGATCATCTGGCCGGCCTCGTGCAGCTTTTCGGGTCTGGTGCCGGCCGCGTCGAACTGGCAGCAGAGCGCGCCGACCACCGTGCCTTCGCCGTCGAGCACCGAGGCCGCGACCGCCAGCGGATCGCCGTAGCTGGCGACATAGCCCAGCGCGCGGGCCTTGCTGAGGATGCGTTGCAGATCGGCGGACCATTCGTTCTTTTGACCCGCCGGGCGGCCGGCCAGGATCGCCTGTCCCGGCGTGCTGTCTTCGATCGACAGGCGTGGCCAGACCCGCACGGTGCGCCCGGCAGGATCGGCGGCGTCCAGTACAAAGACCGAATCGTCGTCGCTGACATAGAGGCAGCAGGGCACCTTGAGCAGCTGCGACAGCCGCGACATCTCGGCCTGACAGGCGCGCACGGTGGCATCGCGGTCCAGCGCGCCGCGGGCCAGCGACATCACCGTTGCGCCGATCGCATAGCGCCGGGTGTCGCGGTCATAGCGGACGAGCCGGCGCGAGCGCAGAGCCGAAAGCAAACGATGGAGCGAGCCCTTGGACAGGTCGAGGTGATCCTGGATCTGCCGGAATGTCAGGGGTGAGGACCGGCCCAGCAGCAGCAAGAGGTCAATGCCACGGGTCAGCGACTGTGCGCCCGGCACATCCTCGGCGTTTTCCAGCGGGTCGTCGATCTGCATGGCGTCCTCTCCTCCGTCTGCCCATGTATCACATAAGGGAAGCTTTGCGTGCAATGGGTCACATGTTGACACGGACGAAAAAACGTTCCACATTGTGGTACGGAGGATGAAATGACCCCAACCGCGACCCTTTCCGAGATCACGCTTTGGCGTGCCGATGTTTCGGCCAAAACCACCTGGCTGCTGCTGTGCCTGCGCGATGCGGCGGGCAACGAGGGCTGGGGCGAAGCCACGTCTTTTGGCAATGAGGTCGAGATTGCCGGGCTGGCCGCTCATCTGCGCGACCTCCTGAACTCCGAGGCCATCCGCGGCGTGCAGCCGCTTCTGGCCGCCCTGCGCCAGTCCGAAATCGCTCCGGGCCGCCGCGCGCTTCTGAGCGCGCTTGAGCAGGCCGGGCTGGATCTTGCGGCGCGTCGGGCTGGCCTTCCGCTGGCCGAAATCATGGGCGGCGCGCGCTGCGACGCGGTGCCGTTCTATGCCAATATCAACCGCGGCATTTCTGATCGCAGCCCCAAAGGCTTCGCTGATCGTGCCCGTGCCATGATCGAGACCACCGGCGCCTGCGCGGTCAAGATCGCGCCGTTTGATGGCTACCGCTGGGACCGGCTTGATTGGCCCGAACGGCGCGCGGTGATGGAGCAGGGCTTTGCCCGGGTCGACGCCGTGCGGCAGGCGCTGGCCGGCACGGCCGATGTCTTTGTCGATTGTCACGCAAGGTTCGACCTTCAGGGCGCGCGCACAGTGATTGCAGAGCTTTGCCGCATCGGTGTCGCCTGGATCGAAGAGCCTGCCGACATGCACCTTGTTGCGCCCGAGGATCAACGCCGGTTGCGGGCGGCCTGCCATTCCGGCGGCGCGCGTCTGGCCGGGGGGGAAAACGTCACCGATTGCGCCGGGATGGCGGCCTTGCTGGCGGATGGCGGACATGATGTCGTGCTGCCCGATCTGCGCCTGACCGGCGTTCAGGAAGGCGTGGCCATGCTGCGCCTCGCGGCGGCCTCGGGTGTCGCGGCAAGCCTGCACAACCCGGTGGGCCCGGTGCTCGATGCGATTTCGGTCGAGGTCGCGGCGAGCCTGCCGGCCTTCTTGATCCTTGAGCGGCAGATCGGCGAATCCGACCTGACCGCCCGCATTCGCCCCGATCCTGCCGCGCAGGCCAAGGGCCGCGTTGCGATCTCTGACACGGCCGGTTTCGGCTTTGTCCCGGACACATCGGCACTGGACACAACCCGCGCCGCGACGCCCGGGCTGGCCTCTTTCACCGGAACCCCCGGCGCGGGGCCGGACGCATGAACGACAAGGACACCGCCATGATTACCGACGCAGGCTTCTCGGGCCGCACCGCTCTCGTGACCGGAGCAAGCCGCGGCATCGCTGCCGCCATCGCCAAGGGGCTGGCCGGGCAGGGTGCCCGTGTGGCGATCAGCTACGCAGCCTCGGCCGACAGGGCCGCCGGGCATGAGGGCGCCGCCGACAGGCTGGTCGAGGAGATCAAGGCCGCCGGCGGCGAGGCCATCGCCATCGAAAGCGACATCGCCCAGCCGGGGGCCGCAGAGCGCCTTGTGGCGGAGTGCGAACAGCGCTTCGGGGCCATCGACACGCTGGTGCTGTCGGCCAGCGCGCAGGTCAACAAGGTGTTCTGGCGTCAGACCCCGTCGGATATCGCCACGCAATTGCAGGTCAATCTTACCGCCAATGTGGCTTTGCTGCAGGCGGTGCTGCCGCGCATGCAGGCCGAACACTACGGGCGCATCCTGACCATCGGCTCGGTGCAGGAAGTGGCGCCGGGGGCGGAGATGCCGATCTATGCCATGACCAAGGCGGCGCTGCGCAACCTCGTAGAGAACCTTGCCGTGCAATGCGCGCGCGATAACGTGATGATCAACAATATCGCGCCCGGCCTGATCCAGACCGACCGCAATGCCTTTCGCCGCCAGGACCGCACCGAATGGCAGGCGTTCATCCGCAGCGCCAATCCCGCCGGTCGCGCGGGTCAGCCGCAGGACGTGGTGCGCCCGGCGCTGTTCCTGCTGGCGCCAGACAATACCTTTACCACCGGCACCACCGTCTATGTCGCCGGCGCGGCGCAGGTCGCCCGGTCCAGCAGCGACGCGGCCTGTGCCGCAAGCCCCGCGATGCAAGACGCATCCTGAATTCCGACACATCCACACAAGCTGAAATCCAAGGGAGGACCCATGCTTAAAACCCTCATCAAAACCGCCGCCGTCGCGGCCCTGATCGGCCCCATTGCGGGCGCGGCCAGTGCCGCCGAGGATTACCCCTCGCGCAACATCGAGATGATGTTCCCCTGGGGGCCGGGCTCGGCCTTTGCCATGGCGCAGATCATCACCAATGCCATGGGCGACGAGCTGGGCACCAATATCTCGGTGGTCTCGACCCCCGGTGCGGCCGGTGTGAAATCCTTTAACACCGCGCTGGAGAAACCCGCCGACGGCTATACCCTGATTGACGGCTGGGTCGCGCCGCTGGTGCTGCAGCCGCTGGCCGGCAACACCGAGTTCACCCACACCGATTTCACCCCGCTGTGGTCGGCCACCCGCGTGCCCTTTGCCGTGGTGGTGCGCAAGGACGACGCGCGCTTCCCCGACTACGACGCCTTCATCCAGTACCTGAAGGACAACCCGGGCAAGGCGCGCTATTCCTCGGGCTCCATCGGCAATATCCCGCATATGGTGCTGGCCAAGATGATGCAGACCGAGGGCGTCTATGCCCGCAACATCCCCTATCCGCAGGACGGCGATGCCTTCAAGGACCTGCGCGGCGGGCTGCTCGACTTCAGCTTCAACGACCCGATCACCTTCCAGTCAAACAAGGACGCCTTCAAGACCCTCGTCGCCTTCACCAACGAGGAAGAGGTGGCCGCGGCCTATGACGAGAACACGCCGACGCTCGACGACGTGGGTGTTGATATCGGCCTGACCGGGCTTGCACCGTCGGGCTGGAACTGGTTCCTCGTCCACAAGGACACGCCCGAGGACGTGGTGGCCAAGCTCAACACCGCGATGGAAGCGGCGCTGAAGCGCCCCGAGGTGCAGGAAAAGCTGAAGGCGGCGGGCTTCCTGCCCACCATGTACCCGCCGGAGCGCTACGAAGAGATCGTCGGCCCCATCGGTGACCAGATCGCGGCCGCCAAGGACGCCATCACCTGGGAAGCCGAACAGCTGAAGAAGTAACCCACTCACGAAAACAGGGGCCGTCCCGGCAATATCGGTGCGGCCCACTTTGCAAGCGGGGAGGCGCAAATGAGCGCGACACAGAATTCACGGCGCGATCCGGACACCGACGTGGTGGCCCGCGTGGCATTGGGCGAATGGCTGCTGCTGGCGGCCTTCGTGGCCCTTGCGCTCTTCGTGCATCAACAGATTCTCGGCCCGCTGACCGATGAGGGCTACGCCAGCGGCGATGCGGTCAACAACGCGGCGCTGTTTCCGCGACTGGTGGCCAACCTCATCCTCGGGCTCTGCGCGCTGCAACTGGTGCAGCTTCTGCGCCGCCGGGTGCGGCTGAGCCCCGAATTTCTCCACCCCGCGACCCGCGAGACCGTCTGGCGCTGCCTCGTGGCCTCGGCCGTGCTCTTCGCCTACGTGCTGGGCCTGCCGCTGCTGGGGTTCTACCCCGCGACCGGTGCTTTCCTGCTGGCGCTGTTCCTGCTGCTCAAGGCGCGGCCGGTGTGGATCGCGGCGCTGGTTGCCGTGCTGCTGACCTTCGTGGTCGGCTACGTCTTCGAAGAGCTTCTGCGCGTGGTGCTGCCACAGGGGCGGCTCGGCCTCCCGGGACAAGGATAACCGCATGTTCGACATTCTCCTCTCCGGGCTCGACAGCTTCCAGTCCTGGCAAGTCATCGGCGGCGTGATCTTCGGCACCGTGATCGGCATGGTGGTGGGCGTGCTGCCCGGCCTCGGCCCGCTGATCGGCATCATCCTGATGCTGCCGGTGACCTTCCACATGGAGCCGGTTGCCGGCATGGGCATGCTGATGTCGATCTTCGTGGCAGGCTCCTGCGGCGGGGCGATCTCGGCCATCGTGCTGCGCATTCCCGGCACGCCGCTGGCCGCCGCGACGCTGCTCGACGGCTATCCCATGGCCAAGAACGGCCGCGCGGCGGATGCCATCGGCCTCGCCATCGCCTCTTCCGCCCTCGCGGGCGTCCTCGGCGGGGTGGTGATGATCCTCGGTGCCCCGGCGCTGGCGGCGGTGGCCACGAATTTCGGACCGCCAGAGTATTTCGCCCTGGCGATCACCGGCCTTCTGTCGATCTCGGTTGTGTCCAACGAGAGCACGATCAAGGGGCTGATGACCGGAGCCCTAGGCGTGCTGATTGCCATGGTGGGGTCCGACCCGCTGTCGAACGCGGCGCGGTTCACATTCGGCACCAATGCGCTGTCGGGCGGCATCCACATCGTCGCCATCATCGTCGGGCTCTTTGCCTTGTCAGAGGCCGCGTTCCAGATCCTCGAAGGCGGCTTCCGCAAGAAGCCAGAGGTGCAGGACGTCCGGGTCTCGATGCGCTCGCTCTGGATGGCGTTGCGGCACTGGAAGAACCTGCTGCGCTCCTCGACCATCGGTGTCTTTTTCGGAGCCTTGCCGGGCGCCTCGGGCATCATCGCATCGTTCACCGCCTATGCCATCGCGCGCAGCCGGCCGTTGAAGGGCGACGCGCCTTATGGCGAAGGCGCCGAGGGCGGGGTTGTCGCAACCGAATCCGCCAACAACGCGGCCTGCGGCGGGGCGATGATCCCGACGCTGGCGCTGGCGATCCCGGGCGATGCGGCCACGGCCGTTCTGCTCGGCGCATTGCTGCTGCTGGGACTGGTGCCGGGGCCGCAGATGTTCGCGCTCTCGGGCGATGCGGTGGGGGGCATCTTCCTCGCGTTTCTGGTGTCCAACGTGGTGCTGTTCTTCGTCGGCATGCTGATGACGCCGCTGTTCGTGCGGGTGCTGAAGGTGCGCAAGCAGTACCTCGTGCCCAGCGTTCTTTTGCTGTCGATCGTCGGTGTCTACTCGGTGCAGTCGCGGGTCGATGACCTCTGGGTCATGCTGATCTTCGGTGTGCTGGGCTTCGCCCTGCGCCGCTATGGCTATCCGCTGGCGCCCATCGTGATCGGTCTGATCCTCGGCCCCATTGCCGAGGGCAGCTACCGCCGCACGCTGCTATTTTCCGACAACGGCCCGTGGTTCATCCTCGAACGGCCCATCGCCACGACCATCCTTGCCATCGACCTGCTGGTGCTGATTGTGGCCTTCACGCCATCCGAATGGCGCCGGAGCGCGCTGGGCTGGGTGCGGCTGAAGCGCAGCTGACGGCAGGGCATTTCACCGCATGATTTGAGAGGGGATCAAGGGTCTCTTCATGCGTCCGCCGGGCCTCCTGCGGTCGCAGGCCGGACGTCGCGAGGCTGTTTCTTCGGCACAAGATTCCGTTGACCCGGATCTCGACCGGCGGGCCGCTGGCGCGCTGAGCGTTCTGGCCGCCAGCAAGGCGGCGATGGTCTTGGGCGACTTCGATTGGCAGGTCCGCAAGCAAGGGCGGGACCACCGCCAAGGCGAATCGGTCTTCTGGCCGCGGACCCCGTCTGGCAAGCCGCCGGAACCCAAATTCGCATCACTCACGTAACTCCATTCAACGCCCTCGGCACCGCCGAGATCGCCCGCGTGGTATGACGCCAGCGGGGGTGAGGGGCCTCTCGCGCCTCCCGTGGAAATCCCGCGGCAACGCCGAAATCACAATCAGCCACCGATTTTCCTTGCATTGAGTTCTGCTTGAGTTTTTACTGAGTACTCAGTTAAGGAGGGCACTGTGGCTCAACCACTTCGAAACACCGCCTACAAGAACTTCAAGCAGAAGCTCTTCGACAAGTCGCTGCTTCCCGGTGCTTTCGTGAGCCAGCGCGAGCTCTGCGAAATCCTGGAGTGCCCTATGGGGGCCGTCCGCGAGGCGCTGAAGAGGCTTGAGGCCGAGGGGTTGATCAACCTCCTGCCCCAGCGCGGCATCCAGATCGCCGATATCAACGTGAAGTTCATCAACGAAGCCTTTCAGTTCCGGCTGATGATCGAGCTTGATGCCGTCAGGCGGATGGTGGCGGAACCCGACAAGGCGCTGCTGACGTCCCTGCTCGGCAAGACACAGGACCTGAAAGAACGCGCGGTGAAAGCCGATGCGGCCGATGTGGCGCTGATGCAGGAAGGGCTCGACGTCGATCTTGAGCTGCACGCCGGGCTGGTGGGGGCAATCGGCAATTCGCTGGTGGCCGACACCTATGGCTCGATCGACGACCGCATCCGTCTGATCCGCCTGAACGGCCGGTTCTATGCCACCCGGCTGGCCGAGGCGATGGACGAGCACCTCAACATCATTGCCGCGCTGCTCGACCGCGACGAAGACGCCAGCGTTCAGGCGATGGAGGCGCATATCCGCACCTCCTGGCGCCGCTCTCTCGGAAACGAGGTCAACGGATGAGCCGACCCAATATCCTCTTCATCTTCTCCGACCAGCACGCTCAGAAGGTCTCGGGCTGTTACGGCGACGCGGTGGTACAGACGCCCAACATCGACCGTCTGGCGCGCGAAGGCGTGCGCTTCGACAATGCCTATTGCCCCTCGCCGATCTGCGTGCCGAGCCGGATGTCGATGCTCACGGCGCGCTGGCCGTACCGGCAGGAGTGCTGGGCCAACGACGATATCCTGCGCTCGGACCTGCCAAGCTGGCCACATGCGGCCGGGGCCGCGGGCTATGACCCGGTGCTGATCGGGCGGATGCATGCCATCGGGCCGGATCAGCTGCATGGCTACCGCGAGCGGCAGATCGGCGATCACTCGCCCAACTATCCCGGTGCAGCGCGGCAATCGCTGGGCGCGCTGGCGGGCACCAATGACCCCAACCCCGAGTCCATCGCCAAATCCGGCCCCGGCAACAGCGCTTATCAGAGCAAGGACCGGGACGTCACCGACGCGGCCGTCCGCTGGCTGCACGACACCGGCGCGGCCCGGGCGGCGGCGGGCGACCCCTTCTGCCTGACCGTCGGCTACATGCTGCCGCATCCGCCCTATGTGGCGGACCCCGAGGCCTATGCGCTCTACAAGGGCCGCGTGCCCGAGCCGCGGCTCGGGGCCGATGCGGCGGATGGCTGGCATGACTGGTGGCGCAGCGCGCGCGAGATCGACGAGGTGCCGCAGGGCGATCGCGACCGGGCCCGCGCCGCCTATTGGGCGCTGGTGCACCGGCTCGACGAGATGATCGGCGAGGTGCTGGCGGCGCTGGAGGCCATCGGCGAGCTGGACAACACGCTGATCGTCTATGCCTCTGACCATGGCGACCATCTGGGCGAGCGCGGCTTGTGGTGGAAGCACACCTTCTTCGAGGAGAGCGTCAAGGTGCCCCTGATCATGCGGCTGCCCGGGCAGGTGCCCGCCGGCGAGACCCGCGAGCAGGTGGTCAATCTGGTCGACCTGAGCCAGACCATGATCGAGGTGATGGGCGGCGCGCCCCTGCCGCATGCGGACGGGCGCAGTTTCTGGGCTGTCGCGCAGGATGGCACCGCGCCATGGACCAACGAGACCTTCAGCGAATATTGCACCGATGCCGTGCCCGCCTGGACCGGGGGGCGCGCGGTGCAGCAGCGGATGATCCGCCGCGAGAACTGGAAGCTCTCGCTCTATGACGGCGAGCCGCCGCTGCTGTTCGATCTGGCAACGGACCCGGACGAGTTGGTCAACCGCGCCGAGGATCCGGCCTGTGCCGCCATTCGAAGCGAGCTTGAGGCTGCGCTGACTGCGGATTGGTCGGTCGAGGCCGTCGCCGCACGGATGCGCGCGCGTCGGGCCGAGAAGGACCTGCTGGCCAGCTGGAGCGCGCAGGTCCAGCCGGGCAGCAGCCACATCTGGAATTTCACACCGGGGATCAACCGGTTGGAGACCTGCTCTCAGGAGGAATGAGAGCGTCACTTTAGGGAGGAGACATCATGAAGACCTTAATACTTGCCGCCATGGCGGCCGTCCTGAGCGCGGGCAGTGCCGTTGCGCAGGACATGCTGCCGCTGAAGATCGGTGCCGCGGGCGCCGTCGATCACGCGCCCATTTTCGTGGGTGTCGAGCAGGGCATCTTTGCCGATCACGGACTTGATGCCGAAGTGGTCATGTACCAGTCCGGCGTCGACATGCTCAACGGGCTGCTGAACGGCGCGCAGGACGTCAACGCCATGGGATCGGTGCCCTATCTGACCGGCCTCGCCCGCGGCTTTCCTTTGGTGCTGATCGCCCATCTGCACGGCGACCCCAACCGGGATGAATACACCGACAACCAGTCGATCGTGGCCTCTGCGGATTCGGGTATCGCCAAGGGTGACATTGCCGCGCTGGAAGGCAAGCGCATCGGACTGCCGCGTGGCACCGGGGCCGAGGGCTTCCTGCTGGGCGTGCTGGGGTCTGCCGGGCTCGAGGAAAGCGACGTGCAGCTGATCAATGTGCCCCCGGCCGAGCTTGTCACCGCGCTGAACCAGAACGACGTCGATGCAGTGGCGATCTGGCAACCCTGGGGTGCGACCGCCGCGAAAGCATCGCTGCCGAAAAGACCCAGGAGCTCGAGAAGTTCATGGCTGCCTTCGCGGAATCGCAGGCCTGGGTGCGTTCGAACCGTGACGAGGCGGCAGAGATCAGCATGCGCTGGATCTCGGGCGTCGATCTGGACACCATGAAGCTGGCGCTCAGCGGATCGGCGCTCGATCCGCGGATCTCGACCTACACCGCCGAGATGTACCAGGCAAAGACCCTGCCGTTCCTGATGGGGCTGGGCCGCATCGACGAGAACTTCGATCCCTCGGGTTCGATCAACACCTCGTTCCTCGCCGCCGCGGAAAAGGCCAATCCCGACGCCTTTGCCGATCTCGAGCCGATCCCCGACGACCGCAAGGCCTATTGAGGACACCATGATGATGACCGCAGTCCGAGAACCCAAGATCTCGCTTTCCGATGTCACGCTCGTCCACACCAACGAAGAGCGCCGGCAGGAAAACGTCGCCGTAGAGGACCTGACACTCGACATCAACGAGGGAGAGTTTCTCTGTGTCGTGGGCCCCTCGGGCTGCGGGAAATCCACCCTGCTGTCCGCCATCGCGGGCTTCATGAAGCCGCGCCTCGGCACGGTGACGATGAACGGCCGGAAAATCGACAAACCCGGCGCCGACCGTGGTGTGGTGTTCCAGGAATATGCGCTGCTGCCGTGGAAGACTGTGCTCGACAATGTCGCCATCGGCTTGCGATATCGCGGCGTGCCCAAGGCCGAGCGGGAGAAGACCGCGCGTGAATACCTTGCCATGGCGCGGCTGTCCGAGGCGGCGGACAAGTATCCGCATGAGCTTTCGGGTGGCATGCGCCAGCGCGTGGCGGTGGCCCGCACCTTGGCCAACACGCCCGAAATCATGATGATGGACGAGCCCTTCGCCGCGGTCGATGCGCAGACCCGCCTGACCCTGCAGGAAGAGCTTCTGCGGGTCTGGGCGAGCAACCCGATTACCGTGCTCTTCATCACCCACTCTGTGGAAGAGGCGGTGTTCCTCGCCGACAGGGTGGCGGTGCTGACCCCCGGGCCGGGCCGGCTGCGCTCGGTCGTCGACATCGACATCCCGCGCGAGGACCGGCATTGGGACACGATCTCCAACACCCCGCGGTTCGTGGAATTGCGCGACCATGTGATGAAGCTGGTCCGGGACCCGAGCCGATGATCGCCCGCATCCCCGAGGCCTGGCGGACGCCGGTGCTGACCGTTTCCACCGTCGCGCTGGCGATGGCCGGCGCCGCGGTGGTCGGCGGGATGAACGCCCGCGACGCCCTGGCCGGTGTCGATCTGAGCCGCAAGCCGCTCGACGTCACCGTCCGCCTGCCGTTCGAGCCCGAGCGGTTTCACCTCGAGGCCTTTCAGGAGGTTGGCCGCTACCAGGGCTGGACCGAGGATGGTGCAGTGATCCGTGCCGCCGATCCCGAGGGCCTCAGGCGGCTGGCCCGCAACTACTGGGTGGATGAGATCGCCGCCCTGGAGATCGACTGATGGCTGACACTGCCTTTTCCCCGCCCCCGACCCGCCGGCTGCCGCTGCCCGGTCGCGCCCAGCGGCGCGGTGCGCTTGGCATCCTCGTCGTTCTGGCGCTCTGGCAGATCTCGGTCTGGCTGATCGACCTGCCGGCCTATTTCTACCCAGCGCCCACCGACGTCTTCGCGGCCTTTGTCGAACTCATGCACAAGGGCATCCTGCCCGCCTACCTGCTGGACAGTGCCGGGCGTTACGGCGCCGGCGTTGCCCTCGGGCTGAGCATGGGCGTGGGCTTCGGCCTGCTGATCGGGCTGTCGCGCTTCTGGTCGCGGCTGCTGGCGCCGCTGATCAACTTCTTCTATGCGATTGTCGAGGTTGCATGGATCCCGCTCTTGGTGATCTGGATCGGCTATGGCTTCAACACCATCCTGATCGCCATCACCTACGTGGTCTTCTTCCCGGTGCTCTACAACACGCTGACCGGCGTGCGCACGGTGCAGCCGGTGCTGATCAATGCCATGCGCACCCTCGGCGCCAACCGCCGGCAGGTGGTGACCAGCGTGATCCTGCCCTCGGCGCTGCCCAACATCATCACCGGCTTCCGCGTCGGCGCGGGCTTTGCCTTCCGCGGGCTGATCTTCGCCGAGATGATCGCTGCCGGGTCTGGCCTCGGCTTTTTGATCTTCGAGGGCGCCACCACGCGCCAGACCGACCGGGTGGTCGTCGGCATGATCATGATGGGCCTGCTCTGGCTGCTGCTCGACCGGCTGCTGCTGCGCCCCGTCGAACGCGCCACCATCGAACGCTGGGGCCTCATCCGTGCACAGGGAGACGGCGCATGACCGCGATTGCCATCACACCGCCACCGGCGAAACCCCGCATCGACCCGGGCCTGATCACCGGCGCTCTGCCCTTCGTCGTGCTGATCACGCTCTGGGCGCTGGCCCCGACGCTGAGCGACATCCCGGCCTACAAGCTGCCCTCGCCGATGAAGGTCTGGACCACCTTCACCGACATGCTGGCCAACGGCAGCCTGCTGCCCGACGTCTGGGCCAGCCTCAAGCGGCTCGCGGTGGGCTATCTGCTGGGCAACCTGATCGCCATTCCGCTGGGGCTGGCCATCGCGCTCAATCGCGCCGTGGCCGAGACGCTGACCCCGGTGCTCAGCTTCTTCCAGTCGATTGCCGGCATCGCCTGGGTGCCGCTGGCGATCATCTGGTTCGGGGTCGGTCAGGGATCGGTGCTCTTCGTGATCGCCAACACGATCTTCTTTGCCTCGATCTATTCGACCGTGATCGGCGTGCAGTCGATCCCGCAGGTGCTTTACCGCGCGGCGCTCAGCCATGGCGCAAGCCGCTGGGACGTGGTGCGGACAGTGGTCGTGCCCGGCGCGCTGGTGCAGATCCTCGTCGGCCTGCGCACCTCGATGGCCTATGGCTGGCGCGCGCTGGTTGCCGCCGAGATGATCGCCGGCTCCGACGGCATCGGCTACATGACCCTCGAGGCGGTGCAATGGTACCAGACCGAGATCGTGATCCTCGGGATGATCCTGATCGGCATCCTCTGGCTGCTGCTGGATTACACGATCTTCCGTCCAATCGAAAAAGTCACGGTCCGCCGCTGGGGGCTGATGTCCTGACGCGCCGAGACACCGGCGGGGCCGTGCCACCCGCACGGACCGCCGCGCCTTGCCTACTGCCGCGGTGAATGACGCGGTCCACATGCATCACAGGAGGAGACCAAGATGCTGAACAAAATGACCCACCGCGCCGCGGCCCTGGCATTTGCAGCCGCAGCGCTGGCCGCAGGTGCCGCACAGGCACAGCAGTACCCGTCAGAGCCGGTAAGGGTGACCGTGCCCTTCGGCGCCGGCGGCGGCACCGACACGCTGGTGCGTACCCTGCAGCCCTATGTCGAGGCGGCGCTCGGCGGTGACCTTGTCGTGCTCAACAAGCCCGGTGCCGGCTCGGTGACGGGCAGCCGCGCGGCTTCGGGCGAAGATGCTGACGGCTACAACCTTCTGGTCAACCACGCCACGCTCCTGACCAACATGGCGGTGGGCAAGGCCGACTTCGGCCTCGACGCCTTCGAGATCGCGGGGTCCACAACCGCGATTCCGCTGGTGGTGGCCACGCCCGCCACCTCCCCGATCAATTCGCTGGACGCGCTGAGAGACGCGCTGGCGGGCGGTGATCCGGTGATCGCCGGCGTCAACATCGGCGCGGTGAACCATTTCGCGCTGCTGATGGTCGAAGATGCATTGGGTGCCGGTGACTTCCGCTATGTCCAGACCGGCGGCGGGGCGGCAACCACCGCGGCGCTTTTGGGCGGACAGATTTCCGTCGGCGTGCTGTCTGCCGCCGAGGCCAAGCCGCTGAGCGAGGCCGGCGAGGTTCAGGTCATCGCCGCCCTGCAGGACGCCCCCATCGACAGCCTGCCGGACGTCCCGACCGCCGCCGAACAGGGCGCCGACGTCAGCCTGGCGATCGAGCACACGTGGTACTTCCCCAAGGGCACGCCCGACGCCGTTGTCGACCGGATGAGCGAGGCCCTGGGCACCGCGATGAATGACGGTGAGTTGCAGCAGACACTGGCCGGACGCGGCATGTCGGCCGTGTTCTACCCGGCGGCCGAGGCCGCGGACTGGACCGCGGCGACGCTCGAGCGGCTCTCCTCCGTTGCCGAAGGCATGGGCGACTGAGGCCGCATAGGGTCCGGCGCGCGCAGGCGCATCGGACCCGACCACCGCCGGGAAAGGAAAGCAGGCCATGCTTGACGTCATCACGCTCCATTCAGCGACATTGATCGCGCTGGGGGTCTTTCTTGGCATCGTGGTCGGGGCCATTCCGGGCCTCACCGCGACGATGCTGATCGCCCTGAGCCTGCCCTTCACCTTCACGATGGAGCCGATCCCGGCGATCTCGATGCTCGTGGGCATGTACGTGGGCGGCGTCTCCGGGTCGCTGATCACCGCGATTGTCCTGCGCATCCCCGGCACACCGGCCTCGGTGATCACCACCCTCGACGGTTTCCCGATGGCCGCGCGCGGCGAGGTTGGCCGTGCCCTGTCGCTGGGGATCTATGCCAGCTTTGTCGGCGGTATCATCAGCTGCGGCTTCCTTGTGCTGCTGTCCGAGCCGCTGAGCCGCGCCGCGGTCAAATTTTCCAAGTTCGACTATTTCGCCCTCGTGGCAATGGCGCTGGTCCTGATCGTCACCCTCAGCCGGGGCAACATGATCCGTGGGCTGATTGCCGGCGGGCTGGGCTTGCTGGCGGCGGTGCCGGGGGCCGATCCGATCAGCGGCTCGTTCCGCTTCACCTTCGGCATCCAGTATCTCGAGAACGGCCTGCCGATGCTGGCCGTGCTGGTCGGGCTCTTCGCCGGCAACCAGATCCTGCAAGAGGCCCTGTCGATGGGCGAGGCAAAGCCCAAGGACACCGAGCAACCCCAAAAGGTCCGCTTCAGCCCGCGCGAAACGCTGGCGCATTGGAAGACGCTTGCGCGCTGCTCGGTCATCGGCACCTGGGTCGGCGTGCTTCCCGGGGTGGGGGCCAACGTCGGCTCGGCGCTGGCCTACGGGGTCGAGCGCAGCATGGCGCGCGACCCGGAAAGCTTTGGCACCGGCAGTCCGCAGGGCATCGTGGCATCCGAGACGGCGAACAACGCCACCGTCGGCGGCGCGCTGGTGCCGCTGATCGCGCTTGGCATTCCCGGCAGCGTCGTCGATGCGATTCTGCTGGGCGCGCTGGTCATCCACGGGCTTCAGCCGGGGCCGTTCCTGTTCCGCAACTCGCCTGACATGGTCAACGCAATCTTCAGCGCGGCGGTCATCGGCAATGTGCTGATGCTGGCGATGATGCTGCTGCTGACGCCGCTGATCTCGCGCGTTGCGCGTGTGCCGAAATCGATCCTGTTGCCACCGCTGATCCTGATGTGCGTGATCGGCACCTTCTCGATCTCGAACAGCTGGGCCACGGTCGTCGTCATGCTGGTCTTCGCCGCGCTTGGGTTCGCCATGGAACGGGCAAACTATCCCCTCGCACCCTTCGTGATCGGCTTTGTTCTGGGGCCGATTGCAGAGGCAAACCTCAGATCCGCGACGATGTTCACCGACGGGGCCATCCTGCCGCTGGTGCTTCAGCCGATCCCTTTGGCGGTGATGGCGATCATCGCCGCCATGCTCTTGGTGAACCGGAGGCTGGCATGATACGTCCCCGGACCTGGCTGCAGCGGTTTGCGCCGTTCGATGTGATCGCGGTCCTATTGGGCCTGGCCTTTCTGGTGACGGCGCTTCGTACCCCGCCGGAGGCCTATGACGTCATCGGCGCGCGCGGATGGCCTCTGGCGGTGGCACTGGGCTGCCTTGGCCTCCTGGCTCTTCGCCTCTTGGTCGCGCGCGCCCGGGACGAAGCCGAAACAGACCGTGCCGGCCCGCGATTTTGGCTGTTTTGCAGCGCGAACACGCTCTTCGTGGTCATCTTGTCCTTGAAGGTCCTGCCGTTCTTCGTGACGGCCGCCATCTTTTCCACGGTCAACCACCTTCTGCTGGCAAACACCCTCAGCGCTGCGCGCGCGGTTGGTGCATTGGCCGTCGCGACCGTGGTCTGTTTCGCCCTGCAGGCCTTGTTCACGGGCGTGATCTACGTCGATCTGTAGGACGCCGTGCTGCGGGAGGTTTGGTGAGTGTTGCTTGCCTCTGCTCCCCAATCCCGCCGCCCATACGACCCCAGCTCAGCCGATCACCCGCCGGTGGCAAGAGCCGCAAGACACCTGAGAGTACGCCGGGCAGGGCGACCGAAATCTGCCGCCGAGGTATTTGATCGCCGGGATTGAACCTCAGGTGCCGGCGCTGTGCCAGACCGGCCGGGAGCCGTAGCAAGATCACCAGACTGAACGACCGCAGAGGCGAGCGGCGCCTGAGCAATCTGAGCTCACTCAGGTTAATTGTTTGTGTGTTTTGGTTCGTATGTGTTATAATTCGGTTGAATATGTGAGATAACCGGAGAGGCACCCAATCACATGGCAGAGACAGTCTTCATCACCGGCGCGGCCAACGGCATCGGTCTCGCGTCGGCCCGGGCGTTTGCGGCGGCGGGGTTCAACCTCGTCCTGTCCGACCTTGATCTCGACCGCTGCAAGGCGGTGGCCGCGGATATCGACGCGCCGAAAACCTGCCACCGGGTCGACGTGAGGGACAAGGCGTCGATCGAGGCCGCCTTCGAGGCCGGGGCCGAGGCCTTCGGGCCGATCTCCCGCTGTCATGCCAATGCCGGGGTGTCGAACATGAAGCCCGCGCTCGAGCTGACCGAAGAGGATTGGGATTTCAACTTCGACGTCAATGCCAAGGGCGTTTTCTTCACCAACCAGGTCGCGGTGGCGCATTTTCTGGCGCATGGCACCAAGGGGGCGATCGTCAACACCGCCTCGCTCGCCTCCAAGGTCGGGGCGCCGCTGCTGGCGCATTATTCGGCGTCGAAGTTTGCCGTGCTCGGCTGGACCCAGGCGCTGGCGCGGGAACATGCCAAGGACGGCATCCGGGTCAACGCGGTCTGCCCCGGTTTCGTGCGCACCCCGATGCAGGCGCGGGAAGTCGCATGGGAGGCGGAGTTGCGCGGCATGACGCCCGACGAGGTGCTGCAGGATTATATCGACCAGACGCCGCTGGGCCGTATCGAGACGCCCGAGGACGTGGCTGATGTGGTGGTGTTCCTGGCCTCGGATGGCGCGCGGTTCATGACCGGACAAGGGGTGAACGTCACCGGCGGGGTCTATATGACCTGAGATCGGGTGGCGCGGTGCAGAGTGAACGCCCCGCGCCGCCGGACCGGGATCAGTAGTTGCCGGTCCGTTCGATGCCGGCGTCAGAGGTCGCCATCACCGCGTCGAGATGCAGTTTCAGCAACCGGATCTGCTCGCGCTCGAAGCCCGGCTTGTCCCAGAGCGAGACGAACTCTCCCGGGTCTTCCTGCAGGTCGAAAATCTCGGCCTTGCCGGCATCGTGATACATGCAGGTCTTGTAGCGCCCGTCAAAAACCATGGTGCCGTGGCTCTGATAGGGCATCCCCGCCAGCGCCTCGTTGAATTCGCAAACCACGTGCGGCTTGTGCGTCTCGGCCGCGCCGGTCAGCAGGTCGGTCAGCGGCCTGCCCTGCATGGTGTAGGGTAGGTCCACACCCGCGATGTCGAGGATCGTCGGCGCGAGGTCGACCAGTTCGACCAGCGCATCGGTCTGCGTGCCGGGAGCGGTCACGCCGGGCCAGCGGATGATCAGCGGCACGTGCACCAGCCCCTCGAAGAATCGGCAGCCCTTGTAGAGCATACCGTGATCGCCCATCATCTCGCCGTGGTCGGAGGTGAAGATGACGATGGTGTTCTCTGACTGCCCACTGTCCTCCAACGCCTTGAGCACCGCGCCGATGCGGTCGTCGACCATCTCGATCATCGCGTAGTAGCAGGCCTTGACCATGCGGGCGTCGTAGGTGTCGGGCGGAAAGTCGAACAGGTTGCGGTCTTCCAGCGGGGTTTGCGACTGGTCGATATCCTCGGCCGGATCGTAGTGCCGCACGTCCTGGATCTTCTTCCATTGCTGGTCGATGTCCCAGAACTCTTCCTGCCGCGCGATGTCGCTGTCGCGAAACAGCGGCAGGGGCATCTCCTCGGGAGTGTACCGGTCAAGGAACTCCTGTGGCGGAAAGAACGGCGGGTGCGGATCGACCGCGTTGAGGTTGAGAAACCACGGCCCGTCCTTGTGATCTTCGATGAAGGCCGCGGCCCGCTCGGCCCACCAGGTCGATTGCTGAAGCGCCATCGGCAGGCCGGGACCGTAATCGCGCGGCGCCTTGGACAGGAGCTCGGGATAGAGCGTCAGCGGATCGCCGATGCCATGCTTGTGCTTCAGCCACGCGTCGTAGTCGCGCCCGATCGGCCAGCAATCGGACAGTTCGGCCACGTCGTAGCCATCTTCGGGGATCAGTTCGATCCGGTCCTCGGACCGCGACAGGTGGTGCTTGCCGATCAGGCCGGTGGTGTACTCGGTCGTCTCCTTCAGGATCGCCGGCAGGATCTTCTCCGCCGCGGGCCAGTGATCGTTGCCATTGCGGTGCACGTGGTGCGAGGCCGGGTAGCGCCCGGTCATGAAGGAGGCCCGGCTCGGCGTGCAGATCGGCGCCTGGCAATAAGTGCGCATGAACGACAGGCCCTCGGCGGCCAGCCGGTCGAGGTTGGGCGTGTTGATCGCCGGGTTGCCGTGGGCGCCGATGGTGTCGAACCGTTGCTGATCGGTGGTGATCCACAGGATGTTGGGTGTGTCTGTCATGCTGATCCGTCTCACTCAGGCGTGCCGAAGACGTTGCGGACCCTGCAGTTCTTCGTGCGCATCGCGGTCGATCCCGGTGGCGCCGGCCTGCTCGGCGATCACACCGGTCAGCTCCGCGAGGCTGGCGATCGGGGTCTGCCCCTCCGCCCGGTCCTTGGCATGGAGAAATGCCACCGGCAGTCCAGCGGCCCGGGCGCTCGCGGCACCGGTTGCGCTGTCTTCCACCGCCAGAACCTCGCTCGGATCAAGCCGCAACAGGTAGCAGGCGAGCCGGTAGGGAAACGGGTCGGGCTTGCCTTCGCAGACGTCATCGAGACTGAGGCTGAATTCCATGAACTCGGCAACACCGATGGCGGCGAGGTTTGCATCCACCACCGCGCGGTTGGAGTTCGAGACCGCGACCTGGCGCAGACCCTTCTCGGCAAACCCGGCCACGACCGCCCGCGCACCGGCGATCTCGACCAACCGTCGGGCATTGTCGGCAAACGCGCGGTTGATCTTCTCTGACCAGGCGGCAAAGGACAGCCCGGCGGGAAAGCGCGGCTGCAGCTCCTTCCAGACATTACCGATGTGGACGCCGACGAAATGCGTATCGTCGAGATCGGAGATATCCACCTCATGCGCCAGGCAGACCTGCTTGAGCGCAAACAGGTGCAGCGGTTCGCTGTCGACCAGGGTGCCGTCGATATCCCATGCGATGGCCTTGATCATTGGCGCTGCTCCCTCTGCATCCGGTAGGTTTCCCGGAAAAAACCGTAGCCGGCGTCGTAGCCGGCCCGTTGTGCGGGGTCTGGCTGGACCTCGTCGCCGTAGCTCACGCAGTTTGCGACGCCGCCCCAGTCATCTGTGGCCCCGGTGGACATGCCCGCCAGCCAGGCCGCGCCAAGACAGGAGCCGGGATGCCCGGTCAGAAGCTGGACCGGGGCCTGCAGCACGTCGGCGCAGATCTGCATCCAGAGCCGCGACTTTGACCCGCCGTCAGAGGCGAGGTAGCGCGTGGTGGGAAAGCCCATCTCGTTGAAGACTTCGATATGGTGGCGGAAGGCATAGGCGTAGCCTTCGAGCAGCGCGCGCCAGAGGTGGCGGATATCGTGGTTGAGGCTGAGGCCCAGGATCGTGCCGCGCGCCTCGGGGTCGTGGATCGGGGTCTTCTCGCCCAGCAGATAGGGGATGAAGGTCACGCCATCGGCGCCCGGCGGGATCTCGGCGGCCAGTTCATCGAGGTACTGATGCGGGCTGATGCCGCGTTTTTCCGCCTCGGCGGCCTCGGCCTTGGCAAATTGCGCGATGAACCAGTTCAGGGCCGAGCCGCCGGTCGACATGCAGCCATTGGGCATGAACAGGCCCGGGATGATGTGGTAGTCGAGGAACATTCGCGGGTCGGGGCGGGCCGTGTCGGTGGCGATCATGATGTCGGCCGCACCGCCGAACTTCAGTAGCACGTCGCCCGAGGCCAGAACCCCGGCGGCATAGGCCGAGGCGATGTGATCCGCCGCGCCGCCAACCACCGGCGTGCCCGCCGCCAGACCCGATTGCGCCGCGGCCTCTGGCGACACCTGCCCGATGATTTCGGCCGAGCCGGCCTTGTCGGGCACCATGTCGCGCCGCAGGTGGGCCAGCGCGATCAGGTCATCGGCGAGGTCATTGGTGGACAGGTCGACAAACCCGGCCTCCAGTGCCCAGTTCTGCTCCACCCTCCGCACGCCGGTGAGGCGCCAGTTGATATAGTCGTAGGAACCGAAGACCGTGGCGATCCGGGCAAAGACTTCGGGCTCGTGCTCTTCGATCCAGCGGATGCGGCTGGCCACCAACTGCTGGTTGATGCCATTGCCGGCGCGGCGGACGAACTGCGCCTCGGGCACCTCGGCGGCGATCTCCTTGACCTCCTGCCCGGTGCGCCCGTCGCTCTGCTGGATCGAGGGGCGCAGCACCGTGCCCGCGCTGTCCAGAACCACTGTTGCCGGCAACATGCCGGTGGTGCCGATGGCCGCGATCTCGGTGTTCTGCAGGCCGGATTGCTGCAGAAGCTCCGGCACGATGGCGCAGACATTCGCCCACCACTCGGCCGGGTCTTCCTCGGCCCAGCCCTGTTGCGGCGAGGACAGGGTCACCGGCCGGGTGGCCGAGGCGAGGATCCTGGAAGACGAGACATCGAGGATGATGCCGATGGTGGAGGTTGTCCCGATGTCGAGACCGATGACGCAGCTCATGAGACGCCCCTGTGATTGCTGGTTTTCTGTGCGAATACTTTCGGATCTTTTGTTGCTTTGTATTACTTTCCGTGCCGGTGTGGCGGTGGTGTTTCTGACAGGTCATCCCCCTCGCCACGTCGCCGCTTGCCGGAAACACGGGCGCATGAACGGCCCGGCGGGCCGCCCATGCTTCGGTTCCCGTGAGTGGGGAGCAGGTTCAGCGTAGCGTGTTGACCTTATCCATGAACCGTTTGACCCGGTCGGCATCGACCGCGTTCCAGGTGTCGCCGTCGACCTTGAAGTGCGAGCCGATGATGCAGCCGGAGGCCACTGACATCACGTCGGTGACATTGTCGACGTTGACGCCGGTATTGGCAAAGACCGGGACCATCTCGCCCACAGCCTCGGCCACCTTGCGCAGGTCCGAGGCATCGGCGGGTTGGCCGGTGATCGGGCCTGACACAAGGATGGCGTCAGCCAGGGAGGAGAAGATCGCCGATTTCGCGCGCAGCTCGATCGGCCGTTGGTCCAGCGAGTGGGCAAATTCGGCGTTGATATTGAAGAACAATTTCAGGTCCCGGCGATCCAGGTCGCGTTTCATGCGGGCCGGGCGGGCGGCATTGGGGGCCCAGACGCCCATGTCCGAGGCGAAGACGCCGGTGAAGATTTCGCGCACCCATTTGGCCTGGGTGGCCACCGCGATGGCGATCGAGGCGGTCGGATCCCAAAGGTAGTTGACCCCGAAAGGCACCTTCAGCTCGGGTTTGCAGGCCTGCACCACGGCGGTGTAGGCGGCAATCGATTCCGGCGTCGCCTCGAGCAGGTAGGGGCGGTCGTTCTCGTTGCCGAACATGATCGCGTCGACGCCACCATCCTGCAGCTTGTGAATGTCGGACAGGGCGTCGTCGATCAGCTTGTTGATGCCGCCGTCCGAATCATAGAGCGGCGAGCCGGGCAGGGCGCCCATATGGCACATGGATACGACAGCGCGTTTCTTATCCCCCAGAAAATCGAAAATCATGGGCTGAGACTCCTCGAAGCAAATTTCTACTGCTCAATAACTAACATAAAAACACAAATACGCAACATTTTTGTTTTGATCTGTCTTATTTTGTGCTAAACAGGAAATGTAGACACAATAAACAGGGCCGCGGCGTGGCGGCAATCACAGGGAGAAAGACAGATGACGAAAGTGAAAACATCGCTCGACGACGTGCTGATGGCGCGGCGCAATTTCCTCAAGGCGCTGGCGGCCGCGGGCGCCGCAGGTGCGGGCATATTGCCCAGTATGTCCTTCGCCCAGGAGGCCTATGCCGCCCGGCCCGATCATGACGTCGATCAGATCAACCTCGTCGTCTGGCAGTACGGCAATATTTATGAAGAGATCGCCGCCAAGTTCGAGGCCGACTGGGGCGTGCCGGTGGAAAAGGTCATCGAGCCGAACATCGAGCCTCAGATCGCCAAGCTGACCACCATGTATGCCGCCGGCGAAGACATCGACGTCTTCGTCTCGATCCTCTCGACCATGGCGAGCTACATCGACCAGGGCATCGCCGCGCCGCTTGACGGGCTGCCGGGTGTCGAGGCTTATATCGAGGACATGACGCCGCTCGCGCGGTCGACCGCCACCGTCGATGGCAAGCTCTGGGGGCTGCCCTATCTCTCGATCGCCTGGGCGTTTGCCTATAACGAAGAGCTGTTGGCCAATGCGGGCTTTGCCGGAAAGCCGTTCCAGACTTGGGAGGAGCTGACGGAACAATGCCTCAAGGCCAAGGCCGACGGTGTCTCGAACTACCCGCTGCTCTGGGTTGGTGGCCCGGCGCTGGAAACCCTGCCGGGGACCTGGTTCAGCCAGGTCTGCAACCGCGGCGGACGGATCTTCGACGAGGACATGAACCCTGAAATGGGCCCCGGCTCGATCGCCCGCGAAGCGCTTCAGTACTTCCAGGACACCTTCATCAAGCACGAGATCGCGGACCCGGATTCGCTGAACCTGAAGTTCCTGCCGGCGGTGAAGGTCTTCAATACCGGCAAGCACCTCTATCTCGGCACCTTCCACAACTACTTCATGAACCAGATGAACGATCCGGCGCAGTCGCCGATTGCCGGCAAGGGCAAGATCCATGGCCTGCCGGGCGACGGCGCGACCCTCGTGGCCACCTGGTATTACATGATGTCCGACGCGACGCGCGACCGTGAATGGGCGTGGAAGATGCTGCAGTACCTCGGCGGCAGAACCAAGGACGGCACCTATACCCAGGCGCTGAGCCTGGCGAAGAGCTCGATGCTCTATCCCGGCTTCACCTCTGTCGCGCAAAGCGACGAGGTCCGCGAGGCCTGGTCCGACCGGGTCGATGTCGACGTGCTCAACGAGATCTTCTCCAACGGCGTGAACTACGAAAAGGTCGTCCCGGCCGTCACCCAGCCCTGGTACAGCAAGTGGAACGAACAGCTGAACCTCGAGCTGACCGCCTGCCTCAAGGGCGAGATCTCGGTCGACGTGGCCTGTGACAACATCACCGCCGCCGCGATTGCCGCCAAGCGCTGAGCCGCAAGACCGGGGATACCGGCCCGCGGGCCGGTATCCCGCACAGGGCTGCCGCATCCCCGGATCGCTGGCACCCCGCCACCAGAAATTGTAGAAATATTGGACACTTCTCATGGTAGGACAGTCAGACACTGCAATCGGCAAGAGGAGAGCGACACGACGTCGTTGGGGAGAGCTGGCGCCATCCTGGCTGGCCCTCGGCATGAACGTCCCGACCCTGCTCTGTTTCGTTCTCATTCTCGCCTACCCGATCTTCTTTGCCGGCTACCTGTCCTTTCACGAAGTGGGCGTGCGCGAGCTGCGCTCCGGCGAGTATTCCTTTACCGGCTGGGCCAACTATGCAGAGCTGTTCAGCGACCCGGTGTTCTGGAAATCGCTGAAGAACACCGTGCTGTTCGTGGTCATCTCGGTCCTGCTCGAGGTGGTGATCGGCCTCGGCATCGCGCTGGTGATCAACGAGCACCGGGTCAAGCTGTCGAAGGTGACCAAGTTCCTGATCCTCGTGCCCTGGGCGGTGCCGCCGATCGTCAACGGCTTTCTCTGGGCGTTCATCTTCAACACCCAGTTCGGTTATCTGAACCGTCTGCTCTATCAGCTGGGTCTGATCGAGGAGCAGGTGATCTGGCTCGGCAACCCCTCGACCGCCTTCATGGCGATCATCATCGCCTATGTCTGGCGCACGGTTCCCTTCAACATCCTGCTTTACCATGCGGCGCTGCAGGGCATCCCGGATCACCTCTATGAGGCTGCCGAGCTCGACCGCGCCACCATGTGGGAGAAGTTCCGCTACATCACCCTGCCGCTGCTGCGCCCGATCATCGCGGTGACGCTGATCCTGCGGACCACCTTCGCCTTCATGATCTTTGACGAGATCTTCGCAATCACCCAGGGCGGTCCCGGCAACGATACCTGGGTCGCGGCCTGGTACACCTACAAGACCTCGTTCAATCCGCCCTTCAACATCGGGGTGGGGGCCGCCTCGGCCTATGTGCTGGCGCTCATCGTCGGTGTCGTGGCCATCGCCTATGTCCGCTACGTCTACAAGAAAGTGGAGTACTGATCATGAACCGGATGACATGGCGCTACCGCATCTTCATGAACCTGGCCAACGTCCTGGTGATCTGCTTCCTGATCCTGCCGCTGGTGCCGGTGGTGCTCGGCGCGCTGCAATCGGAACGCACGCTGCACGAAGACGTCTGGGCCCTGCTGCCCGCCGAATACACGCTGGACAATTTCCGGCTGATCCTGTCGGGCGGCGAAAACAAGGGCGAGGCCTTCCAGGGCATCGACTACCTGCCGAACTCGGTCACCTGGTTCCGCAACGCCTTTCTCAATTCCGTGCTGGTGGCGGGCAGCGTGACGGTGCTGACCCTCGTGCTGGCCACGCTCACCGCGCTGACCGTCACCCGGCTCAAGCTGAACTGGACCGGCTACCTGATGAACGCCACCGTGGTCAGCCGCATGGTACCGCTGATTGTGCTGATGCTGCCGCTCTTCGTGGTGATGCGAAACCTCGGGCTGCTCAACTCGCTTTCCGGGATCATCATGACCGAGGTCGGGCTGTTGCTGCCCTATGCGATCATCATCCTGGTGCCCTATTTCCAGGCCTTCCCCAAGGAGCTCGAAGAATCCGCGCGGCTTGACGGCTGTTCGCGCTTCGGCGCCTATGTCCGCATCGTGGTGCCGCTCTCGACCCCGGCTCTGGCGGCCTGCGGGGTGATCATCTTCATCATCTCCTGGCACGAGCTTCTGATCCCGCTGATCATCGCCTCGAAGCCCGAATTCATGACCTTGCCGGTGGTGCTGGCGGGACTGGTGTCCGACCAGTTCGTCTTCTTCACCGTCATGATGGCAATCTGCCTGATCGGTCTCGCTCCGACCCTGCTGTTGGTGCTTCTCCTGCAAAAATACCTTGTCAAAGGCCTGACGGCCGGCGCCGTAAAAGGATAATCTCATGGCCAATGTTTCCGTCGAAAACCTCAAGAAGAACTATGGCACCGTCGAGGTGATCCATGGCATCGACATCGACATCCAGAACGGCGAATTCGTCGCCCTCGTCGGTCCCTCGGGCTGCGGCAAATCCACCCTGCTGCGGATGATCGCCGGGCTCGAGGATGTCACCGGCGGCACCGTCAGCATCGACAACGACGTGATCAACGACATCGCGCCGCGCGATCGCGACATTGCGATGGTGTTCCAGAGCTACGCGCTCTATCCGCATATGACGGTGGCCCAGAACATGGGCTTCGCGCTCAAGCTGGCGAAGGTGCCGGCGGACGAGACCGAGGCCCGGATCCGCGAAGCCGCCGCGACGCTGAACCTCACCGATTATCTCGAACGCTATCCGCGCGAGCTGTCGGGTGGCCAGCGCCAGCGGGTCGCCATGGGCCGCGCCATCGTGCGCAGCCCCAAGGTGTTCCTGTTCGACGAGCCGCTGTCGAACCTCGATGCCAAGCTGCGGGTGCGTATGCGGACCGAGATCAAGTCGCTGCACCAGAGGCTGGGCGCGACCTCGATCTATGTCACCCACGACCAGATCGAGGCGATGACCATGGCCGACCGGATCGTGGTGATGCGCGGCGGCAATATCGAGCAGATCGGCTCGCCGCTGGAGCTCTATGACGCGCCGGTGAACGAGTTCGTGGCGACCTTCATCGGCTCGCCCTCGATCAATCTGCTGGAGGGCACCATCAACGGGGCGGTGTTCGAGCTGAGCGATGGCAGCACCCTGCCCCTGCCCGCCGGCGTCACAGGCCCGGACGGCCGCGCGGTGAAATACGGCATCCGGCCAGAGCATTTCGAGATCGTGCAGGGCGAGGGCATGACGGTGATGAAGGTCGACGTGGTCGAACCCACCGGCAACGAGACCATCCTGAGCGGCACCATCGGCGGCCAGGAGGTGCAGATCACCCAGCAGGAGCGGCTCAACCTGCGCCCCGGCCAGGAAATCCCGGTCTCCCTGCGCCTGACTGCGGTGCACCTGTTCGACGCCCTGACCGGCCAGAGGATCTGAGACGATGACCGCAACAGACCTGCACTGGATGGACGCCAGCGAAATCGCCGCGCGCGTCAGGGACAAGACGCTCTCGCCGGTCGAGGTGACCGAGGCCTGCATCGCGCGGATCGAACAGCGCGATGGCGAGCTGAACGCCTTTTGCCTGCCGATGTTCGACATCGCCCGCGACAAGGCGAAACAGGCCGAAGCGGCGCAGATGCGCGGCGAGTTCTGGGGTCCGCTGCACGGGGTGCCCTATGCGATCAAGGATTCCGATGACTACAAGGGGCAGCTGACCACCGTCGGATCGCTGCCCAACAAGGGTCACGTCGCCACCGGCTTTTCGCCGATCATCGAACGGATGGAGCGGGCCGGCGCGATCCCGCTGGGCAAAACCACCACGCCGGACATGGCCTGGATCGGGCTGACCTATTCGGAGCTGCACGGCATGACCCACAATCCATGGGACAAGAGCCGCAACCCCGGCGGCAGTTCCGGCGGCTCTGCGGTGGCGGTTGCGGCGGGAATGGCTCCACTGGCCACCGGCACCGACGGTGCCGGCTCGATCCGCATTCCGGCCTCGTTCTGTGGCATCTACGGGCTCAAGCCCTCGCATGGCCGCATCCCGCTGATGTTGCCCAACACCAACCAGCACACCCATTACGGCCCGCTGACCCGCTCGGTCACGGATGCTGCGCTGATGATGGAGGTCTGTTCCGGCCCCGACGACCGCGACCTCTATTCGCTGGAATGTCCCTCGCCCAAGTACCTCGAAAGCCTCGACAAACCGCTCAAGGGGATGCGTGTCGGCTGGAGCGCAGACCTCGGGTTCGTCGACAAGATCGACCCGGAGGTGCTGGCCACCTGCGAAGCGGCGGCGCAGCGCTTTGCCGATCTCGGTGCCGAGGTGGTGCCCGCCGATCTGGACCTGTCGGGATCGATGGAGATTGCCAAGCGCAATTGGCAGGCGATCATGTCGGCCATCGTGAACCACCGGCTGGGCGATCATCTCGACGCGCTCGATCCGGCGCTCGTCGCCTGCGCCCGCGGCGCGCTGACCCAGACCTCCGGCGAGTTCCTGTTCGACAAGGTCAACGCCTTTCCGATCTACCAGCGGCTGGTGGGCTGGTTCGAACAGCACGACCTGTTGCTGACCCCCGCGGTTGCCTGCCTGCCGGTCACCAACGGGCGCCTGCTGCCGGAGGACTACCCCGAGCATGACTGGGACTGGATGGAATGGGCGCCGTTCAGCTCTCCGTTCAACCTGTTCCACAACCCGGCGGCCAGCGTTCCGGCCGGACTGTCCGAGGCAGGATTGCCGATCGGGCTACAAATCGTCGGGCCGCGCCATGCCGACGCGCTGGTGTTGCAGGCCTCGCGCGCCTATGAGCGTGTGGCGCCCTGGGCACACCAGCGGCCCCCGGAGTGAGACGGTCTCGGGGCAGGCACAAGGTCCATCGACAAGGTCTGTTCGGTTTTGATAGTTTTCCTGTATGTTTGCCCCGAAATCAATTTTGAGTTGTCGCCATGAGCACGAAACGCATCCCCGCCACCGTCCGGCTTGAAGCCATTCTGGCCGAGGTCGAGAATAACGGCCACGCCTCTGTCAGCGAGATCGCAGAGCGGCTGGGCGTGTCCGAGATGACCATCCGGCGCGACATGGACAAGCTCGGCGCCGAGGGCTACGTCGTGCGCACCCACGGCGGGGCGCATTCGAACGATGATTTGCGCAGCAAGGTGTTCGAGATGGTCGAACCCAGCGTCGAGAACCGGGCCACCCGCAACCGGCCCGAGAAAAAGCGCATCGCCGCCAGTGCCGCCCGCCGCATCCAGCCGCGTTCGACGATCGCGATCGATGTCGGCACAACCTGCTACGAGCTGGCCTCGCAGATCTCTGACAACAGCGTGCATATCGTCTGCGCCTCGCTGCCGATCCAACGCCTGCTGGCCAAAAACCAGATGCAGATCTACGCGCCCTGCGGCCGCATCGCCGGCGCTGACCCGTCGACTGTGGGCGCGCAGACCGTCGCCTACCTGCGTGATTTCCGGTTCGAGATCGCCTTTCTCGCGGTCGCCGGGATCACCGAGGACGGGCTGTTCGACTATTCCTTCGAGGATGCGGAAATCAAGAAGACACTCGCCGGTCAGGCGCAATCGCGGGTCCTGCTGGTCGACAGCTCGAAGATCGGCAAGTCCTCTGCCGTCAGGGTCATGGGGTTCGACAGTATCGACGTGCTGATCACCGACGCGCCGCTTCCTGCGGAGATGGCCGCTCTGCTGAATGAGTTTAACGTCGAAGTGGTCATCGCGGTGTGACAGCCTTGTGCGAGCGCAGCCCGGGGGGAGCGCACAGAAAACAACAATACCTCTCAAATTAGTTTGATTATGATCGATATTGGTGGTATTTGTTAGATCACATCTTGTACTTCCGGACTGAGAGGCCACCATGCGCATCATCTACATTGACGTCGATTCCCTGCGTCCCGATCACACCTCGCCCTATGGCTATGCCCGGAAGCTGACGCCGAACATCCAGTCGATCGCCGATCGGGGGGTGCGGTTCGACGAATACCACAGCTCCGACTGTCCCTGCGTCCCGTCGCGCGGCGCGATGACCACCCAGAGGTTCGGCGTCACCACGGGCCTGACCGGGCACCAGGGCAATGACGGCGATCTTTACCTGACCGAGTCGCGCAGCCAGCGCAGCAGCGCGCCCTTCCTCGGCTTTCACCTGGCCAACACCGGCGGCTATCACACCGTCGGCATGACCTGTTTCGCCGAGCGTCACCAAGCCTACTGGTTCCACGGCAATTTCATGGAGTTCATCCGCCCCAGCCTGTCGCTCGGCATCGACGAGGATGCCGCCGACGTGGCCGACACCGCGCTCGACTGGCTCGACCGGCGTGGCAAGGACGACAAGTGGTTCCTGATGCTCAACTTCTGGGACGCGCACCGCGACTACCAGATCGACAAGGCAACGCTGGACCGCGCCGCCGCCAGCGGCCCGGCCCCTGACTGGCCCGACGCGGAGACGATCGCCGCGCACCAGGACCTCTACGGTGCTGCCACCGCCAAGGACCTGCACGGTGCCTATGGCGACCCCTCGCCAAACCCCGAGATCACGCCGCATGCGATCACCAACCGCGCCGATTTCGAGCAGTTGATCAACGGCTACGACGGCGCGATCTCTTATATCGACCATCACATCGGCCGCATCCTGGCAAAGCTCAAGGAGCTGGGGATCGACGACGAGACGGCCATCGTCTTTACCGCCGACCACGGTGAGGCCTTTGGCGAACATGGCATTTACGGCGAGCATGCCTATGCCCACCCGGCCAACACCCGGGTGCCGCTGATCGTGCGCTGGCCCGGCGTGACCGACGATCTGCCGGACGAGAAACGCTCGCATGACGGGCTGTTCTATCACCTCGATTTCGGCCCCACGCTTTGCGACATGCTCGGCCTGCCGACGCCAGAGGGCTGGCACGGTCAATCTTTCGCGCCGGTGCTGCGCGGCGAGGAGTTTGACGGCCGCGATCACCTGATCCTGAGCCAGGGGGTCCACACCTTCCAGCGCGCGGTGCGCAAGGGCGACCTGCTCTATATCCGCACGCTGCATCCGGGCACCTACAAGGCCGATCCCGAGGCGCTTTATGATCTGTCCAACGACCCGCACATGACGCGCGACCTGATGCCGGATCAGCCGGAGCGCGCAGCGCCTCTCAAGGCCGACTTGGCCGATTGGTGGTTCGAATACGCCGGGCGGTCCACCTCGGAGCCCGACAAGATGCAGCAGAACCTCACGCGCGGCCCGGTCCTCTACTCCGATCCAGAGCTCTATCTCGAGCGTTTGGAGGCCTCGGGGCGGGGCGAGCTGGCCGCCGACTATCGCGCGCGGCTGGGCGGCTTCCTGAAAGATCCGCACGCGGTTCCTGCCCATGAAATGGCAAAGCCTACGCCGATTTGAGGTGACGGGACCTGATGCGAGGCAATCGAGCTGTACCCGTGGGTAAACCTCACCTGCCGAAGTGCCGTGGCGGGATGGCAAGAGGCTCCTCCGAAGTGTCGAGAGGAAACGCAGAAGACTTCGGCCGGGCGAAGGACCGCGGAGGGGCCTGAGCGGGGCTAGGGGTATAGGGCAGGGGCGCGCCGCGCCTGTTATCCTGATGAGGGCGGAGGGGCGCCACCGAGGTCCTGTCGCCGCGATGCCTCTGAGGTGAGATCGGCCATGATGGTGCAGATGGTGCGGATTTCCGCGCAGTCCTGCAGCGACTTGCGGACGAAAATGCCGGCCTGGTTCTCGCTGATCAGCGGCGTGGTCGGCACGACCGTCAGCTCGGGCAGCGGCAGGACCTTGTCAAGCTGGAGCGGGATGGTCATCACCGCCCGGACCCGTTGAACGTACTGCAGACCGGTAAAGAAGGACGAGGTGCGAAAGATGAACTCCGGCGGCCGCGCGCCGCTGCGTTCAAAGAAGTTCGCCACCAGTTCCTTGAAATGCGGGTTCTCGCTGTAGACCACCCAGTCGAAATCCGTCAGATCGTCGGCCGCCAGTTCGGCCTTTCGCGTCAGCGGGTTGTCCCTGTGCATGACGACGCCGACATCAACCTTCAGCAACGGCACAAAGGCCAGCGGATCGTCGGGATCGAGCGACTCGCTAGCGCCCAGCACCATGTCCAGCTCGCCGCTCCGCAACTTGGGCAGCAGGACCGGGTTCACCCCGGCCTCGAGGTGCAGGCCGAGCCGGGGAAACGCCACCCGCATCCGTTGCCAGACATCGGCCATGTAGCGGATGTGGAACAAGGGGCCGGCGCCGACCCGCAACTCGGCCATCCGGGCGACCTTGAGAAGATCGATGGCCTCGGCAGCCTGCAGGTATTCCTGTTCGATGCGCCGGGCGTGATGCAGGAACTGTCGGCCGGCACCGGTGAGTTCCATGCCGCGGGGCCGGCGGTCGAACAGGGTGATGCCGTGCCGGTCCTCGAGGTTCTGCAGGCGCTTGGTCAGGGCCGGCTGCGTGATCGCAAGTTCGTGGGCCGCCGCCGACAGTGAGCCGGTCTTTGCAATCGCCAGAAAGGCTGCGAGATCTCGTTCCATTCCGCACGATAGCCCAAGCCCGGCCCGGCTGCACCGTCAATTGATCTCAGTCGCCGAGGCTCGGAAGGGTCTCGGGCGCCTTGTCTTTCCGCCGGAGTGCCCGGATCAGGACGACCACCAGCACCAGCAGGTTCACCGCCAGGATGGTGGCGCTGATCGGGCGTTGCACAAAGATGTCGAGCTCGCCCCCCGACAGCAGCAGCGACCGGCGCATGTTGGATTCCAGCAGCGGCCCGAGCACCAGCCCGATCACCAGCGGCGCGGCGGGATAGCCGAAGCGGTGCATGCCAAAGCCTATCGCGCCGAAGCCGAGCATGATCCAGAGATCGAACTGCGACGACTGCACCGCGAATGTGCCGACCACGCTGAGCACCAGGATCAGCGGGATCAGGAAGCGGTTCTGGATTTTCAGGACCGAGGCGAAGAGCGGCGCCAGCGCGAATCCCAGAACCAGCAGGAAGACATTGGCCAGCAGGTAGACCGCAAAGACGCCTTCGACCAGGTCGCCCGACAGGGTGAAGAGCTGCGGACCCGGTTGCAGGCCCAGCAGCAACAGCGCGCCCATCAGCACCGCCGCCGCCGCGTCGCCCGGGATTGCCAGCGCCAGGGTCGGGATCAGCGCGCCGCCGCAACAGGCGTTGTTGGCCGCCTCCGAGGCGATGACGCCACCCTTGGCGCCGTGGCCGTATTCGCTGCTGTCACGGGCCGAGGACTTGGCGACCGCATAGGCGGTGAACGAGGCCATCACGCCGCCGGCGCCGGGCAGCGCGCCCAGAAAGGTGCCGATCACCGAGGACCGCAGCAGGTTGAACTTGTCATTGAAAACCGTGCCGATCGAGCGGAACGAGACCCGGAACTTTCCGATGTCGCGGCGTCCCTCGGTGCGGCCGCCGAGGATCTGGTTGGCGAGTTCCGGCAGCGCAAAGAGGCCGACGACGGCGGGAACGATGCCGATCCCGCCCAGCAGATCGTTGTTGTCATAGGTAAAGCGGGTGACCGAGGACATCGGATCGGTGCCGACGGTGGCGATCAGGATGCCCAGCAGCCCGGCGATGATCCCCTTGGCAAAGCTGTCGCCGGCCACCACCACCACGGCGAGGATGCCGGTGATGGCAAGGGCAAAGAACTCGGGCGCGCTGAAATTCACCGCAAAGGCGGCAAGACGCGGGGCCCCGAAGACCAGTACGACGCCGCTCAGCAGGCCGCCGATGGCCGAGGCGGTGATGGCAAGGCCCACGGCCTCGCCCGCCTGACCCTTCTGCGCCATCGGATAGCCGTCAAGCAGGGTCACGGCGGCCAGCGGTGTGCCGGGCACGCGCAGCAGGATCGCCGAAATCGCGCCGCCGCAGGAGCCGGCGACATAGATCGCGATCAGCAGGCCCATGCCGCTGACCGGGTCCATGTAGAAGGCGACCGGCAGCATCAGGATGATGCCCATCAGCGGCCCGAGTCCCGGCATGGCGCCGATGAACAGCCCCAGAAAGGTGCCGATCAGCACGGTGAGGATGGCAAAGGCGGGCAGGCTGCCGCCGAGGAATGTCAGATCATGAAGCATGTGATCACCCGAGGACCGATTGCAGCGTCAGCCCGAGAAAGCCGAGGGGCAGCACGACGTTGAAGAGGATCTCGAAGACGAAGCCGATGATGAGGGACACGGCCAGCGGGAAGACCAAGAAGGCCAGCCGCGACCGTGTCCCCATCACCGCCAGCATTCCGGCGACCGTGAGAGTGGTGGCAATGTAATATCCCAGCAACCGGAACGACGCGACGTAGAAGGCGACGATTACCACGAAGCCGATCAGCCGCAGTGCGGTCCGTCCGGCCAGTGTCGGCGCCTCGTCTGATGCGGGCCTGGCGCCGCGGGCCAGGGTCTGGACCGCGATGACCAGGACAAAGGCGGCCATCAGGCCCGCTATGATCTCGAGAAACAGCGCCGAGTTGGAAAAGGCGTCACCGCTGGCCGCACGTTTCGCGACCAGGGTCACGCGGGTTTCAAAGAAGGCGACCGCCGTGATCAGTGCGAAGATCCCGAGAAAGGCCAGTTCTGCGATTTTGCCACGAAATCCGGTGGGCATGGCGGTCACCTCCTGGTGTGACTGTCGCGCCCGGCACAGCGTCTGCGGGCCGGGCGCACAGCTGGGGTCAGTTGTTCAGCTGCTCTTTTTCCCAAGCGACCGCATCGGCGGCGGCAGAGAGCTGTTCGCGCACATTGGTCACGGTGGCCTCGAAGTCCTCGGGCGGCAGTTTCGGCACGAAGAAGTTCAGGCTTTCGAGCCGTGACACGACCTCGGGGTTGTTCAGCGTCTTTTCCATCGCATCGCGCAGCACCTGCACCTGCGCGTCGGGCGTGTCGGGATGCAGCGTGAACCAGTGCCAGCCCATCGGGGCCAGTCCGCTCAGGCCAATGTCGGTGCCGAACTCGGTCACCAGCGGCGCATCGTCAAAGAACTTCTTGACGCCGGGGTCGTCGTTCAGCACCACCACCGGCTTGAAGGCATCGGCGTTGGCGGAATAGGTGGCGGGCGAGACGAACATGTAGTCGATCACCCCGGCGCGCAGGTCTTTCAGGGCGTCACCGTCCTGCTGGTAGGGGATGTTGCGGGCATAGGCGCCGTTGGCGCGCATGGTCTGGGCCATGATCATATGCGGCAGGTTGCCGTAGCTGCCCGACGAATAGCGCACGCCGTTGGGGTTGTTCTTGACGTAGTCGACAAAGGCCGGGAAGTCGGGGAACCTGTCGTCATCCTTGCGAACGGCAATGGCAAAGGGGACCGTCACGCCGGAATAGAGCGGGATGAAATCCTTGGCCGACCAGTCGGCATTGCCGAGCAGCGGCTGCAGCACCAGCGGCGCGACCCAGTTGTCGATAATGGTGTAGCCGTCCGCCGGGCGGTCCAGCCCGGTCTGTACCGCGCGCACGCCGGCCGCCCCCGGATTGGACACCACGGGCAGCGACACCCCCAGTTCCTGGCTCATGCCTTCGGCGATGACCTGAACCGCCGACATGGCGGTGCCCGGCCCCCAGGGGAACACGACCTCGATGTTGCGCGCGGGGTAGTCCTGCGCCGAAAGCGGCTGGGCCAGCATCAAGGCGCCGGCCAGCGCTGCGGATATCTTCGTGGTGAAACTCATCTTCCTTCTCCTCCTCCAAGAAGTTCTCAGCCGGCCGAACGTTTCGGCGCGGCGGTTTCGGACAGGACATCGTCCAGCCCGTAGTAATGAAAAAGTTCGGGCGGTGCCTCGTGGCGGGCGAATGTCTCGGCCAGTGCGCGCTGCAGCCGCGCCGTGGTGCCCGGTGCCTCGATCGGTGTCGTCTGGCCCGGATCGACCCGCAGGTCGTAGACCGCTGATCCCGCAGCGCTGTCGGCCGCCGCGGCAAAGCCCGCTTCCTTGACCTCGCGCGCCACCGGCACCCGCATCAGCCTTGCGCCCTTGGTAAAGCCCAGCGGCGGTACCATCCCGGCCTGGCCCAATTCCTCGGGCGAGAAGCTCTCGGTCATGTGCTGAGGCGCCATGGTGTACATGTTGAGCGCATCGGTGGCCGTGGACGTGGGATAATGTACGTAGCTGTAGCTGCCGTCGGTCACCCCCATGGGGCCGCCGAACAGGCCGAAGACGACCGTGCGGTCCTCGGCCGGCGCGTCTGGATTGGCGAGATGCGGCAGCAACGACCGGGCCTGAACCTCGCCCGGCACCGGAACGCCGTTGAGCTCCAGCAGTGTCGGCATGATATCCATGGTCTGGGTCACGCCGCCGCGGCGGGTGCCGGCCTGATCGGCGTGGTCCGGGTGCCAGACCATCAGCGGGATATGGGCGATCTCCTCGTAGCAGGGCATCTTGTTCTTGCCCCACCATTCATGTTCGCCCAGCAGGTAGCCGTGATCGGTGGTGACGATCAGGCAGGTGTCCTGCCAGGCGCCGGTCGCGTCCATCCAGTCGAGCAGCTGGCCGAAATAATCGTCGCACATCCGCAACAGCGCGCGGTAGTTGCCGCGGATGCTGTCGATTTCCTCGGGGCTGTTGGCCAGCCTTTCATAGGGCGGCCAGTCCAGAACCGGGCGGCTGTCGTCGCCGTCGCGAAAACGGTCGGCGGCCATGAAGGGCTCATGCGGGTCGAAGCATTCAAGTTGCAGCAGCCAGTCGTCCGCATCCTTGTTGCCGTCGAGAAACTCGAAAGCCGAGGCAAAGCACTGCGCGAGCGGGTAGTCGGCCTCGTCGGTCATGTGCTCGGCGTTCAGGGCATGCTGCATGCGGCGATAGGCGAGCGGGTCGGTGGAGCGATGGGTCAGCGTGCCTTCGGGCAGCCTGTCCAGCGGGTAGTGGCGGGGGTCATAACCCTCGCGCAGGGCCGCGACATCGGGGGCCACGCGCACGGTAACCGGGTCGTACTCCTGACCGCGCTTGAAGCTCCAGCTGTCGAAGGCCTGCGCATAGCCCGCGCCGCCGGGTTCGAAGTAGTGGTAATGGTCGGTCACCATATGCGTATAGACGCCGGCGGTGCTGAGCATCTGCGCATAGGAATTGTCGAACGGCTCGAGCGGACCCCAGGGCCGGTGCATCATGTTCAGCCGTCCGGTGTGCATGTCGCGGCGCGCCGGCATGCAGGGCAGCGAGCCCACGTAATGCTTGTCGAAGGTGACGGCGCGATCGGCGAAACGGGCGAAGTTCGGCGTCAGCGTGGCATCGCCGCCATAGGGCGCAAGCGCTGTGCGATTCAATGAATCGAATATGACAAAGATCGTCTTCACCGGTCATCCTCCCTCGTCTGCCGCGCCCCCTCCGGCTGGCATGTCGAGCAACTTAGAAGCTGGTGGCGAAGAAATATAATCGAATTAGGTGCGGGTCGGTATTCCTGAAATTGATACCTTGGTTGATGCAGTCGGCGCGCGTTCGCCCTGCCGAAGAGCAAGCGTCGTCTCTCGCTGTCCCGAAACGGCGCCGGCAGCTGAGCCGAATGCTTCAGCGCGCGCGGCTTTAAGGCGCACAGCCGCTAGGGCGTCTGTCAGGCGCGGGCAAGGCGGAGTTCCGCGGCTCTGGCGTGGCCCTCCATCCCTTCGATGCGGCTGATCCGGGCGGTACGGAGGGCCAGCTCGTGCGATGCCGTGGCGGTGCAGCGTTGCCAGGTGACGGTCTTGGTGAACTTGTGCACGGACAGCCCGCCGGTATAGCGCGCCGCGCCGCTGGTGGGCAGCACGTGGTTGGGGCCGGAGCTCTTGTCGCCGAAGGCCACGGTGGTCTCTGCGCCCAGAAACAGCGAGCCGTAGGCGGAGAGGCGGGTCAGCCACCAGTCGAGATCGGCGGCCTGGACCTGCAGATGTTCTGGCGCGTAGCGGTCCGAGACCTGCGCCGCCTCTTCGCGGCTGTCGCAGAGGATCACCTCGGCGCGCTCGGCCCAGGCGGTGCGCGCGGCAGAGGCGTTGGGCTCGGGCAGCTCGGCGATCAGGGCCGGGACGCGGGCCAAGACGGCCTCGGCCAGGGCGCGGTCGGTGGTGACCAGCCAGACCGGGCTGTCGGCGCCGTGCTCGGCCTGGCTGACGAGGTCCCAGGCGACGGTCTCGGGATCGGCGGTGGCATCGGCGATGACCAGCGAGTCGGTGGGCCCCGCGAACATGTCGATGCCGACCTCGCCGAAGAGCATGCGCTTGGCCTCGGCCACGTAGCTGTTGCCGGGCCCGACGAGGATGTCGGCCGGTTGGCCTCCGAACAGGCCCTGCGCCATGGCGGCCACGCCCTGCACGCCGCCGAGGTTGAGGATCAGGTCGGCACCGCAGAGGTCCATGGCAAAGACGATGGCATCGGGGATGCCGGCGCCCGGCCGGGTGGGTGAGACGGCGGTGATATGGCGCACGCCCGCGACCTTGGCGGTGGTGATCGTCATCAGCGCGCTGGCGACATGGCTGTAGCGGCCGCCCGGCACGTAGCAGCCGGCGCTGGCGACGGGGATCTGCTTTTGGCCCGCGATCAGCCCCGGGATGACCTCGACCTCGCAGTCACCGAGCGTGGCCTTCTGCGCCTCGGCAAAGCGGCGGATGTTGGCCTGAGCAAAGCGGATGTCGTCCTTGAGCTGCTGCGGGACGCGGGCGCAGGCCGCTTGGCGGGCCGCGTCAGAGAGCACGATATCGCCGGTCCAGCCATCGAGCCGCTTGGCGTAGTCGCGCACCGCCGCCTCGCCGTCGCGGGCGATCGTGGCGAGCATGGTTGAGACGGTGTCGCGGATGTCGCTGGTCTCGACCGCGGGGCGGGGGGTGGCTTGCTTGAGGTAGGTGATGGCCATGGTGTCAGCCTTTCCGTGTAGAATCAGACATCAGGCCGGCGAATTCCGAGGACAGCGCAACCGTGCTTCCGGGCTGCGGGTGCATGCGCCGCGGTGGCGCAGTCCGGGCTGGGGGGACGCGGCACAGGTGCATGTTCTCGGTCCTTTCCGGGATCGGCAGGCGGCGCTTCACGCTCAGGCACGCATCCGGCTGTAGTCGGGGTCATAGGGCGAAGGAGCGATGACTTCGGCCTTGACCAAATCGCCGCAGAGGTCGAGCTCCAGCGTGCTGCCCGGGGCGGCGAAATCCGGGTCGACGAAGGCATAGGCGAGGTTCAGCCCCGTCCGGTGGCCCCAGTCGCCCGAGGTGATCGTGCCCTTGACCGTATCGCCCTGCATCAGCGAGGCGCCGCCGTGGGCCGGTGCCTTGGTGGTGTCGATCTTCAGCGTGACCAGTCGCGCGCGCGGGCCTTCCGCGATGCGTTTTTGCAGCGCCTCCTTGCCGATGAAACCTTCCTTTTCGGGCTTCACGAAGCGGTCGAGGCCGGTCTCGAAGGGGTCGAACTCGGTCAAGAGGTCGGCCTTCCAGTGCAGGAAGCCTTTCTCCATCCGCATCGAGTCCACCGCGCGGGCGCCAAACAGTTTCAGCCCGTGCGCCTCGCCGGCTTCGCGCAGCGCGAGGTAGGCGGCGTAGAGCGCGTTGTTGGGCACGTGGATCTCGTAGGCCAACTCACCGGAAAAGCTGACACCCAGAACGGTGGCCGGGACGAAGCCGATGAAGCATTCGCGCACGCTGAGCCAGGGAAAGGCCGCTTTCGACCAGTCGCCGCGCGAGCAGGCGGACAGCACGTCGCGGGCCTTGGGACCGGCCAGCACGAGGATGGTCTGGTCGTTGGTCAGGCTGCGGATCTGCACGTCCTCGTCCGGGTTAAGGTGCATCCGGAGCCAGTCCATGTCGTGGTATTCGCTGGCCGCCGCCGAGCCGTACCAGACGCGCTGCGGCCCCCGGTCCGAGGCGGGCAGGTTCGCGATGGTCGCCTCGCCCTTGACCATGCCGTGGTGGTTGAGCAGGTAGCCCAGCCCGACGCGGCCATCGCGCTTGGTGACCGCACCGCAGAACATCCGGTCGAGGAAGGCGTGGCGGTCGGCGCCGGTGATCTCGAACCGGTTGAAGCCGTTGACCTCGCAGAGGCCGACATTCTCGGAGACGTTCTTCACCTCGGCGGCGACCACGTCGAAGGCCTCGTCGAAGTTGAAGCTCAGCGTCGGGTGAAATTCCGGCGAGGGCTTGAGGTACTCCATCCGCTCCCAGCCGTTGACCACGGTGAACTCGGCGCCCTCTGCCGCCAGCACCGGCGTCAGCGGCGTGGTCTTGGCGGGACGCGCGGCGGGGCGGTGCTCGTGCGGGAAGTGGAAGCGGAACTCGTTCTGGTAGTCCTCGATGGCCTTCAGCGCGGTCAGCTCGACGTTGGCATGGCCGGTGAAGCGGCGCGGGTCGATGACCCAGGTGTCGTACTGCGCCTCGCCATGCACGATCTGCTGCGCCAGCAGCCAGCCGTGGCCGCCGCCTTCGCCCAGCCCGGCCCGCAAGCCGATGATGCAGAAGGCGTTGCGTTTGCCGGGGATTGGCCCCACCAAGGGCGCACCGTCGATGGTATAGGTGATCGGGCCGTTGACGATCGAGCGGATGCCGGTCTCGGCCAGCGCGGGCATGCGCTCGAAGGCGCCCTCGAGCACGTCCATCACCCGGTCGAGGTCATCGGGGCAGAGCGCGTTGACGAACTTCGGATCGATGCCGTCCATGCCCCAGGTCTTGCAGCCCTGTTCGTAGAACCCGACCAGCAGGCCGTTCTTTTCCTGCCGGCTGTAGTAGTCGCTGATCGGGCAGCGCAACAGCGGCATGCGGTGGCCTGCCTCGACGATGGCGGGGATATCCTCGGTCAGGAAATACTGGTGCTCCATCGAGGCGACAGGGTGATGCACACCCATCATCGACCCCACCTCGTTGACGCGGTAGCCGCAGGCGTTGACCACGATATCGCAGTCGATGTCGCCCTTTTCGGTGTGCACCGTCCAGGTGTCGTCCTTGTGCTGGGTCAGCGCGGTGACCGGCGTGTTGCGATAGACCTCGGCCCCGGCCTTCCGCGCATGATAGGCCAGCGCCTGGCATAGCTGCGCCGGGTCGATATCGCCGTCCAGCGGATCCCACAGCCCGCCCAGCAGGTTGTCGGTCGAGATCAGCGGATGCCGCCGGGCGCATTCCTCGGCGTCGATCACCTCAAGCTCGACCCCCATGCCCCGCGCCATCGACGAGAAGTGCCGATAACCCTGCATCTGCGCCTCGGTATTGGCCAGCCGGATGCCGCCGTCGGCGTGGTGATAGTTGATCGGATACTCGGGGTCCTCGGACAGCCGCTTGTAAAGCGCGATCGAATGCGTCTTCAGCCCCACCATCGTCTGGGTGCCGCCGAAGTTCGTCACCTGCGCCGCCGAATGCCAGGTGGTTCCGGACGTCAGCTCGTCGCGCTCGACCAGCACCACGTCCGACCAGCCTTCCTGCGTCAGGTGATAGAGCGTCGAGCACCCGGCAATGCCGCCGCCGATCACAACAACTTTGGTCCGAGATTTCATGGGGTGCGCCTCCGATACATGTTGGGGGCAGTAGGCGGCCAAGTTGCTGCACGTGCAATGGCGATCTATGTTGATGTCAAAATATCGCAGTTCGCTTTCGGCGATTTGAGAGTAAGGCGGAACCTGTTGCCAACGGGCGATAAAATTCCGTCCCTCGTGGCCTGAGCGGTACCGGATATGCCATGGCGGCCGGACCCCGCCGCCGACGCGGTGGGCATCGGTCCCGCAGGGCGTTGCCGTTCCTCAATCCTTGCCCACGGCGTCAGTCGATCAGGCGAAAGCTGTCCTCGAGCCAGGGATCGCTTTGGTGGAGCGGCGCGATGGCGTGCCTGCGGATCAGGCTGCGGACCTTGGTGTCCACGAGCTCGATCACCGAACGCGAGCAGTCGGGCGTCGTCACCAGCGCCAGCGTCCTTGCGAAGGCCTTGCCGGGAAAGCGGTGCATCTGCACTTGCTGGTGGAACGATTTGGCGCGGGAAAACAGCAGCGGCGTGGTGATGGTCCAGCCGGCACCGGCGGCGACCATGGCCATCAGCGTCTGGTTGTTGCTGCACTCGAAGCGATGCGGCGAGGTCACGCCGATCCGCCTGAGTTGCGATTCGATCTGGCGGGCGATCATCAGGTTGCCGGAAAACCGCAGGAACGGCAGTTTGGTCGTGCCGTCCACCACATTCGCCAGGGATTGCGACGCGAGGCGCGGCAGCACCACCACAAACGGATCGCGCAGCAGCGGGCGGTCCTGCAGATCGCTCAGCCGCTCATCCGGCGCGGTGGTGATCCCGAGGTCGAGCTGACGGTTGCGTAACATTCCGATCAGGTCGTGGCTCGACGCGGTGTAGAACATGAAATTGCAGGCCGGCATGTGGGACGACAGCGACACCGCAAGGCCGGGCACGATATCGCTTTCGAAATCCTCGATAGAGCCGATCCGCAGGTGGCTCGCCTCGGCCACGCTGCCGGCAGAGGCCTCGGCGCGGGCCTTGCGGATGGCGCGCAGCGCGTCGTCGATATTGCGCAGGAAGGCCTGTCCCTTGGGCGTCAGCACCATCGGCCGGCGGGCATGGTTGAACAGCTCGACGCCCAGATGCTCTTCGAGGCTGCGCAGGTGATGCGAGACGGTGCTGACGGTCAGCCCCGCCTCTCGCGCGCCGGCCTGAAGCGAGCCCTGGGTGGCACAGATCTGAAACAGCTCGAGAGACTTGAGGCTGAGGTCGCGGGAGGTGAGGGAGCGGGCCATGAAAAGGTCTCGACGGTTGCATCAAGGGCGCGAGGGTACGCGCGTCATCTCGAAGTATAAATCTCAAATTATCGCAAACACGTCTGTGCGGCAGTCCGGCGCCCCGGTCAAGGCGTCTGCCCCGCCGGCTTTCGAAGCCGGGCTGCAACTGATACCAAGGCGAAAACAGGACACCGCATGAACATGGACGCCCCGGAAAAGCCCAAGGTGGATTCGACCCTGTCGAAGGGGCTGTCGATCCTCGAGAGCCTCGCGGCCTCGCAGGAGGCGAAGGGTGTCACCGAGCTGTCCAAGGAATTGGGGCTGACCAAGTCGAACACCTTTCGCCTGCTCCAGACCCTGACGACGCTGGGCTATGTCCAGCATCTGCCCGACAAGACCTATTCCGCCACGCTCAAGACATGGCGCGTCGGCCGGGCCTCGGTCGAGAACCTGAACCTGCGGGACATGGCAGCGCCCGAGCTGTCGGTTCTGTCGCGGGAAACCGGCGAGACGGTCTATCTGGCGGTGCGCGAGGGGCTGTCGGTGGTCTATATCGACAAGCTCGACAGCCAGAAGCCGATCCGGTCGTGGAACGCCATCGGCGGCACCGCGCCGCTGCATTGCGTGGGTACCGGCAAGGCCATCCTCGCGGCAGCCCACGACACGTTGCGCGACCAGATCGGTGGCGCTCTGACGCGGCACACCGACCGGACGCTGACCGATCTTACGGCGCTGGAGGCCGATCTTGCGCGCACGCGCGCGCGCGGCTTTGCCTTCGACACCGGCGAGTTTCGCGAGCGCATCCTCAGCTTCGGCGCGGCGATCACCCTGCCGGGGGGCGAGCCTGTGGGGGCGCTGGGCATTTCTCTGCCCGACATCAACCTGCCCGAAGGCGGCGAAGAGCGGTTCGGCGCGCTGGTGGCCGATGCCGCCCGGTCCGTTTCGGAAAAGCTGGCCGGCAGCTAGGCGCGGCAACCCCGGAACGTCGCATCTGTCAGCGACGGCGGCAGGGGCGCTGCCCCTCGTCCTGCGGGCTCACCCCGAGGTATTTTCGAACAAGAGAAGGACAGGATCGCCTCCGGCCGTCTGTCTGAACCCCTCTCTGACGGGCCACGGTCCCCCGGCCGGTCAGGATGCAGATCAGGGTTTGGGGTCGGGATACACCACCGGACCGCCCTGTTCCTTCCAGGTCGAGAAGCCCTCCTTCAGGTGCACGGCGTCGAACCCCATGTCCTGCAGGGTCGCCGTGGTCAGCGCCGAGCGCCAGCCCGAAGCGCAGTGCAGCACGAATGTCTTGCCGTCCTGGGTGAAGATGTCCTTGAAGTAAGGGCTGTCGGGGTCGACCCAGAACTCGATCATCCCGCGGGGCGCGTGAAAGCTGCCGGGGATATGACCGCTGCGCTGGCGCTCGCGCACGTCGCGGATATCGACCACCACGACGTCGGGATCGTCCAGCATGGCGATCAGCTCGGCGGTTTCGAGTTCTGTGATCCGGGCGCGGGCCTCGGCCACCATCCGGGCCGAGGAGATCTTGAGAGCGGCCATCATCCATCCTTCCGGGGGTAGGGCTGTGCCGGTATACGGAACAGTTATTTCAAATATTGACACTATTCAGGGGCGCATGCAAGCTCTGGCGCAAGTGGGCGGTGGCCCGCATCAGGAGGTCTGAATGACCGCAGTTTCGCTCTGGGATGTCTCTGCGCAGGAGCCCGACTACCGGGCGCCGCTGGAGGGCGACGTGCAGGTCGACGTGGCCATCGTTGGCGGCGGTTACACTGGCCTGTCGACCGCGCTGCATTGCGCCGAAGCGGGGCTTTCGGCGCATGTGGTCGAGGCCGAGCAGATCGGCTTTGGCGGCTCCGGCCGCAACGTCGGGCTGGTCAACGCCGGGCTCTGGCTGCCGCCCCGGCAGGTCCGCGCGCTTCTGGGCGAGACCTATGGGCCGCGGTTCGTCAAACGGTTCTGCAAAGGGCCGGAGCATGTGTTCTCACTGATCGAGAAACACCAGATTCGCTGCGAGGTGACCCGCACCGGCACGATCCATGCCGCGCATGGCCCGAAGGGATTTGCCGATCTTCAGGACCGGCACAAGGAATGGCAGCGCTTGGGCGAGCCGGTGGACCTGCTGTCGCGCGACGAGGTCTCCGGGCTGATCGGCACCGACCATTTTCACGGCGGTCTGGTCGACCGGCGCTGCGGCACGATCAACCCGATGGGGTATTGCCGCGGGCTGGCCCGCGCCGCGCTGGGGGCCGGCGCGAGGATCAGCACCGGGGTGCGCGCCACCAAGCTGCACCGCGACGGCGACCTGTGGAAAGTCGAGACCACCGCCGGCGTGATCACCGCCAAAGCCGTGGTGCTGGGCACCAACGCCTATACCGACGATCTCTGGCCCGGGCTCAAACGCGTCTTCACGATCATCAACTACTTCCAGCTGGCCACGAAACCGCTTGGGCCTGAGGCGGATGACATCCTGCCCGACCGGCAGGGGGTCTGGGACACCGGGCAGTTCATGTTCAGCCTGCGCCGCGATGCCTCTGACCGGCTGCTGGTCGGCTCCATGGGCAAGGTCATGGGCGACAAGGACCACGGCCTGTCGCACCGGTTTGCCCGCAAGCAGATTGCCCGGCTGTTCCCGACCCTCGGCCCGGTGGACTTCGACGAGGCCTGGCACGGCCAGATCGCGATGACGCCCGACCACCTGCCGCGCATCCACGAGCTTGCGCCCAACCTCTTCACGCCGATCGGCTACAACGGCCGCGGCATCACCACCGGCACCCTGTTCGGCGAGACCATGGCCGGGCTGCTGACCGGCATGGACCGTGCCGATCTGCCCCTGCCGATGACCGAGATGTCGACGGTGCCGCGTGCGCCGCTGATGTCGCGGCTCTATCACTCCGCCTTTACCGCCAACCAGCTTCTCAAGGCCCTCTGACCCATGAACCATCCCAAGATCCGTGTCGGCGTCGATATCGGTGGCACCTTCACCGATGTCGCGCTGTCGCATCCCGACGGGCTCGCGACCTGCAAGGTGCTGACCGATTATGCCCGGCCCGAACAGGCCATTCTCGACGGTATCGCCATCGCCGCCGAGACGGCCGGTGTTGCGTTGGCAGAGATCGGTCAGGTGATCCACGGCACCACGCTGGTCACCAATGCGCTGATCCAGCGTCAAGGCGCGCGGCTGGCCTTTATCACCACCGAAGGCTTTCGTGACGTGATCGAGATGCGCTCGGAGAACCGCTTCGAGCAGTATGACCTGAACCTGACCCTGCCCAAACCGCTGGTGGCGCGCGAGGACCGGTTTACGCTCAGCGAGCGTATGGGGCCGGCGGGCGAGGTGCTGCTGCCGCTCGAATCCTCGGACATCGAGGCGGTGGTCGCGCAGGTGCTGGCTGGCGGCTATGAGGCGGTGGCGATCGGGCTGATGCACGCCTATGCCAATGACGCGCATGAGGTGCGGATGGCCGAGGCGCTGCGCAAGGCCGCGCCAGAGCTGTCGATCTCGCTGTCCTCGGTGATTTCGCCGCAGATGCGCGAGCTGCCGCGGTTCAACACGGTGATCGCCAATGCCTATGTGCAGCCGCAGGTCGCCGATTACCTCGGCCGGCTGGTCACGCGTCTGGGCGAGGCCGGGGTCTCGGCGCCGGTCTTCATGCTGCATTCCGGCGGCGGGCTGATCTCGGTCGAGGTGGCGGCGGAACAACCCGTCAGGCTGCTGGAATCCGGCCCCGCCGGCGGCGCGATCTTTGCTGCCGATTTCGCCCGCGGCCATGGGCTGGAGTCGGTGCTTTCGTTTGACATGGGCGGCACCACCGCCAAGATCTGCCTGATCGAGGAGGGCGCGCCCAAGACCGCCAATACCTTCGAGGTGGCGCGCACCTATCGCTTCAAGAAGGGCTCCGGCATGACGGTCTCGACCCCGGTGGTCGAGATGGTCGAGATCGGCGCCGGCGGCGGCTCGATCGCCTCCATCGACACGATGGGCCGCATCCAGGTCGGGCCGCGCTCGGCCGGCTCCGAGCCGGGACCGGCCTGCTATGGCAAGGGCGGCACGGAGCCGACGGTGACCGATGCGAACCTGCTGCTCGGCCGTCTGGACCCGGAGAATTTTGCCGGCGGGGCGATCCCCTTGTCGGTGGCGGCGTCGGAGACGGCGGTGACCGGCCGGCTGGCCGACACCCTCGGCATCAGCGCCGCCGACGCGGCCTTTGGCGTGACCGAGATGGTCGACGAGAACATGGCCAACGCGGCCCGCGTCCACACCGTGGAGAACGGCCGCGACATCGAGCATTTCACCATGATCGGCTTCGGCGGCGGCGCGCCGCTGCATGCCTGCCGGCTGGCCGAGAAGCTCGGCATTGCCGAGCTGATCATCCCGCCCGGCGCGGGGGTCGGCTCGGCCATCGGGTTCCTCAAGGCGCCGTTCAGCTACGAGGCGACGCGGGGGATGTTCCAGCGGCTTGACGGGTTCGACGCCGCCAGCGTCAATGCGGCACTGGCCGAGCTCGAGGAGGAAGCCGCGGCCTTTGTCGCCGCCGGGGCCTCTGGGGCCGAGGGCGCCGAGGCCGCCGAGACCACCACCCGGCTCACCGCCTTCATGCGCTACACGGGGCAGGGCTGGGAGATCCCGGTGGTGCTGCCCTACAAGTCCTTCGTCGACGGTGACAAATCCGAGATCCTCACCGCCTTCGAGGCCGCCTACCGCACGCTCTTCGGTCGGGTGATCGAGGGTCTTGGCATCGAGATCACCAACTGGTCGCTGGTGGTCGCCTCGGTGCTGCCCGAGACGCCGCCCGTTTCCCGCCACGACAGCGGCACGGCGGTCACGGTTCGGCGCACGCGGCAGTTCTACGACGCCGCGCTGCGCCAGACCGTCGCGGCGCAGGAGGTCGAGCGCGCCGAGATGACCGCCGGCCGCGCCGTCGACGGCCCGGCGGTGATCGTCGAGAGTGAGACCACGACCATCGTCACCTCCGCCTACCGCTGCATAGGCCAGGGCGACGGCAGCCTGCGCCTGATCCGCAAGGGAGACAAATCATGAGCCCGACCGCCATCGACTACCAGATCATGTGGAACCGGCTGATCGCCGTGGTCGAGGAACAGGCGACAACGCTGATCCGTACCGCCTTTTCCACCTCGGTGCGCGAGGCCGGCGACCTCTCGGCCGGGCTCTTCGACCGCCAGGGCCGGATGATGGCGCAGGCGGTGACCGGCACCCCCGGCCATGTCAACGCCATGGCCGAGAGCGTCACGCATTTCGTCCGCGAGATCGGGCCGCAGAACATCCTCGAGGGCGACGTCTACCTGACCAACGATCCCTGGATGGGCACCGGCCATCTGCATGACATCACCGTGGTCTCGCCTGCGTTCCGCGACGGGCAGCACATCGGGTTTTTCGCCTGCACCGCCCATGTGGTCGATATCGGCGGCCGCGGTTTCGGCCCCGATGCCAACGAGGTCTACGAGGAAGGCCTGCTGATCCCGATCATGAAATTCGCCGAGCGCGGCGAGGTGGCGCGCGCGTTGATCGGGCTGGTGCGCGCCAATGTGCGCGAGCCCGATCAGGTGGTGGGCGACCTCTATTCGCTGGCCGCCTGCAACGCCGCCGGCGACCGGCGGCTGCAGGCGATGATGGGCGAATTCGGCATCGCTGATCTGGAGGGGCTGTCGGAGTTCATCCTCGACGCCAGCCGCCGCGCCACCCGCGAGGCCATCGCCGCGGTGCCCGACGGCAGTTTCCGCCACCAGATGCAGGTCGACGGCTACGACGCCCCGGTCATGATGAAGGTGCAACTCGATATCGAGGGCGACCGCCTGAAGGCCGATTTCGCCGGCACCTCGGGCATGAGCCGCTTCGGGGTGAACTGCCCAGAGGTCTATACCCGGGCCTATGCCTGCTACGGGCTGAAATGCGCCATTGCCCCGCAGGTGCCCAACAACTCGGGCTCGCTGGAGCCCTTCGAGATTACCGCGCCCGAGGGCTGTATCCTCGCCGCCCGCCGCCCGGCGCCGGTCTCGGTGCGCCACGTTCTGGGGCATCTGGTGCCCGACGTGGTGCTTGGCGCGCTGCACCAGGCGCTGCCCGGCACGGTGCCGGCGGAGGGCGCCAGCGCGCTCTGGAACATCCAGATCTCGGCCCGGCCCAGCGACCCCGACAGCGGGCTGCCGAACCGCGAGGTGCTGATGTTCAACTCCGGCGGAACCGGCGCGCGGCCGGCGCTCGACGGGCTCTCGGCCACCGCTTTCCCCTCGGGCGTCTCGACGATGAGCGTCGAGGCGACAGAGCATGTCGGGCCGATCACCGTCTGGCGCAAGGATCTGCGTGAAGGCTCTGGCGGCGCCGGCGCGCAGCGCGGCGGGCTGGGGCAGGTGATCGAGATCGAGGCGCGGGCGGGCTATGATTTCCACTTCAACGCCATGTTCGACCGGGTCGACAATCCGGCACAGGGCCGCGAAGGTGGCGGGCCGGGGGCACCTGGCCGGGTCGAGCTGACCGACGGCAGGCAACTGCGCAGCAAGGGCCGGCAGTTGGTGAAAAACGGCCAGCGGCTGCGGTTGAGCCTGCCCGGCGGTGGCGGTTATGGCCCGGCCACGGACCGCGACCCTGAGCGGGTCAAGGACGACCTGCGCGCCGGGCTGATCACACCGGAGCAGGCCCGGCAGGACTATGGATACAAAGGATAGGATGATGACACAGAAACCCCTCGCACTGATCACCGGCGGCGCCCAAGGCATCGGATATGCCTGCGCCGAGGCCCTCAAGGAGGACGGCTTCGACGTGATCCTCGCCGACATCAAGGCCGACGGCGTGGCCACGGCCGGCGAAAAGCTGGGCGCGGTGGCGGCGGTCGCCTGCGACATGGGCGAGGTGGCCGAGGTTGAAGCGTTGTTCGACCGGATCGCCAAGGATCACGGGCCGCTCACGGCGCTGGTCAACAACGCCGGCGTCGCCATGCCGGGCGATTTCCTCGAGTACGACCTCGAGACCTGGGAGCGGGTGATCGCGATCAACCTGCGCGGCGTCTTTCTGGCGACGCAGAAGGCCGGGCGGATGATGGTCGAGAACCAGATCGAAGGTGCCATCGTCAACATGTCGTCGATCAACGCGCAGGTGGCGATTCCGGCGATCCCGGCCTATTGCGCCTCCAAAGGCGGGGTGATGCAGCTCACCAAGGTGGCCTCGCTGGCGCTGGCCAAGCACAACATCCGGGTCAACGCGGTGGGCCCCGGTTCGATCGACACCGAGATGATGGCCGGCGTCAACGCCAACCCCGAGGCCTTCAAGGTGGCGATGTCGCGCACGCCGCTCGGCCGCGCCGGCAGCGCCCGCGAGATCGGCGACGTGGTGGCCTTCCTGTGCTCGAAGAAGGCCAGCTACATCACCGGCGAGACGATCTATGTCGATGGCGGACGCCTTGGCCTGAACTACACCTGCTAGAGGCCGCGGGCCAGCGGTCCGCGACTGCCTCGGGCCGTTTCGGACGGCAGGGCGGGGTCGGATTGGCGGCTATTCGACGTTCGAAAACTCGGTCTGAACCCTTGTCTGCGCCTCGCGCAAGGCCTCGTCCAGCCGGGGCCGGATGTCGGCAAAGCGCATCGAAGGCACAGGCACCGAGATGGCGTGGTAGTTGCCGCTGAGGTCGCGGAACGCAAAGCCTGCGGCCGAGATGCCGGGCGTATGTTCATCGAGATCATAGGCCAGGCCGACGCTGCGGATATCGTCGAGCCTGGCCATCAGTGCCTGCATCTCGTCCGGCGGCAGCGGCCCGCCGGCTTCCTGCTCGATCATGGCGCGCGCCTGAACGTCCGGCATCAGCGACAGGCAGGCGCGGCCGTTGGCGGTGGTCGACAGCGGAAAGACCTCGCCCACCGAGGACACGGTGCGCAACCGGTGCAGCCCCGGCACCTGGTCGAGGAAGATCATCGCGCCGTTGCGCAGGACGGCCAGATCGGCAGTCTCTCCTGTCTTCTGGGTGACCTCGTTGAGGATTGATCGGCAGCGCTCGACGATGTTGAAATTGGCCGCCTCGGCAAAGGCACCGAGCTCTGGGCCGAGCCTGATGCCGCCGCCGTTCGGGTCCTGGATGATGAACCGCTCTGCGGACAGGGCACCGGCGATTCGCTGTACCGTAGAACGGGGCAGGTCCACCCGCGCGGCGATCTGACCGAGGCTGAGGCCGCTGCGTTCTTCCTTGAGCGCCCTCAGGATCGCCGCCGCCCGCGCAATGACCTGAATGCCAGAGCGGTCTTTTTTGCCATTTTCTTCAATCATGCAAGGTCTCGGCCCTTCTGTTCCTGCGGTTCTGCCGTGCCGGGTCTGGTCAGTTATGTACCGCGATGCGGTGCAGGTCAATCGAATTGCAGGTTTTTATTGACCGCATGGTGGGCGCTATGTACCGTAATTCGAGACAGAGGGAGGAGCTCTCTGACAGTTTCAAGCCAACCGCCACCGGCCCCTGCCGGTGAACAGAGAAGGTGCATCCGATGGTCGAGATCCGCGGAATCGAGTTTCAGGCAAATACCGACAACGACATGGGTCTGGAGTTCTACAACCTCAGCCACCGCTTCGGGTTTCAGAACCCCAACTGGCCGTATTTCCAGGATACCAAGATCGAGCGTATCCACTACATGGCCAAGTCGGGCGTGTTGAGCCAGCGCATCACCACCACGATGCACGCCACCACCCATATCGATGCGCCGGCGCATGTGGTGCAGGGCACGCCCTTCATCGACGAGGTGCCGCTGCCGCATTTCTTCGGCACAGGGCTGGTCGTGTCGATCCCCAAGAAGAAATGGGAGCCAATCACCGGCGAGGATCTCGAGAAGGCCTGTGGCCACGCGATCCGCAAGGGCGACGTGCTGATCATCAACACCGGCTGGCACCATGATTACGAAGATGGCGACTATTTCGCCTATTGCCCCGGTCTGGTGTCTTCGGCCGCAGAATGGATGGTGGAAAAGGGCGTCAAGGTCGTCGGCCACGACACCCAGGCCAACGACCACCCGCTGGCCACTGCCATCGGCCCGCAAAGGAACGGCCCGCTGCTGCCGCACCTCGAGCAGGAGTACAAGGAGTGGTCCGGCGGCAACGACTGGAAAGATGACTTCCCCGAGTGGGAGCCGGTGCACAACATCCTGTTCAAGAACGGCATCCTCGGCATCGAGAACGTCGGCGGCGATCTGGACGCGGTGACAGGCAAGCGCTGTACCTTCGCCTTCTTCCCCTGGAACTGGGATCGCGGTGACGGCTGCATCATCCGCCTGGTGGCGATGATCGACAAGTCCCAGGGCTTCCGCATCGACGACGGGGCGGAGTTCTAGGATCCGATCCTGACGGCCGCTCTGGGAGGAGCGGCCAACCCGTCACGAAACATGTTTGGGAGGAGAAGCCCGATGGATTGGAACACACGAAAACTGACCGGTGCGCTTGCACTGATGGCGGCGGCTGGCCTGCCGCTGGCCGCTCAGGCCGACAGTGCGATTGCAACCGAGAACGAGATGGTTGTCACCCTGCTGGGCACCGGCACGCCCGCGCCGCTGCTCGATCGCTTCGGCTATGCCACCTTGGTCTCGGCCGGCGGACAACTGCTTTTGTTCGATGTCGGGCGCGGTGCGGTCCAGCGGCTCTGGCAGGTTGGCGTTGTGCCCGGTGACGTCGATGAGGTGTTTCTCACCCATTATCACTCCGACCACCTGATCAGCCTGCCCGACCTGTGGCTGACCTCCTGGCTGGTGCCCTACGGCGCCAATTCCGAACCCTTCAGAATCACCGGACCCGAGGGTGTGACCGCATTGACCGACGGCCTGACCGCCGCCTTTGCCGCCGACATCCAGATCCGCGTCGAGGATCAGAACCTGCCGGCCGCCGGCGTCGAATGGGACGTGACCGAATTCACCGAGGACGGTGTGGTTTACGACCACGATGGCGTCACCGTGACCGCCTTTACCGTGAACCACGGCGAAAAGATCAAGCCCGCCGTCGGTTACAAGATCGAATACGGCGAACACACGGTCGTCCTGAGCGGCGATACCAAGAAGGAAGACGCGGTGATCGAGGCCGCGACCGGCGCCGATCTGTTGGTGCATCAGGTCGCCATGGCCGCCGAGGCCATCGCCGGCAATCCGCCGATCGTCGCGATCATGGGGCATCACACCACGCCCGTCGAAGCGGGAGAGGTGTTTTCCGCCGCCGCGCCCGGACTTGCGGTCTATTCCCACATCGTGCGCCTTGGCCCGCCGGCCTCGCCCGACATCTCGCTCGAGGCGTTGGTCGAACAGACCCGCCAGACCTACGACGGTCCGTTAGAGGTGGGGGCCGACCTGATGACCATCACGATCGGAGACGAGGTCACCGTCGGCACCGCCGACACACGCTGAGCACTTGTGACAGGGAGAACGTCATGCATTTGAAACGTTTCGCCGATGCGGGCAGCTACGACGCGCCCAACCATTTCGGCTGCCACGGGCTCAGGCTCCAGGGCTTTGAAGAGGGCGGGCCGAAGAACCAGTGGATCGGGTTCAGCCAGTTCCTGCCGGGCGGCGGCGCAGGGCCCGACGCCACACCCTTCGAGAAGGTCTATGTCGTGCTCGAGGGCGAGATGACGGTGATTGTCGACGGTGAGGAAACCGTTCTGGGCAAGATGGACAGTTGCACCATTCCCCCCGGCGAGGTCCGCAAGATCGAGAACCGCAGCAACGACACCTGCAAGATGCTGGTCGTCATTCCCTATCCCCCCGAACCCAAGACCGAGGCCTGAGCCATGAGTGCACTGACCAATCCCCTCTCGATGTTCGACGTCAAGGGCAAGGTGGCGCTGATCACCGGGGCCTCGGGCGCGTTCGGCATGGTGGCCGCGCGCGTTCTTGGTGGCGCCGGGGCCAAGCTGGTGCTGGTCGCCGGCAACCAGGAGGCGCTTGACGAGATCGCCGGCGAATGCCGCGACATGGGCGCCGAGGTGACGGCAATCAACACGCGCCCCTCTGACGAAGAGACCTGCAACGGCCTCGTGGCGCAGGCGGTCGAGGCCTACGGGCAGCTCGACATCCTCGTGGTGGCCTCTGGCATGAACAAGGTGGCGCTGATCAATGACATGGCGCCGGAGACCTTTACCTCGGTGATGGACGCCAATGTCACGCAAAGCTGGCTCTTGGCACGTGCCGCCGCCGGCCAGATGAAGGCGCAGGGGCAGGGTGGCAAGATCGTGCTGGTTTCCTCGGCACGCGGGCTGCTGGGCCACCCGGCGGGCTACACCGCCTATTGCGCGTCGAAGGCCGCGACCGACGGCATCGTGAAAGCCTTGGGCTGCGAGCTTGGCCCCACCGGCATCACCGTCAACGCCATCGCGCCGACGGTTTTCCGCTCGCCGCTCACCGCCTGGATGTTCGAGGACACCGACAAGGCGAAAGAGGTCCGCAAGGGCTTTCTCGCCCGCGTGCCCAAGGGTCGGCTGGGCGAGCCGGAAGACCTCGCCGGGCCGCTCCTGTTCCTCGCCTCGAAGGCGTCAGATTTCTACACCGGGCATATCCTTTATGCCGACGGTGGCTATACGGCGGGTTGAGCGATGGTTCCCAAGAAGCAACAGATGGCCGTCATCGGTGCCGGGCTCATGGGCCACGGCATCGCCCTGACGCTGGCCCGTGCCGGGCAATATGTGACGATCACCGACCCGCATGAAGAGACGCTGAAATCGGCGCCGAAGCGGATCTCGGACAGTCTCAAGGTGCTGGGCGCCGAGGAAGAGGAGATTGCCCGCGCGCTGAAGCTGATCGAGCTCTGTTCCTCGGTCCGGACAGCCGTGAAACAGGCGGATTTCGTCTTCGAGGCGGCGCCGGAAAAGCTCGACCTCAAGCGCAGGATCTTCGCCGAGGTCGAGGAACATGCGCCCAAGGAGGCGGTGCTGGCGTCCAACACCTCGGTGATTCAGATCACCAAGATCATGGAGGGGCTGACGCTGCGCGAGCGGGCGCTTGGCACCCATTGGTGGAACCCGCCGCACATGATCCCGCTGGTCGAGGTCATCAAGACCGAATGGACCGACGGCGAGGTCGCCGACCGGATGATGGCGCTGCTGGCCAGCGCCGGAAAGACCCCGGTGATGGTGGAAAAGGACGTGCCGGGCTTTATCGGCAACCGGCTGCAACATGCCCTCTGGCGCGAGGCGGTGAGCCTTGTCGAGCGCGGCATCTGTGACGCCGAGGCGGTCGATACGGTGGTGAAATCCTGCTTCGGACGGCGGCTGGCCGTGCTCGGCCCGCTGGAGAACGCCGATCTGGTGGGCACCGACCTGACGCTGGATATCCACGAGAACGTGCTGTTTGATCTGGAAAGCCGGCAAGGCCCGTCGCCCTACCTCAAGCAACTCGTCGAGGACGGCAAGCTCGGGATGAAATCGGGCGAGGGGTTCCGCAAGTGGACCGAGGCCGAGGCCGAGGCGGTGCGCGCCCGCGTGGGCAATCATTTGCGGAAACTGGACGGAATTCTCGACTAGAGTGAAAAAGCCGGTGGGAGACCGGCGCATTGGGAGGACAACATGAACAAATTCAAGACACCGTCACGCCGCAAGTTCCTGACCGGGGGCACAGCCCTGCTGGCCGCTCCGGCGATCCTGCGCGGCACCCGCGCCTATGCGCAGACGCCGACGCTGAAGGTCGGTCACGTCAGCCCGCGCACCGGCCCCTTGGCGGGCTTTGCCGAGGCCGATGACTACGTGCTGGCCGCGATCCAGGAACAGTTCAACGCCGGCATCGAGAACAACGGCAAGACCTGGAATATCGAGATCATCTCGAAGGACAGCCAGTCCAACCCCAACCGCGCCGCGGAAGTGGCCGCCGACCTGATCCTCGGCGACGAGGTCGACATCATCGTTGCGGCCTCGACGCCCGACACGGTGAACCCGGTCTCTGATCAGGCCGAGATCAACGAGGTGCCCTGCATCACCACAGACTGCCCGTGGCAGCCCTACTTCTTCGGCCGCAACGGCGTGCCGGGGCAGGGGTTCGACTATACCTACCATTTCTTCTGGGGGCTGGAGGACGTGATCGCCGCCTTCCTCGACATGTGGGACAAGGCCGGCGTGCAGAAGGTCGTCGGCGGGCTGTTTCCGAACGACGCCGACGGCAATGCCTGGGGCGACGCCGAGCTGGGCCTGCCCAAGCCGCTGGCCGCCGCCGGCTACGACCTGACCGACCCCGGCAGGTATCAGCCGCTGACCGATGATTTCTCGAACTACATCAACGCCTTCAAAGAGGCGGGCGCGGAAATCGTCACCGGCAACATGATCCCGCCGGACTTCGCCACCTTCTGGTCGCAGGCGGCGCAGCAGGGCTTCAACCCCAAGGTCGTGACCATCGGCAAGGCGCTGCTCTTCCCCTCGGTGATCGAGTCGCTGGGCGACCGGGGCGACGGCCTCTCGTCCGAGGTCTGGTGGTCGCCGAACCACCCGTTCAATTCCTCGCTCACCGGGGCAAGCGCCAAAGAGCTGGCCGAGGGCTATTCCGCCGCCTCTGGCCGGCCCTGGACCCAGCCGATCGGCTTCAAGCACGCGCTCTTCGAGGTGGTGGCCGACGTGGTGCGCCGCGCCGAGGATCTCGAGGATTACGAGTCCATCGCCGCGGCGATCCCGGAGACCAAGCTCGACACCATCGTGGGCCCGGTCGACTGGTCGAACGGCCCGATCAACAACGTCACCAAGACGCCGCTGGTCGCGGGCCAGTGGCAGAAGGAGGGTGACGGCTTCGATCTGAAGATCGTGGCCAATTCGGCCGCACCCGAGATCCCGTTGACCGGCGAGCTGAAACTGCTCTGACCGCAAGGGGCGGCGTTCGCGCGCCGCCCGACACCGCTCAACCGGAGACCCCGATGACGCAGATACTGCAACTTGACGGCGTGTCGAAATCCTTCGGCGCGGTGACCGTCGCTGACGGCCTGACCTACGGGCTGAACCAAGGCGAGGCGCTGGGCGTGCTCGGGCCGAACGGTGCCGGCAAGACCTCAATGTTCAACCTGATCACCGGCACGCTGAAGGCCGACAGTGGCCGCATCCATTTTGCCGGCGAGGACATCACCGGGCTCAGCGCCGCGCGGCGCTCGCGCTCGGGCATTGCCCGCAGTTTTCAGGTGCCGCAGCCGTTCACCCACATGACGGTGTTCGAGAACGCCATGGTGGCGGCGACGCAATCGGCAGGGCTTCGGGGCCGCGAGGCGGAACGGCTCTGCATCGAGGTGCTCGACCAGACCGAACTGTTGGACAAGGCCAATGCGCGTGCCGGGGGGCTGACCCTGCTCAACCGCAAGCGGCTGGAGCTGACCCGCGCGCTCTGTGCCAAACCGCGGCTCCTGCTGCTCGACGAGATCGCCGGCGGGCTGACCGAGGCGGAATGCAAATCCCTGATCGCCACCATCCGCAGCATTCACGCCAGCGGCGTCTCGATCATCTGGATCGAGCATGTGGTGCATGCACTGATGGCGGTGGTCGAGCGGCTGATCGTGATCGATTTCGGCAAGAAGATCGCCGAGGGCGAACCGAAAGCCATCATGGAAAGCCCGGAAGTGCAGGAAATTTACCTGGGAATTGAAGCCGATGCCTGACGCGATCCTGACACTCACCGGTCTCGATGCCTATTACGGCGATTTCCAGGCGCTTTACGGCGTCGATCTGGAGGTCAACGAGGGCGAGGTGCTGGCAATCATCGGCGCCAATGGTGCCGGCAAGACGACGCTGTTGCGCTCGATCGCCGGGCTGATCGGCAACAAGGCGGACCAGGTGCGCTTTCGCGGCAAGGCCATCGGTGCCGAGCGCCCCGACGTGGTGGCGCAGATGGGCCTCGCCATGGTGCCCGAGGGGCGGCAGCTCTTCCAGTCGCTCTCGGTCGAGGAGAACCTGATGATCGGCGGCCGGGTGAACCGCGAGGGTCCGTGGACCCTGACCCGCGTCTACGAGCTCTTCCCGATCCTCGAGGAGCGCCGTTCGCAGGCTTCGACCTCGCTCTCGGGCGGTCAGCAGCAGATGGTCGCCATCGGCCGCGCGCTGATGGCCAACCCCGATCTGATCATGTTCGACGAGATCAGCCTCGGCCTCGCGCCGGTGATCATCCGCGACATCTACAAGGCGCTGCCCGGCATCGTCGGCGGCGGCATGAGCGCGGTGATCGTCGAGCAGGACATCACCAAGGCGCTGGCGGTCTCGTCCCGCGTCTACTGCCTGCAGGAGGGCCGGGTCTCGCTTCAGGGCAGGTCCGACACCGTCTCGCGCGAGGATATCGCGCGCGCCTATTTCGGAGTGGCATGATGGATTTCGTGAACGCAGTGGTTCAGGGCACCTTGCTGGGCGGGCTCTATGCGCTTTTCGCCGCCGGTCTCAGCCTGATCTTCGGGGTGATGCGGCTGGTCAATATCGCCCATGGCGATCTGATCGTGCTGGCCGCCTATCTCGGGCTGACCACCACCGTCATGCTCGGTGTGCATCCGCTGGTGGCGCTGATCGTGGTGGCGCTGGCGATGGCGGGCATCGGCTATGTGCTGCAACGGGCGGTGCTGAACCATACCCTCGGCGATGATATCCTGCCGCCGCTGCTGGTGACCTTTGGCCTGTCGGTGATCATCCAGAACGCTTTGCTGGAGGGTTACAGCGCCGATCCGCAGAAGATGGACGCCGGCGCGCTGGAGACCGCCTCGGTCGCTGTCGGCCCGCTGTCGCTGGGCGTGCTGCCGCTGTTGACCTTCGCCATCGCAGTGGCGGTGATCGCCGGTCTGCAATGGACCTTCTACCGCACGCCGCTGGGCCGTGCCTTCCGCGCCACCTCGGACAACCAGGATATCGCCCAGCTCATGGGGCTGAACAAGCGTCATGTCTTCGGCCTCGCCATGGCGCTGGCCTTGGCGGTGACGGCGGTGGCCGGCATCCTCTTGGGCATACGCACCAGTTTCGATCCGTCAGTGGGCGGTGGCAGGTTGATCTTCGGCTTCGAGGCGGTGATCATCGGCGGCCTCGGCAACCTCTGGGGCACGCTGGTCGGCGGCGTCATCCTCGGCGTGGCCCAGACCGTGGGCGCGACGATCAACCCGGGCTGGCAGCTTCTGGCAGGCCACATCGCCTTTCTCGTCATTCTCGCCGTGCGCCCCAACGGCCTTTTCCCGAGGATCAGCGGATGAACACAGATATCCGGATAAGCCGCACCTCCAACGCGGCGAAAGTGGCCGCCATACTGGGCGCGCTGATCGTGGTGATCCTGATCGCCGCGCCTTACTGGGCAGGCCGGGCCGACATGCGGCTGATGGGCGAGATTTTCCTCTACCTCGCGCTGGCAAGCTTGTGGAACCTGCTGGCGGGCTACGCCGGGCTGGTGTCGGTCGGCCAGCAGGCCTATGTAGGCTTCGGCGGCTACATGCTGTTTGCTCTGACCATCTTTGCCGGGCTGCCGCCTTTGGTCGCTATTGCGCTGGCGGGTGTGCTGGGCGCGCTGATCTCGATCCCCGTCGCGGCGCTGATCTTCCGGCTGAGGGGCGCCTATTTCGCCATCGGCACCTGGGTCATGGCCGAGGTCTTCCGGCTGACCTTCGCGCAGGTCTCGGCGCTGGGCGGCGGCTCCGGCACGTCGCTGCCGACCGATATCGTGCGTTCGATGGCCGATGGCCGGTCCGAGCGTGAGGCGCTCAGCTATTGGCTGGCATTGGGCGCGGCGCTCATCGTCGTCACCGCCGTCTACCTGCTCCTGCGCTCGCGCAAGGGGCTGGCGCTGACCGCGATCCGCGACAATGAACTGGCCTCGGCCTCGCTCGGCATCGACATCTGGCGCACCAAGTTCTTCGTCTATGTCGTGACCTCCGGCCTGACCGCCATCGTCGGCGCGCTGATCTTCCTGCAGAAGCTGCGGATTTCGCCCGACGCGGCCTTCTCCGTCAACGACTGGACCGCCTTCGTGATCTTTATCGTCGTCATCGGCGGGATCGGCACCATCGAAGGCCCCATCATCGGCACCATCGTCTTCTTCCTGCTGCGCGAAACCCTCGCCGACCTCGGTACCATCTACCTGATGGTCCTCGGCCTCGTCGCCATCGTGGTGATGCTGAAGGCGCCGCAGGGGGTCTGGGGCTTCATCCGTCACCGCTTCGATCTGCAACTCTTCCCGCTCGGCTACCGCGTCGAGCGCAAGGACACCTGACAAGGAGGCCATCATGGCTCGCCAGAAAACCATCATCACCTGCGCCATCACCGGCGCGATCCACACGCCCACCATGTCGGACGCGCTGCCCTATACCTATGACGACATCGCGCAACAGGCGATGGACGCGGCCGAGGCCGGGGCGTCGATCCTGCACCTGCACGCCCGCGACAACGAGACCGGGGCGCCCTCGGTCGACGTCAAGGACTTCCAGCCTTTCCTGCCGCGGATCAAGCAGGCGACGGATGCGGTGGTCAACATCTCCACGGGGGGCTCGCTGAGCCTCTCGATTCAGGACCGGATCACCCCGGCCAAGACGTTCAGCCCCGAGATGTGTTCGCTCAACATGGGGTCGATGAACTTCTCGTTCCACCCGCTGGCCAAGCGCTATTCCGACGATGACTGGAAGTTCGACTGGGAGAAGGATTACGTCGCCAATTCCGACGGCAACATCTTTCGCAACACCTTCCGCGACATCAAGGAAGCGGCCGACACGCTGGCCCCGCATGACATCAAGTTCGAGCATGAATGCTATGACGTCGGCCATCTCTACAATCTGAAATTCTGCATGGATATCGGGCTGTTCAAGGCACCGGTCTTCATCCAGTTCATCTTTGGCATCCTCGGCGGCATCGGACCCGAGGTCGACAACCTGGTGTTCATGAAGCGCACCGCCGACCGGCTCTTCGGCGACGATTACCGCTGGTCGGTGCTGGGCGCGGGCGGATCGCAGATGAACCTCGCCACCACCGCCAGCCAGATGGGCGGCAACGTCCGTGTCGGATTGGAGGACAGCCTGTTCCTCAGCCGTGGTAAGCTGGCCGAAAGCAACGCCGCCCAGGTCACCAAGATCCGCCGAATCGTCGAGGACCTGGGCTGCGAGGTCGCCACGCCCGACGAGGCGCGCGAGATCCTCGCGCTCAAGGGCGGTGACCGGGTGAAGTTCTGAGAAGGCCGCGCAGATGCCACGTATCGAACCGCAAGACCCGACCCTGAAGGACCTCTCCGGGCTGCATCTCTGGCACGCGCCGATGTCGAGCTGTTCGCAGCGCGTCAGGATCGTGCTGGCCGAGACCGGTCAGGCGTTCGAGAGCCATCTGGTGAACCTCGAGAAGGACGAGCACGCCACCGAGGCCTATCAGAGGATCCACCCCAAGGGGCTGGTGCCGGCGCTGGTCGATGACGGCGCGCTGATCATCGAGTCGATCGATATCATCCGGCATCTGGCTGGTCGCAACCCGGCGCTGGCGGCGACCACCCAGCCGGAGTTGCTGGAGAAGGCGGATGCGGCGCAACTGGACCTGAAGCTCCTGACCTTCGAGTTCCTGTTCCGCGCCGCCCCGCCACCGCCGCCAGAGGTGGCGGAGGCGTTCCAGAAGCGGCACCGCAACGACTGGCTCAAGCAGTTCCGCCGCGAGTTCGCCGCCGGCTTCGACCCCGAGCGGATCGACGCCGCCGTGCGCCGCACCGACGAGGGGTTCCGTCACCTCGACGCGCTGCTGTCGGACGGGCGGAGTTACCTGGCGGGCGAGGAATTCTCGCTCGCCGATATCGCCTGGATGCCGAACCTGCATCGCTTCGACCTGATGGGCTGGCCCTACGCCCGCACGCCGCACCTCAAGGCCTGGTTCGACCGGGTTTCGGCGCGGCCAAGCTACGCGCAGGCGCTGGAGGCCTGGGAGGACGCGCCGGCCATCGAGGCCTTCACCGCCTACACCGAGACACGCCGCAAGGCCGGCACCGATATCCGCAGCTTTGGCGGATTGGACGGTTGAGAGTTTACGACGGGGGCGACCGCACCGCACAGCCGGTCAAACACGGGAGAGAGACATGACACTGAAACTTGCACTTATCGCCTCGACGCTGATCGTCGCGGGCAGCGCGGCCAGCGCCAAGACGCGGCTTTTGGTCAACTGCTTCTGGCCGTCGAGCCACTTCGTCTGTTCCGAGGTGCTGCCGGGCTGGATCGCAGAGGTCGAGCGGGTGACCGAAGGCCGGGTGACGGGCAACATCCCGCCAAAATCCGTGGCCCCGCCGCCAGAACAGCTTGCGGCCGTGGAGAAGGGCATCGTCGATGTCTCGATCAGCTTCAACGGCTTCCTGTCCGAAGCCATCGGGCCGGAGGTGGCGATGCTGCCGTTTGTCGGCAATTACGACCCCGAGACCATGTCCCGCGCGCTCTGGGCCACGAACCGCAAGTTCTTTGCCGACGAGATCGAAAACGTACACCTGCTGTCGCAGTTCGTGATCAACCCCGGCGAGCTCTACAGCCAGACCGACACGCCGATCAATTCGATCGACGATCTTGCGAACCGCAAGATGTGGGTGCTGCCCGGCCCGCTCGCCGCGATCACCAAGAGCCTCGGCACCGGCGTGGTCTCCACCCCGGCGGTGAAGTCGAACGAGATCATCTCGCGCGGCGTGGTCGACGGCCACCTCGGGCTCGATCCGCAGGGCGTGCAGGCGTTCCAGCTGTTCCCCTATACCAAGTCGAACACCAAGTTCGAAAAGCCGCTCTACACCACCTCCTTTTCGGTCTTTGCCAACAAGGACAAGTGGGCCGAGATCTCGGCCGAAGATCAGGCGGCAATCATGAGCGTCTCTGGCGATGTTCTGGGCGCAATCGCGGGGGCGCGCTGGAAATCCGCGACCGATGCGGCGGTTGAGGATTATGCCGAAGCAGGCATCGAGGTGGTCGCCGCCGATCCGGCCTTCGAGCAGGCCCTGATCGAGGCCGCGGCACCGGTGACCGAGGATTGGCTCAAGAGAGCCGGCGATGCCGGCATCGACGCTCAGGCCGCGCTCGACTTCTACCGCAGCCAAGTGGAAGGGGCGATGAACTGATGGCCGGGCCGACTGACAGTCACGCGGGCAGCCACGCGGGCGCCGGCGTTCTTGCGCTGATCGTCAAGATGCTGGAGATCTTCTCCAGCATCGTTCTGGCGCTGATGATGCTGCTGACCTTCGTGGATGTCGTCGGCCGCTATCTCCTCGGCGCTCCGATCTTCGGGGCGTCGGAAATGATCTCGGTGATGCTGGCGCTGGTGATCTTTGCCGGTCTCGGCATTGCCAATGCCCGCGACAAGCACATCGTGGTCGAGCTGTTCGACACGCAGGTGCGGGCGATCTCGCCGCGGGTTTATGACATCGCGGTGCAGGGGCTGTCGCTCTGCGTGATGGGCCTGATCGTCTATGTCCTGTTCGAGGCGGCGCTGCACGCGGCCGAGGTGAATTCGCGCACCATCGTCCTTGAATGGCCGTTATCCTGGGTCTTCGGCATCGTCGCCGGACTGGCGGCGGTGAGCGTGGTCTGCCAGGTGCTCGGGCTGATGACCGGCACCGGCCGGGCCGAGAAGCATGTGGAGGACCTCTGATGGTCAGTGCCCTGATCGGTTTTGCTGCCCTGCTCGGGCTCTGTTTCCTTGGGTTCCGCGTCGGCTTTGCCACGCTGGTGGTGGGTTTCATAGGCTTCGGCCTGCAACGCGGCTTCGAGGCCTCGCTGGCCATGGTCGGCCAGCAGGTGCTCGAAGACAGCATGAACTACAACCTCAGCGTGATCCCGCTGTTCATCCTGATGGGCGTCTTCATCGTCCATGCGCGGATCTCCAAGGATCTCTACGATGCGGCCTATGCCGGGCTCGGCAAGTACCGCGGCGGGCTGGCGCTGGCCACGGTGCTGGCGGCGGGCGGCTTTTCCGCCGTCTGCGGCTCGACGCTGGCGACGGCGGCCACCATGGCCAAGGTCGCCATGCCGCCGATGAAGACCTACAAGTATTCCGACAAGCTGGCCGCCGGTACCATTGCCGCGGGCGGCACGCTGGGCATCATGATCCCGCCCTCGGTGCCGCTGGTGATCTACGGTCTGATCGCCGAACAGGACATCGGGTTGCTGTTTATCGCCGGCATCCTGCCGGGGCTGCTTCTGGTCACGCTCTTCATGATCTGCGTCGGCATCGTGGTGCGCCGCGATCCGCTGGCGGCCCCCGCGGCGCCGCCGCTGGAGCCGGCGCGCAAGAAGGAGGCCATTCGCGGCACCCTGCCGGTGCTGATCCTCTTTCTCGTGGTGCTGGGCGGCATCTACACCGGCGCCTTCACCGCCACCGAGGCCTCGGGCATCGGGGCCTTCGGCGCCGCGGTGATCGCCGTGCTGCGCGGCAACCTGCGCACCCTCGGCGAATGGAAGGAATGCCTGGCAGACGCCACGGTGACCACCGCGACGATCTTCATCGTGCTCCTGGGCGCCATCGTGTTCTCGCAGTTCATCAACCTGTCGGGCCTGCCCTACGACCTGCTGGATTTCGTCGATGAATACGAGCTATCGCCGATGCAGCTGGTCATCTTCGTCTGCATCATCGCCATCCTCATGGGCATGGTGTTCGAGGCGATCGGCATCCTCGTGCTGCTGGTGCCGGTGTTCCTGCCGGCGCTGCAGATCAGCGGCATCGACATGATCTGGTTCGGCATCCTGGTGGTGCTGGTCTCGGAGATCGGGCTGATCACGCCGCCCATCGGCATGAACGTCTTCGTGGTGAAATCGGTGCTGCCCGACGTCAAGCTCGGCGCGATCTTCCGCGGCGTGACACCCTATATCATCGCCTTGGTCGTCGGGCTGATCCTTGTGCTGATCTTCCCGCCCATCGCCACCTTCCTTCCCGGACTGATGAGATAACCGCATGACAAAGATCAAGAACATCCTCTTCATCATGGCTGACCAGCTGCGCTGGGATTACCTGTCGTGCTATGGCCATCCGCATCTCGACACGCCCAATATCGACAAGCTGGCCAGCAAAGGCGTCCGTTTCGACCGCGCCTATGTGCAATCGCCGGTCTGCGGGCCGTCGCGCGCCTCGACCTATACCGGGCGCACGGTGTTCAGCCATGGCGCCACCTGGAACCGGGTGCCGCTGCCACTGGGCGAGTTGACCATCGGCGACTACCTGCGGCCCCAGGGGATGACGACGGCGGTGGTCGGCAAGACCCACATGATCCCCGACCGCGAGGGCATGGCACGGCTGGGCGTCGACCCCGGCGGCGAGATCGGCATCAAGGTCAGCCAGCCGGGCTTTGACCCCTATGAGCGTGACGACGGTCTGCACCCCGACGGTGTGCTCTCGGCCAAGGGCGGCAAGCTGGCCTATAACGACTGGCTGCGCGCAAAGGGGTATGACGGAGACAACCCCTGGGACCGCTATGCCAATTCCGCCGAAGGCGAGGACGGCGAGGTGCTCTCGGGCTGGTATCTGAAGAACTCCAACCTGCCGGCGCGGGTAAAGGAAGAGCATTCAGAGACCGCCTACATGACCATGCGCGCGCAGGAATTCATCGAGGAAATGGGCGACCAGCCCTGGCTCCTGCACCTCAGCTACATCAAGCCGCACTGGCCCTATATCGCGCCGGCGCCTTACCACGACATGTATGGCCCCGAGACCTTCCTGCCGCTCCACCGCAGCGAGGAGGAGCGTGCCGATCCCAACCCGGTCTATGACGCCTTCATGCAGCTGGAAGTCTCAGAGACCTTCTCGATGCAGGGCGCGCGCGAGGTGGTTCTGCCGGCCTACATGGGGCTGATCAAGCAGATTGATGACCACCTCGGGCGGTTGTTTGCCTGGCTTGAGGAAACCGGCCGCGACCGCGACACGATGATCGTGCTGACCTCGGATCACGGCGATTACCTCGGCGATCACTGGATGGGCGAGAAAGAGCTGTTTCACGAATGCTCGGTGCGGGTGCCGCTGATCATCTGCGATCCGCGCCCGGAGGCCGATGCCACCCGCGGCACCGCTTCGGAGGCGCTGGTCGAGGCCATCGACCTGCTGCCCACCTTCCTGGAGGCCACCGAAGCACCGCCGGCGGAACACCGGCTCGAGGGGCGCTCGCTGATGCCGCTCCTGCGCGGCGAGACGCCGGACGACTGGCGCGACGCGGTTCTGTCGGAGATCGACTATGCCTTCTACGCGGCGCGCGAGACACTGGGCGTCGGCCCGTCTGAGGCGCGCGGCTACATGCTGCGCAGCGAGCGGTGGAAATACGTCTACTTCCGGGGCTTCCCGCCGCAGCTCTTCGATCTGGAGACCGACCCGGACGAGTTCCACGACCTCGGCTGCGACCCGGACCATGCGGACATCCGCGCCGAGATGCAGGCGGCGCTGTTTGACCGGCTGACCGGGCGCAAGAACCGGGTGTCGATGACCGACGAAGGTGTGCGGGCGCTGCGCCGCGACGAGACCGCCTCGGGCATCCTGATCGGCAAATGGGGCGCGTGACCTGCCACCCGGCCGGGCGGCCAGCGCAGGTGTCCGGCCAAATCGGCGCCCAGAGCCTCACCGGAGCGGTCTTGCCGGTTGACGCCGGCGGGACCGCGGCCTGAAGGTATCGCCATGCGCAACAAGATCGTGTCCCCCGCCGAAGCTGCCGCCCTGATCAAGGACGGCGATACGCTCACCACCTCGGGATTCGTCGGGATCGGCGTGCCGGACGAGCTTCTGGCCGCCGTCGAGGCGCGGTTTCTCGAGACCGGGCATCCGCGCGACCTGGGTCTCGTCTTCGCGGCGGGACAGGGCGACGGCAAGGTGCGCGGGCTCAACCGGTTGGGGCATGAGGGGCTTCTGAGGCGGGTGATCGGCGGGCATTGGGGGCTGATCCCCAAGGTGGCGGCGCTGGCCGTGGCGGGCAAGATCGAGGGCTGGAACCTGCCGCAGGGCTGCATCAGCCAGCTGTATCGCGACATCGCGGCGGGCAAACCGGGGATGCTGTCGAAAGTGGGGCTCGAGACCTTTGTCGATCCGCGCAATGGCGGCGGCGCGATTAACGATCTGTCAACCGACTCTCAGGTAGACCTGATGCAGATCGGCGACGAGGAGGTGTTGTTCTACAAGTCACAGCGGCTCACCGTGGCGCTGTTGCGTGGCACCACGGCGGACGAGGCCGGCAATATCACCATGGAGCGCGAGGCGCTGACCATCGACAACCTGGCGCAGGCCATGGCGGTCAAGAACGCCGGCGGTGTGGTGATCGTGCAGGTCGAGCGGGTGGCACGGGCCCGGACCTTGCCCGCCCGCGAGGTGCAGATTCCCGGCATCCTGGTGGATGCGGTGGTGGTGGCACGGCCCGAGAACCATGTGCAGACCTATGCGACGACGTTCAGCCAGGGCTTCACCGGGCGAATGCGCGCGCCCGAGGGCGAGATCCCGGCCATGCGGCTCGACGCGCGCAAGGTGATCGCGCGCCGCTGCGCCTTTGAGCTGCCGGTCAACGGCGTGGTCAACCTCGGCATCGGCATGCCCGAAGGGGTGGCCTCTGTCGCGGCAGAGGAGGGGCTGCTCGAGCACCTGACACTGACGGCAGAGCCGGGGGTCATCGGCGGCCAGCCTGCCTCCGGGCTTGATTTCGGCGCGGCGGTCAATACCGACGCGGTGATTGCGCAGAACGCGCAGTTCGATTTCTACGACGGCGGCGGACTCGACATGACCTGCCTCGGGCTGGCGCAGGCCGACCGGCAGGGCAACGTCAACGTCTCCCGCTTTGGTGCGCGGCTGGCCGGGGCGGGCGGCTTCATCAATATCTCGCAGAACGCGAGGGCGGTGGTCTTTGCGGGCACCTTCACCGCCAAGGGGCTCGAGATCGCGGTCACTGACCAGGGCGTCGAGATCCTGCGCGAGGGCGCGCAGCGCAAGTTCCTGAGCGACGTCGAGCAGATCACCTTTTCCGGCGGACGGGCCGCACGGCTGGGCCAGAAGGTGCTCTATGTGACCGAGCGCTGCGTCTTTGAGCTGACCGAACGCGGCTTGAAGCTCATCGAGGTGGCTCCGGGCATCGACGCCGAGAGGCAGATCATCGGCTTGATGGACGTGCCGCCGATCGTCGACGAGATCGTGCCGATGGACCACCGGATCTTCGCCGACAAGGAGATGGCGCTGCGGGTCGACCTGCTGCATCTCGACCTTGCCGACCGGATTGCACTGGATGCCGAGACCGACCGGCTGTTCCTCAACTTCGAGAAGATGCGGGTGCGCAGGTGGGACGAGGTGCAGCGCGTCGGCGAAATGGTGGCGCAGGTCTGCGCGCCGCATGGCCGGCGGGTCGATGTGCTGGTGAACTACGACGGGTTTCGCATCGACGACCTGCTGGAGGCCGACTGGGCGCGGATGGTGGCTGCCCTGCACCGCGACTACTATCGCACCGTTTCGCGCTATTCGGGCTCTGCCTTCATGCGGATGAAGCTGGGCGAGGTCTTTCCCCACGCCCGCACCCATATCTTCGAGACGTCCGAACAGGCGCGCGGTTTTCTCGATGGCACCTAGCTCCTGCGCCTGCTGCGACGGTCGCGCCCCGCGCCCCGGCTTCAGGCCGACCGCAGCCCGATCCCGCACGCCTGTCCGCCAGGGAATGCCGGGTTGAAACGGGTCGCCGGCGCCACTGTCTCAAGGCGACAGAGACGCAGGGGGGCAACAGCGCCGCGTCCGATTTCGCTGTTCTTCACCGTCTCGGCTGGTATTGGCCCTCTGGCCGCTGGTGCAGGCCCGGAACACGGCGCGCCCGGCGGTATGACTGCTTGCCTGACGGAGTGCCCACATGTCTGACCGCCTGTCGATGCTCTCGCCGCGCCGGCCCTGGATGTCGCGGATCAACCGCGCCACGCTGGGGGCCGATGCGCTGGCGGGGCTGACAAACGCCGCCATCGTCCTGCCACAGGGCGTGGCCTTCGCCATCATCGCCGGGCTGCCGCCGCATTACGGGCTGTTCACCGCGATGATCACCACGGCGGTGGCGGCCTTCTGGGGCTCGTCGAGCGTCATGGTCTCGGGGCCGACCACCGCGATCTCGGCGGTGCTCTTCACCGCGTTGTCGGGCCATGCGGTGCCGGGAACCGAGCTCTATATCGCGCTGGCGCTGACCGTCACGGTGATGGTCGGGCTTATTCAGCTGGCGGCGGGGCTGGCCCGGCTTGGCGGGCTGATCGCCTTTATCTCGCATTCGGTGATCGTGGGGTTCACCGCCGCGGCGGCGATCCTGATCGGCGTGTCGCAACTGGGCGGCGCGCTGGGGGTGCAGGTGGCCGGCGGCGGCGGCGTCTACGAGCGGCTCTCGGGGCTGATCGGCGCCATTGGCGGCACCAGCCCGGTGGCGGTTGCCATTGCCGCGGTCACCTTGCTCAGCATCCTGGTGATCCAGCGCATCGACAAGCGCATCCCGGCCTATATCGTGGCGCTCGCCGCCGGGGCGGGCATGGGCTGGGCGCTCGATGCGCCGGCGCAAGGCATCGCCATGTTCGCCGCGCTGCCCGCCGTCATCCCGAGCTTCCTGGTCCCGGATGTCGCGACCTCCGAGATCTTTGACTTGCTGCCGGCCGCTGCCACCATCGCCTTTGTCGGGTTGCTCGAGGCGATCTCGATCGGCCGGTCCTTCGCCGTCCGCCGCGGCGAGCGGTTTGACGCCAACCAGGAGATCGTGGGGCAGGGGCTGTCAAACACCATCGGCGGCTTCTTTCAGTCCTACGCGGGCTCGGGCTCCTTCACCCGCTCCGGGCTGAACGCCGACTCGGGCGCGCAGACGCCGATGGCGGCGCTGATGGCGGCTGCCTTCCTGCTGGTGCTTCTGCTGATCCTCGCGCCGCTGGTGACCTATATCCCGGTGCCGGCGATCTCGGGGATCATCCTCTATGTCGCCTGGCGGCTCATCAATTTTGCCGAGATCCGTCACATCCTGCGCAGCCGGGCCGAGACCGCGATCCTTGCCGCGACCTTCTTCACCGGCATCCTGACCCATCTGGAGCTGGCCATCGTCGCGGGTGTCATCGCCTCGCTGGTGCTGTTTCTCTACGACAGCGCGAATCCCTCGATCGGGATCGGCGCGCCGACCGAGATCAATGGCCACCGCTGCTTTCGCAATGCCGATGCCTACGAGCTGCCGGAATGCCCGCAGTTGCGGATGCTGCGGCTGAACGGGCCGCTGTTCTTTGCCTCGGTCGATGCGGTCGAAGCCGCGATGCGCGAACGCGATCTCAGCCACCCGCACCAGACCACCCAGGTCTTCACCCTCAAGGGCACCGAGAAGATCGACATGGCGGGCGCGGATTTCCTGATCTCGGAAATCCGGCGGGCGCGCCGGGCCGGCGGCGACTTTCACATCATCGCCATCTTTCCCGGCATGCTGCGGCGGTTGGCGCGGCTGGGGGTGCTCAAGGCGCTGGGCGAGGACAACCTGCATGGTGGCAAGTCCGGCGCCATCGCCGCCGCGGTGCCGACGCTGCGCGACGATATCTGCCGCGACTGCAGCCTGCGGGTGTTCTCGGAATGCCGCTTCCGGCCGGGTGGCGCGGCAGAGGATGGCAGCCCGCGCCGGGCGGGGTAGCGGGCAGGGGCCGGAGACACCGGCCCCCACTTTATGCAGATCGGGCCGGGCTGTCCGGCTGTGGTGGGGCTCAGGCCGCGGCGGGATCGGTGGCCGTGATCGTCTGGGGTGCGCGTCACCGTACCGTCCCTGCAACACCATGACGGAGGCGGCCCAGGCCCCGGCGGCACCTCACTCCTGCGCCAACTCCGGGTCCGGGTCCGGGTCCGGAGAGGCCGCGTCGTCGCTCCGGACCACAAGAACCTCGGCCAGCGGCCGTCCGAGGATCCGCGCCTCGGCCTCGGACAGCCCGATCAGCAACTCGTCCACTGCCGCGGTGCGTTGCACCAAATGATTGCGGACTTCCTGCGGGATCTCGCTGGTCTCGTTTGGCGGATGGCCGAGGGTCAGGTTGAGATCGGCCGCCAGGTCATAGACCGTGGTGGTCGACAGATCGCGGGTCAGTGCGACCTTGTCGTTCTCGGTCCGCACCAGGTATCCGGCCTGATGCAGGGCGTCGAAGATCGCGTCGCGGGCCTCGAGCGGGGCGGATTCCACCAGGTCTTCCTCGCCGATGGTGCCGCCGTCCTGGGACTGGCGGTGCAGCTGCGCCAGAAGCGCCGCGGCGATCACCAGCTTGTCACAGGGGTGCAGGATTTCGGTGCGGACGCTGGTTCTGGCGACCAGCCAGTCGGGGATCGAAGCCGCAACCACCGCGCCGAAGATGATCACCGTCCAGGAGGCATAGACCCAGACCAGAAACACCGGCACCGCCGCGACCGCGCCGTAGATCGTTTGGTAGCTCGAGCCGGAGGTGAGGAAGGAATTGAACCCCCAGGACAGGAATTCGAACGCGATGGCGGCGATGCTGGCGCCGATCAGCGCATGCCAGATGCGCACCCGCCGCGCCGGCACCAGCACGAAGAGCGAAGCGAAGCCGACGATGCTGATCAGCAGGCCGAGTAGCTTGCTGACGAACCATGTCTCGGTCAGCGGCGTGGTCTCGTCGCCATCGGCAAAGCCTGGCAGATGCGCCCGGTCGAGCAGCACCAGCAGGTCAGAGGTCAGGGCGAAACTGGCACCGATCAGCAGCGGGCCAAGGGTCAGGATCGCCCAGAAGATCAGGAAGCGGACAAACAGCGGCCGCGGCCGCTCGACATGCCAGATCTGGTTCAGCGTCGCCTCGATGGTGCCGAGCAGCAGCACCGCCGTCACCGCAAGCGCCAGCACGCCAAAGGTGGTCAAGTCGCTGGCGTTCGAGGTGAAATCCGCCAGGTAGTCGGCAATCGCCGCGCCGGTTTCGGGCACCACGGTCTCGAAGAACAGCGCCTGCATCCGTTCCTTGACCGCGTCGAAGGCCGGAAAGCTCGACAGGATCGAAAACGCGATCACCAGAAGCGGCACCAGCGCCAGCAGCGTCGAATAGGTCAGCGCCGCGGCCGAGGCGCTGAGCCGTTCGGTCAGGAACCGGCCGGCGGCGAAGATCGCGAATTGCCCGATGTTTCGGGGGATCGCGATGCGACGGCTGTCGTGGCCGGCAAACAGGTGTTTTTTCAAGGTTTCCAGCATCTCACCAGCACTCTATTGCGAAACCCGGAAATTGGAAGCGCCATGGCACGGGCGGGGGCAATCAACCCCTTGTTCCCCCGTCGAAACCTCTGTCCCTGCGCGCAAAGGTCCGGTTCAGGGACCGGCGTGGGGCCGGTCGGCCGGCAAGGCGATCGGGGGCTGGGCCAGCAGGCGGGTCGCATCCGCCATCGCCTCGGAGAGCAGCCGGCGCCCCAGCGCACCGCGCTGCCGGACCCTGTGGCGCTGCGCGGCATGGGTGAAACCGGTGGGCGCCGCGGCCTCGGCGATGATCTGTTCGGCGACCTGCAGGCGGTCGATGATCTCGGCCCCGGCGGCACCGCGGGCCTGCAATGACAGGATGACATCCGGGGAGGACCCGGGATGGAAAAGCGACATGAAAATCCTCTCGAGGGCCTGATGCGGCCGGACCGCCCGAAAAACGGGCGCTCTGTTTCTTACGACCGGGAGACAACCACAGCCAAGCGAATTACACTCCGGGTTCATCGCAGAAATAATCATGGATGCCCCGGCCTTGGACATCGCCCTGATCCGAACCTTTCTCGAGGTGGCCGCCACCGGCTCTTTCGTCAACGCCAGCGAGCGGCTGTTCGTCACCCAGTCGGCGGTCAGCCTGCGGGTGGCGCGGCTCGAGGCCGACCTCGGCAAGCCGCTGTTCACCCGCTCCAAGGCGGGGGCCGAGCTGACCTCGGCGGGGCGTGAATTTGAACGCTACGCGATGTCGCTGATACGGATCTGGGAGGAGGCCCGGCAGCAGATCGGTGTGCCGGAGGGCTATACCAAGTCCCTCAGCATCGGTGCGCAGCACTCGCTCTGGCCGCGGCTGGGGTTTCGCTGGATCGACTTGATGCAGTCGCGGATGCCGACGCTCAACATCAGGGGCGAGCTTGGCATGCCGGAGCGGCTGACCCGCTTGCTGGTCGAAGGGATCGTGCAGATCGGCCTGATGTACACGCCGCAGCTGCGCCCCGGGCTGAGCGCGTCGAAGGTGCTGGACGAGGAGCTGGTGCTGGCCGCCTCCTGGGCGGCGGGGTTCGACGAGATTGCCGGCGATTACGTCTTCGTCGACTGGGGGCCGGAGTTCCTGCACGCCCATGCGCTGGAGTTGCCGCATCTGACCAACCCCGGGCTGACCCTGTCGCTGGGGGCGATGGCGGCGGATTACGTCGCCTCGCGCCGGGCCGCTGCCTATCTGCCGGCGCGCTACATCAAACGCTACCTCGACGCCGGGCAATTGTACCTGGTGCCGGACGCGCCGGTGTTTCCCTATCCGGTCTGGTCGATCTGGCGCGACGACCTCGATGCCGACATTCGCGCCACAGCCGAGGCCACGCTTGTGACAATTCAGTCACAGATCGACGAGGATCAGAGCGCGGTGATCGCCGAACTGGCCGGGATCAGCGCGGCGGAAGAGGTGGAAGTGCTTGGAAATCCTATAGAATCCGATTAAAGCGAGCATTGCTCACGTCATCCGTGATTATATTCAATTTTTCTAATGATTGGGCACTCTCTATCTCTCGTCACAGCAGGAATGCTTCCGCCCCCTCGGGGCAGGATCACACCTTGATGGGAAAGGATTGTCCCATGAAACACCGCACTGCACTGGCCGCCTCGGCGCTGGCCCTCCTGATTGCTTCGCCGGTCTTCGCACAGGGTGCGCTGGTGGGCGTTGACGCGCTCGATGAACGGATCGACGACATTCAGGAAGACGTGACCGACGACCTCAACCGCACCAAGACCCGTGACCGTCTGAGCAACCAGTATGCCCAGGGCTGGACCGGCAGCGTCGCGCTTGGCTTCTCGGCCACCTCTGGCAACACCGACACCGCCGATCTCGATCTCGCCGGCCGGTTTCGTTACGGCAGCGGGCTGTGGAACCACACCCTCGGTTTCGCCGCCGAGTTCGCCGAGGACAACGACGTGCGCAACAAGGAAGAGGTCTACGCCACTTATGACGTGAACCGCTACTTCTCGGAAAACGCCTATATCTTCGGCCTGGCCTCGGCGCGCTACGACAATTTCGACGCCAACAAGATCGACGGGTTCCTGGGCTTTGGTCCGGGCTACCGGGTGATCAACCAGCCCAACCAGACCTGGCGGGTCCAGGCCGGCCCGGGCGTGCGCTATGTCGAAGAGCAGGACGGCAGCAACACCACCGAGACCGCCGGCATCGCCTCGTCGCGCTATTTCTACGGGCTGACCGACACCGTCTCGACCTCGATGGACACCGACGTGATCTTCTCGGAAGAAGACACCATCGTGTCGAACGACCTTGGCGTGAACTTCAAGGTCAGCAACGCGTTGTCGACCCGGATTTCCTATCGCACCGAATGGGACAGCGACCCGCAAGCCGGGTTTGAAAATGCCGACAACACGCTTGGCGTGTCGCTGATCTACGGTTTCTAAGCCTGCCCGAACGACCCTCATGACCTTGGGGGCGGAGCGATCCGCCCCCCTTTTTAATGTCAGCGCCCCAAGGCCGGCGCCGGCACCAAGCCTCAGCCCGCCCGGGCGATCAGGGCGCGCATCATCTCGACCTCTTCCTCTGACAGGTCGGTCAGCGGCGCACGCACCGGACCGGTGGCAAAGCCACGCAGCGCCACGCCCGCCTTGACCGCCGACACCGCATAGCCCGCCTCGCGGTCGCGGATCTCGGCGAAGGGATAGTAGAAATCGCGAAGCAACGCCTCGCAGCCCGCATCATCGCCGGCGCTGAAGGCCTTGTGAAACGCCAGCGCGGTTTCCGGCACGAAGTTGAACACCGCCGAGGAATAGGTCGACATGCCGGCCCCCTTGTAGGCCTGCGCAAAGAGTTCATGCGTCGGCATCCCGCCGATATAGGACAGCCGCTCGCCCAGCCGCAGGGTGACGCGGCGCACGGTATCGATGTCGCCGGTGCCGTCCTTGAACCCGATCAGGTTCGGACACTCCGCCGCGAGCTGTTCCAGCGTTTCGGCCGAGACCCGCGACTGGCCGCGATTGTAGACGATCACCCCCATGTTGGTGGCGTTGCAGACCGCGCGGATGCGCTCGGCGACGCCCTTCTGCGGCCCTTCGGTCAGGTAATGCGGCAGCAGCAGGATGCCGTCGCCGCCGGCGGCCTCGATCTCTCGGGCCAGATCGCAGGCGACCCGCGTGCCATAGCCACAACCGGCGATCACCGGGGCGTCGCCCGAGATCTCCTTGGTGGCCCGCACCACCTCGACGATCTCGGAGGGGCTGAGCGAGAACATCTCTCCGGTGCCGCCGGCGACGATCAGCCCGGCGACGGGGTATTGCGACAGCCAGTCGAGATGCGACTGGAACGGCGCCTTGGCAAAGTTGTCTTCGCCGTCGAAGGGCGTGACCGGAAAGGACAGCAGGCCGTTGCGGATGATCTCGCGCAGGTCGGTGGGGGCAATCATGGTAGTCTCCTTGAAGGGGTCAGAGGGCGGCCGGGGCCGTCAGGCAAGGTCATCCGGCAGAACGGGTTGCGGAAAGGGCTGGTTGCCCACCGGCCGCAGGACGCCGCGGATCGGCAGGGGGTCGACCGAGGAGGCGTCGGAGTGGGTGCGTGCCGGGCCGGCCCGCCCGGCACCATCGCGTGGCAGGCTTTGAGCCCGGTGGGAAAGCCGTTGGCCGACCGGAAAGCCGTGCGAAGGTCGGTGACCGGGACTGGCCAAGCGCGTCTCGGTGTCGATGCAGCGGTCGGCGATCAGGTGGTTGCTATGCGGGGCAAAGCGCGAGAGCGTGCCGTCCATTTGCGAGAATCCTTTCGTCTGGGCTGGCGCGGGTCCGACCGGTTCAAATCTCGCGTTCAGCATATACACTAATATTTTAGTTTGAAAAGCCACGGCGTTTTCTGCATCATCCGAACGCGGTGCGGCGAGGTGACACCGTTCTGTCCGCTTGCGGTGACCCGGCCGCATGTGGTTGATCTATCGCGGTCCGCCGCGCAGCCTTGGCGGAGACTTCAATGGCCCCGAAACCCGCCGCCTGGCGGTCGCGGGGTCGGGACCCAGCGGCCCGCAGGCCGGAAAGGTGCGTGGGATATGTCGATCGACTCCGCCTATGATCTTGTCAGACGTCACGAACCGCGCGAGCGCCTCTCGGCCTCTGGGCGGATTTACGATGATCTGCGTCAGAGGATCCTGTCGCTCGAGCTGCCGCCGGGCACCAACCTGCTGCGCACCGAGCTGGCGGCGAAATATGAGGTCAGCCAGACCCCGCTGCGCGATGCCCTGCAGCGGCTGCAGCAGGACGGGCTGGTGCAGATCTTTCCGCAGTCGCGCACCATGGTGACCAAGATCGATATCCCCTTGATTCACGAGGCTTCTTTCCTGCGAAAGGCGCTCGAGACCGAGGTGGTGCGCCATCTGGCACGGGACGCGTCGGACGAGGTGGTGGCCAAGGCGCGGTCAGTGCTGGAGATGCAGGAGGCGATTGCCCAGGACCCTTCGCAGTTGCGGCTGTTTCACGAGCTTGACGAATATTTCCACCGGGTTCTCTTTGAAGGGTCCGGACGCGGCAACCTGCACCGGTTGATCCGCTCACGCTCCGGCCACCTGGACCGGGTGCGGCGCCTGCAGGTGCATTCGCCGGCCAAGATCCGGTCGATCCTCGAGGGGCATGTGGCGATTCTTGCCGGGATCGAGGCGGGCGAAGAAGCCGCGGCCATGGCCGCGATGCGCCTGCATCTGTTCAAGCGGCCCGACTGGGTCGAGGAATTTCGCGTCGCGCACGCGGAATATTTCGCCTGATTCCGGCGATACACGTCGAAATTCACGCCACTCTCTCGACCTGAGCGCAGCCGCAGCAGGGGGCGGCCGTCGGTTCACGCTTGCCATGTCCAAATATTAATATAGTAATATATCAGTTACCGGAGGGCCCCGCCGACTGATCCTGACGCGATGCGGAGATCGCGCAGGATGCCCCGACCACGATGGGGCAGCGCAGGGCGATGGCCCGGGTGACGACAGGCGACGGCGGGACCGTCGCGCGATTTGGAGGAGAACTGGAATGCACAGACGGACACTTCTTGCCACGGCCACGGCCCTGGCGACTGGACTGGTCACGGGGCTGGCGCCGATCGGCGCGGCTGCGGCCGATTTCCCGAGCCGCGACATCCGCGTCATCGTGCCCTGGGGTGCCGGCGGCGGCACCGACGGCATCGTTCGCAAGATCACCACCCTGGCCGAAACCGAGCTCGGCGATGCCGGCATGTATGTCGAGAACATCGAGGGCGGGATCAGTGCCACCGGCGTCGGCCAGCTGATGAATGCCCGGCCCGACGGTTATACCATCGGCGCGCTGACCTATGACAGTGTCGTCACCGTGCCGTGGCAGGGGATGCTGCCGACCTACAAGATGGACAAGCTCAAGCTGATCGCGCGCCTCACCAGCGAGCCCGACGCGATCATCGTCGATGCGACCTCGGACTACCGCTCGCTCGACGATCTGCTGGCGGCCGCCAAGGCCGACCCCGGCCAGGTGCGGATCGGCATCCAGAACCTCGGCGGCCGCATTCACCTGACCCTGCTGCAGCTGCAGGAGATCACCGGCACCGAGTTCAAGATCGTCTCCTATCCCGGCGGCGCCGCCCCGCAGAAAGAGGCCATCCTCTCTGACGAGGTGGACGTGGTGATCACCAGCCTCGGCGATTTTGCCAGCCTGCTCGAGGACGGCACCACCCGCGGTCTGGTGGAATTCGGCGCCGCGCCGAACCCGACCTATGACGTGCCGCTGGCGGTCGACGAAGGCGTCGACCTGCAGAACGGCAGCTTCATCGTCCTGGCCGCCCCGGCCGGCACCCCCGACGATGTCGTCGCCACCATCGAGGGCGCCTACAAGGCCGCCTATGACAGCGATGACTTCCAGAACTGGGTTGCCAAGGTCGGCGTGACCCCGGACTGGATCGGCTCTGACGCGGTGACGGCCTGGGCCGACGAAGCCTCTGGCGTGCTGTTCGACAAGATGGACGCGCTGGTCGAGGCGGGCGTGCTGTCGCAATAAGTCGCGCGCCTTGCGCAAGACCGGGCACCGGGGCCTTGGCCTCGGTGCCTGCCCATTTCCGGAGGACAGGCCATGAGCGGCAAAGCTGGCATCCTGAGGCTGGGGGTGGCCTTTCCCCTCGTCCTGCTGGTGCTTACCACAGTCTATTTCGCGGCGGCATTCGACATCCGCGCGCAATTCACCCCCGAAGGCGAGATGGGTCCGCAGCACATTCCGATGCTGGTCTCGGGCCTGATGTACGCGGCCCTGCTGACCGTGCTGGTGCAGGAGTTGCGCCGGCCCGCGACGCTGGCCGACACCGATGAGCACGCCGACCTGCTGCGTCCCGCCCTGGTGGTGGTGGCGACGGCAGCCTACATCTGGCTGTTCCGACCGCTGGGCTATGCGCTCTCGACCGCGCTGTTCGTCACCAGCCTGTTCGTCGTCTTCCGGTTCCAGACCGGACGGCCTGTGCGGATGGCACTTTCTGTCGTCGCAGTGGTCGCGGCGTTCTACGGGCTGTTTTCCGGCATCTTCGGCGTGCGCCTGCCGACCCTGATCGAGGGGCTGCTGTGATGGAGACCCTGAGCATCTTTGCCGGCGGCTTTGCCGAACTGGCCGATCCGGCGGTCCTGGCCTTCATGGTGGTGGGCTTTCTGGTCGGCACCTTCTTTGGTGCCATGCCGGGGCTGACCTCGGTGCTGGCGATCGCGCTGCTCTTGCCGATCACCTACACCATCGACGTGGTGCCGGCGCTGGTGATGAGCGCGTCGATCTTCATGGCCGGGATGTATTCCGGCTCGATCACGGCCACCACCATCAACATTCCCGGCGCGCCCTCGTCGATGATGACCGCGATCGAGGGCAATGCCCTGATGCGCCGCGGCAAGGGTGCAAACGCGCTGGGCCACGCGGCGCTGGGCTCGATGATCGGCGGCGCGATCGGCGCGGTGCTGCTGATGGCCTTCATGCCGCTGGCGGCCGAGGTCTCGCTCTTGATCCGCACGCCGGGCAAGTTCTCGCTGGTGCTGTTCGCGCTGGTGGTGATCATCATCGTCGACAAGGGCGCCATCGCCAAGGGGCTGGTCGCCACGCTGATGGGGATCATGCTGGCCACCATCGGCATCGACGTGCTGCAACCGGTGCCGCGGTTCAATTTCGGCACCGAGACGCTGGTGCAGGGCATCGACATCATGCCCATCGTCATCGGTGCCTTCGCGGTCAGCGAGGTGCTGATCCAAGCGCAGAACTGGCAATCCTCGCTCGGCGCGACGCTGGACAAGGCGCGGGCGATCCCGATCCGCCGCCGCGATTTCCTGCCGCCGCTGTCCGAGATCCGCGAGATCGGCCTGTTCACCTACCTCAAGAGCGCCGTCATCGGCTATGGCATCGGCATCCTGCCCGGGGCGGGCGGGTCGATGGCGGCCTTCGTCTCCTATGCGATGGCGCGCGGCAGCTCGAAGACGCCCGAAGCCTACGGCAAGGGCTCGCGACAGGGCATCGCCGCCGCCGAGGCCGGCAACAACGCCATGTGTGGCGGGGCCTTCGTGCCGATGCTGATGTTCGGCATCCCGGGCGATCCGACCACCGCGGTGGTGCTGGGGGTGCTGGTGATCAACGGGCTGCAACCGGGGCCGCGGCTGCTTGATGGTCAGGCCGAGCTGCTGGCGCCGATGTTCGCCTCGCTGCTGGTCAGCGCGCTGGTGCTGATCCCGCTGACGCTGTTCCTGTTCGGCCCGTGGTTCGTGCGCATCGTGTCGATCCCCAAGGGGCTCCTGTATAGCGCGATCGCCGTCGTGGCGCTGGTGGGCAGCTATGTCGCCACCTATTCGGTGTTCCAGATGTCGCTGGCGGTGATCTTCGGGGTGCTGGCCTTCTTCATGCGCAAGCTGGGGTATTCGACGGTCTCGCTGCTGTTGGGCTTCATCCTCGGGCCGGATCTCGAGCAGTATCTCAGGCGGGCGCTGTCGCTGAGCGATGGCAACCCGCTGGTGTTCCTGACCAGCCTCGACAGCCTGTTCTTCCTCGTGCTGACCGCAATCTTTGTCTACCTGATCCTGTTCCGCCGCAAGGCGGCCGGCAAGACCGCGTCCGCACAGGCCTGACGACACTGCCGATCCGGACGGCAAAAAGCCCCCGCCATTCGTTGAGATGGCGGGGGCCTTTGCGTGTCTGGTCGGCGGCGCATCGCTGAGCAAACGGTCGATCAAGGCCGGGGTGGTGCCTTGGCTTGCGCGGTTGTCGCAGTTCGTCCTCGTGCCGTTGGCCGACCTGACCCAAGCGCCCCCATGCCGCCGGGGGGCTGCCGAGGCGGCCACGATACCGGCCCGAAAGCCCCCGCCCCGGACGTGAAAAAGCCCCCGCCATCAGTCGTGATGGCGAGGGCCTCGGGGTCTGACGGGCAGGCGTCAGTCCTTGGCGGGTTTGCCGAAGAAGGATGCAGGGGTCAGGATGGTGTTGACCTGGCGGGCGAGGTTTCCGCTCTCGGCGCTGAGCTTGAGGAACTTCTGCCACTCCGGATCGGCGGCCAGGTTGGCGCGCTTGCGGGCGCGGTCTGCGGCGTCCTCGTAAGCCCAGATGTGGACGTAGGAATTGACGTCGCCGGTCTCGACCGCGCCGTAGACCACCGGCTCGCCCAGGTGACGGCGCTGGACCTCCCAGCCGTGGTCTTCGTACATCTTCATGTGTTTCTTGATCCGGCCGGGATGGCAGGTGTAGGTGCGGTGATCGAGTATCATGGGGAGGGGTCCTTTCGTCTGAGAAGTCGGAGGAGATCGGCCAGCGCGTAGACGATCATCACCGCGCCCGAGACCGGGATCGCGGCATAGAAAAGCGAGGAGGGCAGGCCGAGGATCGGCGTCAGTGCCCGCGCCTTGAGGGTGAGTTGGGCGCCGTGCCAGGTCATCACGCAGAGAAAGCAGAGACCCAGCAGGGTGATCAGGATGTGCAGCATCCGCGCCGGGGTGGGCGACAGCACATCTGCCAGCCAGAGCACCTGAAAATGTCCCTTTTCGCGCCAGAGCGCGGCGGCGCCTGCAAAGACCATCCAGGCAAACAGCCCCTGCACGATCTCGTCGAACCAGGCAAAGCCGGCCAGCTGGAAGGTCCGCGCCACCACGTTGACAAAAAGCAGCACGAAAAGCGCCGCGAGGCAGGCGATGGGCACCGCGCGCAGCACCTGGCCGGCGATATGGTCGAGCCGCCTCATTCGCCCAGCACCAGCGTCGGCAGCCAGGTCGAAACCGCCGGCACCGAGACCACCAGCAGCAGCACCAGCGTCAGTCCGATCAGATAGGGGGTGAGGGCGCGCGACAACCGGCCGACCGGCATGTTGGCCACGGCCGAGACCGCAAAGAGCACCATGCCCACCGGCGGCGTCAGCAGCCCCAGCATCGAGCACATGATCATGATCACCCCGAACTGGATCGGATCGACGCCGATCTGCGCCATCACCGGGGCAAACAGCGGCACCGTCAGGACGATGACAGCGATGCCTTCGAGGAACATGCCCAGCACCAGGAGGATCAGCACCACGATGGCGAGGATCACGGCGGGCGAGTCGGAAAAACCGATCATCGAGGAGACCAGCGCATCAGGCACCCGCTGGTGCACCAGCAGCCAACCGAAGAACCCGGCGGCGGCAATGACGAACATCACGCTGATGGTGTTTTGCAGCGTGCTCCAGAAGATGCCCGGCAGCTGGCCGGGCTTGATCTCGCCATAGACCACCATCGACAGGAACATCGCATAGGCGCTGGCGGCGACGCCGGCCTCGGTCGGGGTGAAGAGCCCGCCGAAGATGCCGGCGATGATGATCATCGGGGTCAGCAGCGACAGGGCGGCGCCCTTGAAGCTGTCCCAGATCTCGTGCCAGTCGATGTGATCGGCGCGCGGCATCTTGTGGCGCAGCGCCACCAGCCAGACCGCCGCCATCAGCGCCAGCGCCATCAGCACTCCCGGCACCACGCCGGCAAGGAACAGCTTGGCCACCGAGACGCCGGTGATCGAGGAATAGAGTACAAACGGGATCGACGGCGGAAACACCGGCCCGATGGTCGAGGAGGCGGCGGTGATCGCGGCGCTGAAGTCCGGGTCGTAGCCCTTGTCGGCCATCGCCTTCAACTCGACCTGTCCGAGACCTGCGGCATCCGCCACGGCGGCGCCGGACATGCCGGAAAAGAACAGTGAGGCCAGCACGTTGACCTGTCCCAGACCGCCGCGCACATGACCAACGCAGGCATTGGCAAAGCGAAAGATGCGTTCGGTGATGCCGCCGGTGTTCATCAGCGTGCCGGCAAGGATGAAGAACGGGATCGCCAGCAGGGTGAACCCGGTGGTGGCCGAGAACATGCGCTGCGGCAGCATGGCGAGGATGCGGAAATCGCCCTGCAGCGCATAGAAGCCGACCGCGGTCAGCCCGAGCGACACGGCGATCGGCACGCCCAGCCCGATCAGCGCCAGAAGCGCGCCGAGTATCAGAAAAGTTGTCATGTCATCGACCTTGAAGGCCCCCCGCGAGACAGGTTCGCGGGGGGCCGGGAATCATTTCAGGAAGCTCAGGAAGGTCTCCATGTTCTCCTGACCGGAGTACTCGGCGACACGTTCGCGCGCCGGGCCCATCTTGGCGGCAAAGGGGGCCAGATCGGGGCGGGTGACGGCCATGCCGGCCTCTTCCAGCTTGGCGATCTCGTCTTCCTCCTGGGCGATCACCGCGGCGCGCATCATCTCGCCCGCCGTCTTGCTTTCCTCGCGCAGGATGGTCTGCTGCTCGTTGGTCAGCCCGTCAAAGACATCCTTGTTGATGACATGCACCATCGAGTTATAGACGTGCCGCGTCAGCGCCAGGTTCTCCTGAAAGTCGTTCAGCTTGTAGTGGTAGATCACGCCGATCGGGTTTTCCTGGCCGTCGACGACGCCCTGGTTGAGCGCGTTGGGAAGCTCGGGAAAGGCGATCTGGGTGGTGGTGGCGCCCAGGCCTTCGAGCGCGGCGACGATCTGCAGCTCGGGCGGGGTGCGCAGCTTGAGGCCGGCGACATCCTCGGGCGTGTTGATCGGCCCGACCGAGTTGGTGATGTTGCGAAAGCCGTATTCCCAGTTCGACAGCAACACCAGCCCCTGATCCTCGAGCTTGGGCCCGGCCCAGTCGGAGAACGGCCCGTCGAGCACTTCATGCGCGTGCTCGTAGCTGTTGAAGGCAAAGGGCGTCATCACCGTGCCGAAGGCCTTCTCGTACTTGTCGAGCCCGCCCTGCGTCGGCAGGTTCATCTCGATCGCGCCAAGAATGGTCTGTTCCAGCTGTTCCGGCGGGCTGCCCAGTTGGTTGGCCGGGTAGAGCTCGACCGCGATGGCGCCCTCGGTGCGCTCGGCCACGGCCTCGGCAAAGGCCTGGGCTGCGATATGGCCGGGGTGGGTCTCGGCGGCGAAATGCGCCAGCCGCAGGGTCACGTCCTGCGCCATGGCGCTTCCCGCGACCAGTGCCGCCGTGGCGGTCGATACGAGCAAAGTCCTGAACATCATGTGGTTTTCCTCCCTGTGATATGAAATGCCCCGCGTCCCTCCCTGGCCGCGGGGATGGGTCTTTCAGTCGGCGGCGGGCAGTTTCGCCTCGACGCCGGTCAGTTCCTCATAGGCCTTGATGACGGCGGTACAGCCTTCGTCGCCGTGCCCCATGATCGAGGCCAGCGCATAGGTCTGGTGCACCGATTGCGCCATGAAGCCGGGCAGGCCGGCCTGCTCCAGCCATTCGGCGTAGTAACGCACGTCCTTCTGGGCGTTCGACAGCGACATATGCGGGGTGAAATCGCGCAGCAGGGTCATCTCGCCGTAGAGATCCATCATCCCCGATTTGCCGCCGGCGGCCGAGATGATGCCAATCACCTTGGTCATGTCGAGCCCCTCCTTGGCGGCGAGCGCGAAGCCCTCGCAGAACGAGGCGACATTGGCGAAGGCGATGTAGTTGTGGATCAGCTTGAGCCGGATCGCGTGGCCGGCGGGGCCGACGTGAAAGATGTTCTCGGCATAGGTCTCGAAGATCGGGCGCAGCCGCTCCATCAGCGCTTCCTCGCCACCAAAGAGGATGTTGACCTCACCACGGTCGGCATGCGCCGGGGTGCGGGTCATCGGGGCCTCGCAATAGAGCACGCCGGCGGCCTCGCAGGCGGCGCGCATCACGTCGACATGTTCGGCCGAGACGGTGGTGTGATCGACGAGGATGTCGCCCGGGGACATTGCCGCCAGCGCGCCCTCGGGGCTGAGCGTCAGGGCCTGGACCGCCTCGGCGGTGGTGATGCAGACCATCAGAACCTGGCAGTCGCGGGCCATCTGCACGGCGTTGTCCCCGGCGGTCGCGCCCTGCCGGACCGCCAGCGCCACACGCTCGGCGTCGAGGTCCGTCACCGTCAGGTCCACGCCTTTTGCCGCCATGTTCTTGGCCAGCCCGCGGCCCATGCCGCCCAGCCCGATCAATCCGATTCTCATTTCGTCCTCCACGTTTGCCAGATAGAAAGCACCAAAACAGGTTGTCTGACAACCTGTTTACTGATAAAAAATTTGAAGGCAGTCGGGCGGCGGGGTAGGCTGCGCCCGCAGACTGCTGCCAAAGCCGGACATTGGAGGTTCGCACCATGCCTGACGCACCAGGGCTCTTTGATCGCATCGACCGGCCGCGCCGGTTGCCGGACGAGGTCGCGGTCTCGATCACCGCCGCCATCGAGGGCGGCCAGCTGGCCCCCGGCGACCGGCTGCCGACCGAGGCCGAGCTGGCCAAGCGGTTCGGCGTCGCCCGCACCGTGGTGCGCGAGGCGATTTCGCTGCTGCGCTATGACGGGATCGTCGATTCGCGCCGCGGGGTCGGGGCCTTCGTCACCGATGCTTCGCAGCGGTCGTCCTTCCGGATCAGCCCGGCCTGTTTCGAGAAGCGCAAGCAGATCGTCCAGCTGCTGCAATTGCGCACCGGGGTGCAGGCCGGTGCCTCGGCGCTGGCCGCCACCGCCCGGACCGAGGATCAGATGGCCCGGATCGACGCGCTCTACCAGCAGATGGCCGAGGCCGACGCCCGAGGCCCGGCCGAGGCGCTGGAGGAACGCGTCGACACCGAGCTCCTGCTCTATCGCCACATCACCGAAGCCTCGAACAATCCCTATTACGCCGAGGTCGTGGCTATGATCGAAACCAATATCCAGAACAACCTGCGCTCGGCTTTCCTCAAGAACGCCGCCGCCTCGGAATTCGGCCCCGCGATCATGGACGAGCACCGCGCGGTGCTCGACGCGCTGCATGCCCAGGACGCCGAGGCCGCCCGCACCGCCACACGCACACGGTTCGAACGCGCCGCCGACCGGCTCGCCGCGCGCGCCGATTTCGCCTGAAAGGATACGACTGATGAAAGATACACCGACAGCGGCCCACGGCGGGGCGCTTCTGGTCGATTGCCTTGCGGCGCAGGGCGTGGAGCGGGTGTTCTGCATCCCGGGCGAGAGCTTTCTCGCCGCGCTCGACGGGCTGCATGATGCTGACATCGAGGTGGTGGTCTCGCGTCACGAGGGCGGTGCGGCAATGATGGCCGAGGCCACCGGCAAGCTGACCGGCAAGCCCGGCGTCGCCTTCGTCACCCGCGGCCCCGGCGCCACCAACGCCAGCGCCGGCGTGCATGTCGCCTTTCAGGACAGCACGCCGATGGTGCTCTTCGTGGGTCAGGTGGCCAGCGACCAGCGCGACCGCGAGGCTTTTCAGGAGGTCGATTATCGCGCCATGTTCGGACCGCTCGCCAAATGGGTGGCCGAGATCGACCGCGCTGACCGCATCCCCGAATACATCAGCCATGCCTTCCACGTGGCGCAATCCGGCCGGCCCGGCCCCGTGGTTCTGGCGCTGCCCGAGGACATGCTCTCCGGCCCGGCCCAGGGCACCCCGGTGCCCGCCGCCACGCTGCCCTCGGGGGCCGTGGCCGATGCCGATATCGCGGCGGTGATCGACCGGCTGGCCGGGGCGGAGCGGCCGCTGGTCATCGTCGGCGGTGCCAGCTGGTCGGCCGAGGCCGCCGCCGCGCTGGGCGAGTTCGCGCAGACCATGGGGCTGCCGGTGGGTGCCTCCTTCCGCTGTCAGGATTTCCTCGACAACCGCCATCCGAACTACGCGGGCGACGTCGGCATCGGCATCAACCCGGCACTGGCTCAAAGGGTGCGCGACGCCGATGTGATCCTCGCCCTCGGCCCGCGTCTGGGGGAGATGACGACCTCGGGCTACACCCTGCTGACGCCGCCGGTCGCGGCGCAGGCGCTGATCCACATCCATGCCGATCCCTCCGAGATCGGCCGCGTCTACCGCCCCGACATGGCGCTTGTCGGCCAGCCCGGCCCGGTGGTGAAACAACTGGCCCAGGCCGCGCGCGCCCGCGAGGGCGGCGACTGGCTCGCCACTGCGCGGGCCGACTACGAGGCCTGGCAGCAGCCGCAGGAAACCCCCGGAGCGCTCAAGATGGAGCAGGTGATCGCGCATCTCAACGAGGTGCTGGCGGACGACGCGATCCTGACCAACGGCGCCGGCAACTACTCGGCCTGGCTGCACCGCTACTACCGCTACCGCGGCTGGCGCACCCAGCTTGCGCCGACCTCCGGGTCGATGGGCTATGGCCTGCCGGCGGCGATCGCGGCCAAACTGCAGCATCCCGACCGCGAGGTGATCTGCCTGGCGGGTGACGGTTGTTTCCAGATGGTGTCGCAGGAGTTTTCGGTGGCCTGCGAGCAGGGGGCCAACTTGATCGTCCTCGTCTCTGATAACGGCATGTACGGCACGATCCGCATGCACCAGCAGCGCCACTACCCCGGCCGGCCCTCCGGTACGCGGCTGACCAACCCCGATTTCGCCGCCCTCGCGCGCGCTTATGGCGGGTTTGGCGCCACGGTTTCGGCGACCGAAGCGTTTGGCCCGGCATTCAAGGCGGCACAGGAGAGCGGCCTGCCGGCGATCCTGCACCTCAAGCTCGACCCCGCCGCCCTGTCGCCGAAGTTGCGACTCGAGGGGACCTGACGCCGCGAGACAGGGTTTGCGGATCAAGGCGCGTGGGCAACCATGCGCCTTTTTCGTTGGATGGGTCTGCGGATGGATCAGGCGTGCCCAGCCGACCGCCACGCCAAAGGCGCAGGCAGGCAAGATATCGTGAAACACTGGGAAAATGGTGCTGCTGGAGAGAATTGAACTCTCGACCTCTCCCTTACCAAGGGAGTGCTCTACCTCTGAGCTACAGCAGCGCCGGGGTGCCTCAGCGGATCGCTTCGGCGTGGTGTGGCGGGTGATTAGACGCAATCGCGCAGCAGTGCAAGGGCAATCTGGACCCTTTTTTGCAGTTGCGATACCACAGGCGCATGACCCGTGATAGCGACACCCCGACACCCGGCAAGAAGCCCCGCGACGAAAGCCGCGAAGCAAGGCTCAAGGCGGCATTGAAAGCGAACCTGGGACGCCGAAAGGCGCAGGCCCGCGCCAGGGCAGAGCCCGACGCGGCACCCAAGGACAAGAACGAACAAGAGGACTGAACAGGCATGGATTCGATTATCGTCACGGGCAATGGCCCGTTGCAGGGGCAAATCCCCATTGCCGGCGCCAAGAATGCCTGCCTCACCCTGATGCCGGCGACGCTTCTGAGCGAAGAACCGCTCACCCTGACCAACGCGCCGCGGCTGTCTGACATCAAGACGATGACGACGCTGCTGCAGTCACTGGGGTCCGAGGCTTCGAGCCTGCAGGACGGCAAGGTGATCTCGCTGTCGAGCCATGACCTCACCAGCCACACCGCCGATTACGAGATCGTGCGCAAGATGCGTGCCTCGAACCTGGTGCTTGGTCCGATGCTGGCGCGGCTCGGCCAGGCGGTGGTTTCGCTGCCCGGCGGCTGCGCCATCGGCGCCCGGCCGATGGACCTGCACATCACCGCGCTCGAGGCGCTGGGCGCCGAGATCGAGCTGAAGGACGGCTACCTGCACGCCAAGGCGCCCGGCGGGCTGAAAGGCGCGGTGCACGAGCTGCGCTTTGCCTCCGTCGGCGCGACCGAGAACACGGTGATGGCGGCGACTTTGGCCAAGGGCACCACGGTGCTGAAGAACGCCGCCCGCGAGCCCGAAATCGTCGATCTGGTGCGCTGCCTGCGCAAGATGGGCGCGCAGATCGAGGGCGAGGGCAGCTCGACCATCACCATCGAGGGCGTCGACCGGCTGCATGGCGCCACCCACCCGGTGGTCACCGACCGGATCGAGCTCGGCACCTACATGATTGCCCCGGCAATCGCCGGTGGCGAGGTCGAATGCCTCGGTGGCAAGCTCGAGCTGGTCCAGTCCTTCGCCGAAAAGCTCGACGCCGCCGGCGTCTCGGTCGAGGAAACCGACACCGGCCTCAAGGTTGCCCGCCGCAATGGCCGGGTGCAGGCGGTGGATGTGAAGACCGAGGTCTTCCCCGGCTTCCCGACCGACCTGCAGGCGCAGATGATGGCGCTGATGTGCACCGCCGAAGGCGAGGCGACGCTTGACGAAACCATCTTCGAGAACAGGTTCATGCATGCCCCCGAACTGACCCGCATGGGGGCCGATATCGAGGTCCACGGCGGTCAGGCGCGGGTGCGCGGGGTCGAGCGGCTCAAGGGGGCGCCGGTGATGGCCACCGATCTGCGCGCCTCGGTGTCGCTGATCCTCGCCGGTCTCGCGGCCGAGGGCGAGACCCGGGTCAGCCGGGTCTACCATCTCGACCGCGGCTACGAGAACGTGGTCGCCAAGCTGCGCGGTGTCGGCGCGCAAATCGAACGGGTGAAGGAAGAATGAGTCGCGACGCCACATTCGAGGACGGCCGGGACGCACCGCTCTACCTCGCGGCGCTGGATCCGGAGGACCTGCAGGTCCTCTCGGCGCTGGCGCAGGATGCCGTGTTCCCGATCACCGAAATGCGCTGGCAGGCGCGGGCGCGGCGCTTTGCGCTGCTGCTCAACCGCTTCCGCTGGGAGGACCGGCCCGCCGCCGAGCGCCACGGCCGTGCGCCCGAGCGGGTGCAGGCGCTTCTGGTGATCGACAACGTGCTCAAGGTCGCAAGTCAGGGCATCGACCGCACCGACACCGACCTGATCCTGTCGCTGCTCGCGGTCAGCTTTACCCCCGGCAATGACGGCACCGGCGAGGTGCTGCTGACGCTGGCCGGCGACGGCGCGATCCGGCTCGAGGTCGAGGCGCTCGAGGCCACGCTCAAGGACGTCACCCGCCCCTATGTCGCCCCCTCTCACAAGGTGCCGACGCATCCGGAGTAGCGCGCGCCCCTGCTTCATCTTGCCAGACAAACTCCGGGGGTCCGGGGGCAGCGCCCCCGAAATCCTCCACAGACACCCCGCGCACCCGCCCGGGCGGAGACGCCATGCCCTCTGATTTCGAGATCTTCCTCGCCTGTCCCCCCGGCCTCGAGCCGCTGCTGCGCGACGAGGCCCGCGCCGCCGGGTTCAATGCCCCCGCCTGCACCCCCGGCGGCGTCACCCTGCGCGGCGGCTGGCCCGAGGTCTGGCGCGCCAACCTCTGCCTGCGCGGTGCCAGCCGGGTGCTGGCGCGGATCGGGGAATTTCGCGCCATGCATCTGGCGCAGCTCGACAAGCGCGCCCGCAAGCTCGACTGGCGCGCGGTGCTGCGCCCGGACGTGCCGGTCAAGGTCGAGGCCACCTGCCGCAAGTCGCGCATCTACCACGCCAAGGCCGCGACCCAGCGGGTCGAGGGCGCGCTCGAGGCCGCGGGCATCCCGCTCAGCCCAGAGGCCGATCTGGTGCTCAGGCTGCGGATCGAGGACGACCTCTGCACCTTCAGCGTCGATACCTCGGGCGATTTGCTGCACAAGCGCGGCTTCAAGACCGGCACCGGCAAGGCGCCGATGCGAGAGACCCTGGCCGCGCTTTTCCTGCGCGGCGCGGGCTTTGACGGCGCGATGCCGGTGATCGACCCGATGTGCGGTTCCGGCACCTTCGTGATCGAGGCGGCGGAAATGGCCACTGGCCGCGCCCCGGGCCGCGGCCGGGCCTTCGCCTTCGAGCGGCTCGCCAGTTTCGACGCCGCCGCTTGGCAGGCGATGCGCGCCGACGTGCGCCCCTGCGAGACCGCGCTCACCTTCCATGGTTCGGACCGCAACGAAGGCGCCATCGCCAATGCCGTCGCCAACGCCGAACGTGCCGGCGTGGCCGGCTGCACCCGCTTCCGCCACCACGCGATCAGCGATCTCACCCCGCCGGAGGGGCCAAAGGGCCTGGTGATCGCCAACCCGCCCTATGGCGGCCGGATCGGCAACAAGAAGCTGCTCTACGGCCTCTACGGCAGCTTCGGCACGGTGTTGAAAGAGCGCTTCGCCGGCTGGCGCGTCGGCATCGTCACCAGCGAGGCCGGGTTGGCACGGGCCACCGGGATCAAGCTCGAGGCCGGGCCGGTGGTCGATCACGGCGGCATTCGCATCAGGCTGTACCAGGGCCGGATTGACGGCTGACAATTTCCACAGGAGACATTCACATGACACAGGTTCTGGCCATCGGAACATTCAACGACACGGAAGCCGCAGCCCTGACCGAGGCCTTCGGATGCCGCGTCCTGGCCGAGGTGGACGGGCTCGGCGGGCTCGATCAGGCGGTGCGCGACGCGGTCACCGCTGTGGCCTTCAAGGGCCACCAGGGCTTTGGCGCGGCCGAGATGGCGCAGCTGCCCGGCCTGAAGCTGCTGGCGAATTACGGCGTGGGCTACGATTCGATCGATGTGGCCGCGGCCAGTGCGCAAGGCATCACCGTGACCAACACGCCGGATGTGCTCAACGACGACGTGGCCGACCTGGCAATCGCGCTCTGGCTGATGCAGGGCCGCGAGATGCAGCAGGCCGCTGACTGGGTCCGCTCGGGGAACTGGGCCGGCGAGGGCGCGTTCGGCCTGTCGCGCAAGCTCAGCGGCAGCAAGGTCGGCGTTGTCGGCCTGGGCCGGATCGGGCGTGAGATCGCCGAGCGGCTGGCGGCGTTCAAATGCGAGGTGCATTATCACTCGCGTTCGCAAAAGCAGACGCCGGGCTGGGCCTATCACGCCGATCCGGTGGCGCTGGCTTCGGCGGTGGATTTCCTCTTCATCGCGCTGGTCGGCGGCCCGGAGACCGAGGGCTATGTCTCGAAAGAGGTGATTTCAGCGTTGGGTCCGCGCGGCGTGATCGTCAATATTTCGCGCGGCTCGACGGTGGACGAGACGGCGATGCTCGACGCGCTCGAGGCCGGTGAACTGGCGGGCGCGGCGCTCGACGTGTTCGTCAACGAGCCGCAGATCGATCCGCGTTTTCTGGCGCTGCCCAACGTGGTGATCCAGCCGCACCAGGGATCGGCCACCCATGACACCCGTGCCGCTATGGCCCGGCTGCAGCGCGACAATATCGCCGCTCATCTGGCCGGCGCGGCGCTGTTGACGCCGGTGAACTGAGACCGCCGGCGGCGCAGCACGCCGCCGGCACGCCCTCAGGCGAAGGCGCCCTTGTCGAAGATCTCGGGCACCAGCGCACCGGGGGCCTGGATCACCTCGGCGGCCAGCGCCATGGCGCGGGTGGCGGCGGCTTCGAGGTCATGGCCGGTGGCGAGCGAGGCCAGCAGGCCGGCGGCAAAACTGTCACCGGCCGCGGTGGTGTCCACCGGCGTGACCTTTTGCGGTTGCAGGGTGATGAGGCCGCTCTGCGCGGTCCAGAGCGTCAGCGGGCCACCGCCATCCTTGACCGCGATCAGCTTGGCCCCGCCGTCGCGGTAGCGTTTGACGGTGTCCTCGGGCGTCGCGTCGCCGAACAGCGCGGTTTCCTCGTCGAACGAGGGCAGCACCACATCGGCCACCGAGGCGCCCAGCGTCAGCCCTTCGCGCATCGCCTCCTCGCTGCCCCAGAGCTTGGGCCGCAGGTTGGTGTCGAAGGCGATCTGGGTGCCGGCCTCGCGGGCGCGGGTCAGCACCTCGCAGAAGGTCTGGCGCTGCTCGGGCGGCAGGATCGCCAGGGTGATGCCGGAGAAATGTACGATGTCGCGGCCGCGGGTGATCTGTTCCAGCCAGGCCGGGTCCTCGGCCATCGCCTTGGCCGCCGATTGGCCGCGCCAGTAGGAAAAGCTGCGCTCGCCGTCCTGCAGCGAGATCATGTAGAGCCCGACGGTGCGGTCCTCGAGCCGGCGCATGGCGCTGGTGTCGACGCCGTGGCTTTCCATATAGGCCGCCATCTCGTCGGAGATCGCATCGGTGCCGATGCACGAACCATAGCCGACAGTCCAGCTCTCTGGCAGCAGGCGGCGGGCATACCAGGCGGTGTTGAAGGTGTCGCCGGCAAAGCCCCGGCGGCACTTGCCGTTCTCGAGCGGGCCGATCTCGACCATGCATTCTCCGAGCGCGAGGAAATCGGCCATCAGCAGGGCCCTCCCGTCACGCCGGAGAAGCGGGCGGTCTGTGCTGCGAGGGGCGCGGGGGCAGGGGTGGTCACTGGATCGTCCTCATGCTGTCTGGGCCGGGCCTGAGACTGGCCCCGGCTACTGGTATGTCAATACGCGGTGATGGCCGAAAGGTACAGCACCCAGCGCCGGGGGTCAGCGCGGCTCAGGCGTCCTCGGGCGGCAACAGCTTGCCGGGGTTGAGGATGCCGCGCGGATCATAGGCCTGCTTGATCGCCCGCATGTAGCCCAGCGCCGCGCCGTGCTCGCGCGCCATGTAGGCCTGTTTGCCGATGCCGATGCCATGCTCGCCAGAGACCGTGCCGCCGAGCGACAGCGCCAGGTCATTCAGCGCGTTGACGAAGCCCTTGGCGGTCTCCAACTCGCCGGCGTCATCGGGATCGATCCGCAGGCCGCAGTGAAAGTTGCCGTCGCCCACGTGGCCGACGATGCTGCAGGTCAGGCCAAGGGCGCGCGAGCGCGCCTGCGCCGCGGTCACCGCCTCGGCCAGTTTCGAGATCGGCACGCAGACATCGGTGGACATGGTGCGCTTGCCGGGCGCCAGCGCGCCGGTGGCGTAATGCGCGCCGTGGCGCAGCGCCCAGAGCTTGCTGCGATCCTCGGGCCTCTCGGCCAGCGCCAGACCGGTGGCGCCGAAATCCTCGGCGATCTCGGCAAAGGCCCGCGACTGGTCGGCGACGCCGGCGGCGGTGCCGTGGAACTCGAGGAACAGATGCGGCTTTTCCGGCAGGCCGGCATCGCTCGAGAGGTTGAAGCCGCGCACCATCATTTCGTCGACCAGCTCGATCCGCGCCATCGGCAGGCCGGACTGGATGGTCAGGATCACGCAGTTGACCGCATCCTCGACGCTCTCGAACCGGCAGGTGGCGGCGCTGATCGCCTCGGGCTGGCCAAAGAGCTTCAAGGTGACCTCGGTAATCACCCCCAGCGTGCCCTCCGAGCCCAGCAGAAGATGCGTCAGGTCATACCCGGTGGAGGATTTGCGCGCCTGACTGCCGGTGCGGATCACCGTGCCGTCGGCCATCACCGCCTCGAGCGCCAGCACAACGTCGCGCATGGTGCCGTAGCGCACCGCCATGGTGCCGCTGGCGCGCGTCGCCGCCATGCCGCCGATCGAGGCATTGGCGCCGGGATCGATCGGAAAGAACAGCCCCGTGGCGCGCAGTTCGGTGTTGAGCGCCTCGCGGGTCAGGCCGGGCTGCACGGTGCAGTTGAGATCCTCAGCGTTCACCGCAAGCACCCGGGTCATCCGGGTCATGTCGAGACTGATCCCGCCGTGGATCGCAAGGTGCTGACCTTCGAGCGACGAACCTGCGGCAAAGGGCGTCACCGGGCAGCGCGCCTCATGGCAGATCGCCAGGATGCGCGAGACCTCTTCGGTGGTCTCGGGGTAGGCCACCGCATCCGGCAGGGCCTGGGCGAACCAGGTCTCGTTGCGGGCGTGCAGGTCGCGGTGGCTTTGGGCAGTGGCGAGCCTGTCGCCAAGCAGCGCGCGCAGCGCCTGGATTGCGGCCTCATGTGCCATAGGCAGTCTCCTGTGTCCCGGCGGGGGATGCCGCCGCCGCGAGTCGGCTTGTGTCTCGGCTGATTTGGTATACCATTTCGCGCAGACAGGCCATGGCACGGACGGCGCGGCGGGGATGTGACCCGCCAGCGCCGTGGCCGTGGCGAACCTGAGACGGGACAGAGGCGGGAGACAGGTGATGAGTGACAGCAGTGGCAAGACGCGATTCAGGTCGCAGCAATGGTTCGACAATCCCGACAACCCGGGGATGACCGCGCTTTATATCGAGCGCTACCAGAACCAGGAATACACCCGCGAGGAGCTTCAGGGCGGCAAGCCGGTGATCGGCATCGCCCAGACCGGCAGCGATCTGGCGCCCTGCAACAAGATCCACGTCTTCCTGATGGACCGGATCAAGGCCGGCATCCGCGCCGCCGGCGGCATCCCGATGGAATTCCCGGTGCATCCGATCCAGGAGACCGGCAAGCGGCCCACCGCCGCGCTCGACCGCAACCTGTCGTATCTGGGGCTGGTCGAGGTGCTGCACGGCTATCCGATCGACGGCGTGGTGCTGACCACCGGCTGCGACAAGACCACCCCGGCGATGCTGATGGGGGCGGCGACGGTCGACCTGCCGGCGATCGCGCTCAATGGCGGTCCGATGCTGGATGGCTGGTGGAAAGGCAAGCGCGCCGGATCGGGCACCATTGTCTGGGAGAGCCGGCGTCTGCTGGCCGAGGGCAAGATCGATTACGAGGAATTCATGAGCCGGGTCTGCTCTTCGGCGCCGTCGCTGGGCCATTGCAACACCATGGGCACCGCCAGCACGATGAACGCCATGGCCGAGGCCCTGGGCATGACCCTGACCGGCAGCTCCGCCATCCCAGCGCCGTTCCGCGAGCGCATGGCGATGGCCTATGAGACCGGCAAGCGGATCGTGCAGATGACGATCGACGACCTGAAACCCTCGGACATCCTGACCCGGGAGGCCTTCGAGAACGCGATCATCGTCAATGGCGCGATCGGCGGCAGCACCAATGCGCCGCCGCACCTGCAGGCCATCGCGCGCCATGCCGGGGTCGATCTCGATGTGACCGACTGGGAGAGCGTCGGCTTCGACGTGCCGCTGCTGCTCAACATGCAGCCGGCGGGCGAATACCTGGGCGAGAGCTTCTTCCGCGCCGGCGGGGTGCCGGCGGTGATGGGCGAGCTGATGAAGGCCGGGCGGCTGCACGAGGGCGCGATGACCGCCACCGGCAACACCGTGGGCGCCAATCTGGCGGGCGTCGAGAGTGTCGATACCGCGGTGATCCGGCCCTATGACGACCCGCTGCGCCAGAACGCCGGGTTCAAGGTGCTCTCGGGCAACCTGTTCGACTCGGCGCTGATGAAGACCAGCGTGATCTCTGAGGAGTTCCGCCAGCGGTTCCTGTCGGAGCCGGGGCAGGAGGGGGTCTTCGAGGCGCGCGCCGTCGTCTTTGAAGGGCCCGAGGATTACCACGACCGGATCAACGACGCCTCGCTCGAGATCGACGAGCGCACGATCCTGTTCATTCGCAATGTCGGCTGCGTCGGCTATCCCGGCTCGGCCGAGGTGGTGAACATGCAGCCGCCGGATGCGCTGATCCGGCAGGGAGTAAATCACCTGCCGACGGTGGGCGATGGCCGGCAGTCCGGCACCTCGGAAAGCCCCTCGATCCTCAATGCCTCGCCCGAGTCGGTGGTCGGCGGCGGTCTGGCGCTGCTCGAGACCGGCGACCGGGTGCGGCTCGACCTCAGTGCCTCGCGGATGGATGCGCTGGTGGACGACGCCGAGTGGCAGGCGCGGCGCGAGGCTTGGCAGGCGCCGGAGATCCGCAGCCAGACGCCCTGGCAGGAGATCTACCGCCAGCACGTGGGACAACTGGCGCAGGGCGGCTGTCTCGAACTGGCGACGGCCTACCAGAAGATCCGCCACGACATGCCACGCGACAACCACTGACCGGAGGGCGTCATGCCATCGATCATCATCACCGGCGGCGGTGGCGGCATCGGCCGCGCCTGCGCCGAAACCTTTGCCGAGGCCGGCTGGCAGGTGGCGGTGCTGGGCCGCCGGCCCGAGCCGCTGGAGGCGCTGGCGGCGCGCTATGACGGGCTGCTGCCGATGCCCTGCGACGTGACCGACGCGGCCTCGGTGGATGCAGCCTTTGATGCGGCGCTGGAGGCCTGGGGCCGGATCGACGTGCTGTTCAACAATGCCGGCGTTTCGGTGCCCGGCGCGGTGATCGACGAGGTCTCGGTCGCCGACTGGCGGCGCTGCATCGACGTCAACCTCACCGGCAGCTTCCTCTGCGCCCGGGCCGCCTTTGCCCGGATGCGGGCGCAGGATCCGCAGGGCGGTCGGATTATCAACAATGGTTCGGTCTCGGCGCAGGTGCCGCGCAGGGGCTCGGCGCCCTATACCGCCTCGAAGCACGCGATCACCGGGCTGACCCGGTCGATCTCGCTTGACGGGCGGGCCTTCGACATCGCCTGCGGCCAGATCGACATCGGCAACGCGCTGACCGAGATGGCCGAGAAGATGACCCGCGGCGTGCCCCAGGCCGATGGCGAGATTGCGGTGGAGCCGGTGATGGACGTGGCGCATGTGGCGTCTTCGGTGCTGCACATGGCGACATTGCCGCTGGAGGCCAATGTGCAGTTCATGACGGTGATGGCCAGCGCCATGCCCTATATCGGGCGTGGCTGAAGGTTTGGGGGCTCTGCCCCCGCCGCCCCGGTGGGGCGACTCCCCCGAGGGTATTTTTGAACAGAAGAAGATCAGGATCGTGACAGGATGGGGAGGGATGCCCGATCCGGCGCGCGGCCCGGGAGACGGATGATGGCGGCGGAAAGCCGGGCGGAACAGATCGCGGACCGGTTGCGGCGCGACATCCTTCTGGGGGTGCTGGCGCCGGGGGCGGCGATCAAGGAACGTGACAGCGCCCAGGACATGGGCGTGAGCCGCACGCCGATGCGCGAGGCGATCCGCATCCTGGCCAAGGAGGGGCTGGTGGCGCTGCGGCCGTCGCGCAGCCCGGTGGTGGCGCAGCCGACGCTCGAGGACGTGACCGATGCCATCGACGTGCTGACCGCGCTCGAGCTGCTCTCGGTGCGGCTGGCCTGCGAGCGGGCCAGCGACGCCGAGATCGCCGCCATCCGCGAGATCGAGCGCGAGGTGGCGGCGCAGTACGGCGGGCTCGACCCGGTGGCGCGGTTCGAACATGACATGGGGTTTCACAAAACGATCGCCGCCGCCGCCCATAACGCCATGCTGGCCGAGACCCATGGCGCCTATCTCGCGCGGCTCTGGCGGGCGCGCTATCTCTCGACCCTGAACCCCAAGGCGAAGAGTGGCATCCTTGTGCAGCATGCCGCCATCGCCGAAGCCCTCGGCGCCCGCGATGCGGCGACCGCCGAGGCGCACCTCGCCGCGCATCTGGCGCAGCTGCGGGTCAACGTGCGCGACTTCTTTCAATCGACCGCGGTGGCTTCGGCCGCCGGGCAAAGGCGCCCGGAATGACCGGGCGTGCCACTTTCAAAGACCGACAACAAGGATGATGTGAGATGAAACTCTTGCGATACGGCGCCGAGGGCGCGGAAAAGACCGGGATGCTCGACGCCGACGGCAAGGTCCGCGACCTGAGCGCCCATCTGCCGGACCTCTCTGGCGCCGCGCTGGCCGGCCTGACCGATCTGCGCGACATCGACCCGGCCACGCTGCCGCTGGTCGAGGAACCCGGCCGGATCGGCGCCTGCCTGTCGACGGTGCCGAACTTCTTTTGCGTCGGCCTGAACTATGCGCTGCACGCCAAGGAATCCGGCCTCGATGCGCCGAGCGAACCGGTGCTGTTTTCCAAGGCGACCTCGGCGCTTTCCGGGCCTTTCGATCCGGTGATCATCCCGCGCGGCTCTGAAAAGACCGACTGGGAGGTCGAACTGGGTGTCGTGATCGGCCGCGCGGCGCATTACGTCGGCGAGGACGAGGCGCTGGACTGCGTGGCGGGCTACTGCACCGTCAACGACGTTTCGGAACGCGCCTATCAGATCGAGCGGCTGGGCCAGTGGATCAAGGGCAAGTCGGCGCCGAGCTTTGCCCCGATCGGCCCCTGGCTGGTGACCGCCGACGAGGTGCCGGACCCGCAGGCGCTGGATGTCAGCCTGATGCTCAACGGCGAGACAGTGCAATCGTCGAACACCTCCGACATGATCTTCTCGGTGCGCGAGATCGTCTCCTACATGAGCCAGTTCATGAAGCTGCAGCCCGGCGACATCATCGCCACCGGCACCCCGGCCGGCGTCGGCATGGGGATGAACCCGCAGCGCTTCCTCAAGCCCGGTGACGTCATGGAGGTGACGGTCGAGGGGCTTGGCCGCCAGCGCCAGGAAGCCGTGGCCGCGACATGATATCCTTGGGGCGCTCGACGGGCGCCCCTTTTTCTTGGGCCGGGCGCTGCCCCGGTCGACCAGTCTCACGGGAGGGAGCCCGCAATGACCATCACCATCCATGACACCCGCCGCTGCCAGCTGGGCGAGGGGCCGCTCTGGCACCCGGAGCGCAACCAGCTCTTCTGGTTCGACATCCTCGGCAAGTCACTGCTGAGCCGCGATGGCGACACGCCGCTGGCCTGGGAGTTCGACGAATATGTCTCGGCCGCCGGCTGGATCGACCGCGACACCCTGATGATCGCCTCGCAAAGCGCTCTGCTGCAGTTCGACATCGCCAGTGGCGATCACGAGGTGATGGTGCCGCTCGAGGCCGACAATGCCTTCACCCGCTCGAACGACGGCCGCGCCGATCCCGCCGGCGGTTTCTGGATCGGCACCATGGGGATCGACGCCGAGCCGGGTGCCGGGGCGATCTATCGCTACTATCGGGGCGCGCTCGAGGTGCTCTACCCCGAGATCACCGTGTCGAATTCGATCTGTTTCGCGCCGGATGGCCGGAGCGCCTATTACAGCGATACCCGGACCCACCGCATCATGGTGCAGGCGCTGGACGCCGAGGGCTGGCCCGAGGGCACGCCGGAGGTCTTTGCCGATCTTGGTGACGAGGGGCTCAATCCCGACGGATCGGTTGTCGACAGCGAGGGCGGGCTCTGGAACGCGCAATGGGGGGCGGGCCGGGTGGCGCGCTATCATCCCGACGGACGGTTTGACCGGTCGATTGCCGTGCCGGGCAGCCAGGCCACCTGTCCGGCGTTCGGCGGGGCGGATTTGCAGACCCTGTACGTCACCAGTGCCGCCGTGGGCCTTCAGGGGGCTGACGAGTCGCAGGGCGCGACCTTCGAAACCCGTCCCGGGGTGACGGGCCAGGCGGAATTTCGGGTAATTTCGGGGTAAACTGGGGTCTGCGAGTCGGGTTATTCGGCGGATTTCGGGGGTTTTGCCGGTTCGGCCGGGCCGGGGTGTCGCGGAAAGGGGGCCTGACAGGTGAAAAATTGTGCCGCCAAGTGCCTGTAAACGCGCGGCTTTCCGGAAAGTTTCCGAGAGAATGCGGTTTTTCTGAAAAAACCGCTTGCGGGTTTGGGGGAGTAACCGTAAAAGCCCCTTCACCGGCGGCGCTGAGGCGCACAACGGGACGCCAGACGGGGCGGCGGCGAGGTCGAGAGGCTGAGTTGACGCAGACGAGGTGGAGAAAATCAGAGGGAATGACGGGCGGGCGCGCCAAGAAGTTAG
>NZ_JAXMOR010000017.1:0-105440 GCF_034669705.1 Marinovum sp.
GCCGCCCGGCGGTGTCCGAAAGGACCCGCCGGGCGGCGACTGCCCTGCAAACCGCGAGAGACGCACGTGAAATGAAACGAATGCTGACACTCATCAACCAGGTGATGGCAAGCGTCGGAACCCTTCTGATCTTCTTGCAGATGCTGCTGATCTGTTCCGACATCGCGGCCCGGTTCCTGTTCGACCGGCCGATTTCCGGCGTTCTCGAGATCGTCGAGCTGACGATCGTGGCGATCGTCTTCCTGATGCTGCCCAACTCCATCGCCACCGGCGCTCTGGTCCGGTCTGACGCACTCTTCAGCGCGCTTCAGCGATCGCGGCCCGCGATCGCCCGGATGATGGATCTGTTCTTCAGCCTCATCGGCGTCCTGGTGCTGGCCGCCATCGCCTATGGCGTCTGGGGCAAGCTCACCCTCGCGATCCTGCGCGGACATTTCACCGGCAACCCCGGCATCTTCACCGCCCCGATCTGGCCCGCCTTGCTCTGCATCGTCATCGGCAGCGCCTGGGGCGCGGTGAATTTCGGCGACAAGGCCGTGACCCTGCTGTTCGGACAGCGCGGACCCAACACAGGAGACCCCAATGTCGGGCATTGAAATCGGAGCCGTCTCGCTCGTCGCGATGGTCGGCTTGATCTACCTTGGCATGCATGTTGCCATCGCGCTGTCTTCGGTGTCCTTCGTCGGCATCCTGCTGGTCAAGGGCAACGTCGATGTCGCCATCAGCCTGCTGACCCTGGCGGCCAAGGACACGGTGGCCAGCTATTCCTTCGGGGTGGTGCCGCTCTTCGTGCTGATGGGGATATTCGTCTCCGAGGCCAGGATCGGGCAGGACATCTTTCGCGTCGCCAATGCGGTGTTCCGCAATTTCAACGGCGGGCTGGGCATCGCCACCGTCGCGGCCAACACCATCTTCGCGGCGATCACCGGCATCTCCATCGCCTCGGCCGCGATCTTCACCCGGATCGCCGTGCCCGAGATGATCCGCTACGGCCACACGCCGAGGTTCTCGGTCGGGGTCGTTGCCGGCAGTTCGGTGCTCGGGATGCTGATCCCGCCCTCGGTCCTGCTGATCATCTATGCGCTGGTGGCCGAGGTCTCCGTCGCCGCGATGTTCGTGGCCGGCATCCTGCCCGGCCTGGTGCTCGCGGTGCTGTTTTGCGCGTTGATCCTCATTCTCGCGCGGTACTTTCCCGGATTTACCGGGCGGGCGACCGTGCAGGCCGAAAGTGAAGACCGGCTTGGAGTCCTCGCCGGCCTGCAGCTGATCTTCCCCGCCGCGCTGCTGATCTTCGTCGTGCTCGGCGGCATCTACGGCGGCGTGTTCACGCCCACCGAAGCCGGCGCCGCCGGGGCGTTCTTCGCGATGCTCATCGCGCTGGTGAAGGGCCGGATCTCGGCGCGGCGGTTCTGGCACATCCTGTTTGATTCAGGCCGCATCACCGCCTCGATCCTGTTCCTGATCATCGCCGCCAGCATGTACAGCCGGATGCTGGGCGTGTCCGGCATCCCCAGCCAGCTGTCACAGATGATCGGCGGGCTCGACGCGAGTTTCGCGCATATCCTGCTGATCTACGTGCTGCTGATGATCTTTCTCGGCACGATCCTCGACTCGACCTCGATCATCCTCGTGCTGGTGCCGCTGTTCCTGCCGATCTTCGCGGGTTTCGACGCCAACCTGATCTGGATCGGGATCATCACCGTGCTGGGCACCGAGATCGGGCTGCTGACGCCGCCGCTGGGCATCGCCTGTTTTGTCATCAAGGGCTCGCTCGACGACCCGTCGATCACCCTGCGCGACATCTTTCTCGGCGCCTTGCCCTTTGCCTTGGCGATGCTGGTCGCCCTGATGATCGTCATCGCGCTGCCGCAACTGACCCTGGTCTCGTAAAAGGGACCGGACAGGGCCCGCCGGCTGACCCCTCGGCCGCCGGGTCCTGTCCCAAGCCGCCCTCAGGACCCGCCCGGGTCCGACGAACGCGCCGTCCTGCGTTCCAGGCCGTCCAGATCGACGAGCCCCTCGGCGCCAAGCCCGAAGGACGCAAGCGCCCTCGGCCGCAGGGCCGCGTCCCGGCCGTCGATCCGGACGCGCGCACCCGCCCCGTCCAGATCACAGAGCCGCAACACCGGCATGTCACTGTCCTCGGCCATCTTGAGGGTCGAGACATGGGCGGCACCCGCCTCGACCTGCAGCCACTGGCCCCGCGGACCCGCCGTGCCGGACCGCGCCACATGCGGCGTCACCACCACCGGCTTGTTGAGCGTCTCGGCCATCTCCACCGCCGCCTTGCGGCTGATCTTCGGCGCGGCCCGCACCCAGACGGTAAAGGCCTGCTCGCCCTGGTCCATGTAGCGGTAGCGCGCGCCGGGCTCGACAGGGATCGGATCGTGGTGCGCAAAGACCGGCGAGCGGACGGCGGTAAGATAGACGGTCCCGTCCTTGCCGGCGAAGGAATACTTGGCATCGCTGGCCAGCGCGACCTCGCGGTGCGGGCCCGTGGCGCGAAGCCAGCGCAGCGCGGGAACCTCGCGGCCGTCCATCGGCCGGGCGGCCCAGCCTCCGGGCACCTCGCATTCCATCCCGGTCGCGCCCAGAGGATAGGCCAGTCGGAGCAAGGTCCGCCGTTCGCGCCAATCCAGCTGCACGCGCAGTTCCACCGGCAGGGTGCCATCCTCCGGCAGGATGATCCGCGTGGTCATGCGGGAGGCGCGCGCCCCGCAGGTCACCTCGACCACCGTGCGCACCGGGCCCTGCTCGATCAGGCTGATCTCCCGCAGCGCCATGGCCTCGCCCCCGAGACCGAAGGACTTGCCGCCGTGGCCCCAGGTGTCCGAGGAATCGTCGACCAGGATTGCCCTGTGGCCGGGGCCGGTCAGGATCTCGCCCCCCGAGCCGTCGCGCAGCGTGATGGCCCCGGTGTCGTCGATCTCCATCGCGTAGCCCGCGGTCCGGAAGCTGCGCTGCGTCACCGGCGCGCCGAACCCGACCGGTGGCGCGCCAAGGCCGGCCGCGTCCACCTTGAACCGCAGCATCCGCCAGCCATAGGCGGGCAGCTCCAGCGGAAAGACGATCCGTTGCAGCCCGGTGGTCTTGCCATGCGGGTCGGCATACTGGAACGGCACCGGGGCGCCGCCCTCGTCGACCACGATCCGCCGCGACACGATATCCTTGTCCACCCAGGGCTCGGCTTCCATCAGGCACCGCGCAGCCTGGCCGTTGGGGTTGACCAGCAGCATGGTGGCATCTTCGGGATGCGGCGAGGGCGCGATGGTGCGCGCGAGGTGGCGGATGGCGGCGTTCAGTTCCAGCTCGGCGCCGTGGACCACGCCGCCCAGTTCGCGTTCTGAATCGATGCAGGCGGATTCGAGGCTGGTGCCACCCAGGGTGTCGTGGAACTGGTTGAACAGCAGGATGCGCCAGAGCTGCTCGAACCGCGCGCGCGGATAAGGCACGCCGGTTTCCCGGCTGGCCAGAGTCGCCGCGGCCTCGGCCTGCTCGAGCAGGCTTTCGGCCTTGCGGTTCAGGGCCTTGAGCGCCGAGGCGGCGGCATAGCAGCCGACGGCGTGAAATTGCAGCTCCTCGGCGAAGACCGGCCAGTCACCCTCCCCCACCTCGTCGAAGAAGGTCTCGGGGTCGGAGAACTTCAGCCGCTCGCCGGCCGCGATGCGGCGTTCGATCTCGTCGATATTGGCCTTGGTCGGCGCGCCGCCGTGGTTGCCGACCCCGTAGAAACACATGAAGGGATGGCCGGCCGCCGCGATCTTCTCATAATGCAGGTCGGTCTTTTCCGGCAGGGGCATCTCGCGCTTGGAGGTGTTGTAGGCGCCCTGAATCCGGAAGGCCTCGACCTCAGAGCCATCCGGGGCGCGCCAGCGAAAGATCTCGCCCGGCAGGTCCAGCTCCGAGGCGTTGGGCCGCATGAAGGTGTAGCTGGTCGTCCCGGTGTGGCGCAGCAGCATGGGAAAGGTGCCGGGATGGCCGAAACTGTCGACATTGTAACCGGTCGGCACATCGATCCCGAATTTCTCGCGGAAGTAGCGCTTGCCATAGAGCGCCTGTCGGATGACGCTCTCGCCCGACGGAATGTTGCAGTCGGGCTGGATCCACCAGCCGTTGACCACCACCCAGCGGCGCTGCGCGATGTAGTCGGCTATGCGGGCAAAGAGCTCCGGATCCAGCGCCTCGATCCAGGCATAGATATGCGCCTCGCCCTTGGAAAAGACAAAGCCCTCGCCCTCCTCGAGCCGGTCGATGGCCGCCCAGCAGGTGCCGATCGCCTCGGCGCAGCCCTCCTGCCAGCGCCACAGCCAGACGGGATCGAGATGCGCATTGCCGATCATGTGCAGCATCGGGTGTTCGCCGGTTTCGGTCATGGTCTCGTCTCCAGGGGATCAATGGTGATTTCGGGCACGCGGGCCTCCGGCTCTAGTCGCCAGCCACGGTCAGAGGGCACGGCGTGCGCGTCCTGAACGGTCCGGGCCGGGGGCCCCAGCGCCACCGGGCAGGCACACTTCGGCGGGGTCGCGACCGTCCCGCCGGCGCGCGCAGGTCGATGGGCGCGCGGGCCGCCATGCGGTCAAAGCTCGATCGCCCGGTCGCGGGCGTTGCGCACATGGGTTTCGATCGCCGCGACGGCGGCGGCGGCATCGCGCGCCCTGAGCGCCTTGATCACCGCCAGATGGTCACCGAAGGCCGAGGGCAAGGTCCGCCGGGTCAGCCTGATCCGGTCGAGCTTGATCAGCCGGATGCGGATCGAGTTCACGTGATAGGCCTGAATGATGAGGTCATTGCCGGTGGCGGAAATCAGCAGGTCGTGAAAGGCGCTGTCGATGTCCTGGCACTGGTCGAAGAACTCCGGCGGCGGGTCGCCGCGCGCGGTCAGCTGGTCGAGCAGGCCGCGATGCTTCTGTTCTTCGGCCTGCAGAACCTCGTCGGGCATCTTGCGCAGGGCCGACAGCACTGCCTCGCGTTCCAGCGCGATCCGCATCTGAAAGGCGTCGCGGATCATCGGCAGGTCGATGCTGGTGATCTGGATGCCGCGCTTGGGCATGACGTGCAGCAGGCCTTCGGCCTCGAGCCGCGGCAGCAGTTCGCGCAGCGCCCCGATCGACATGTCGAGCAGCGTCACCAGCTCTTTCTGCGAGACCACCTGCCCGGGCCGCAGCCGGCCCTGCAGCAAGGCTTGCTGGAACCGGTCATAGGCGGCCTTCTTGAGCGGCGTATCGGACGGGTCGCCCCCGGCGCCGGTGCGGTCATGTGCTGCGGTCATCAGGGGTCTCCCGGTCGCTGTCGGTCAGGTGCTGTCACCCGGAATGTAGCCTGTTTCGGCAAAGGCGGCGAGAACCCGGGCCTCGGCCGCCTCCGGCAGCGCCGCCAGCGGCGGCACCGCGCGCGCCCACCCCGGGTGGCCGTAGTGCCGGGCCAGCATCGCCTTCAGGACCGGCAGCCCGCCATGGCCGTCCACCGTCTCGATCCGCCGCGCCGAGGCCGCGCGCAGCGCCTCGGTCCCGCCGGCCTCGGGCGCGGCCAGGATGCGCACCGCATCGGCGGCAAAGAGGTTGGGCATCCCGCCGATCATCCCGGCCCCGCCCTGCTGCCGCAGCGGGGGCATCACCCGGTCGTCGCCGGTAAAGACCGCGAGCTGCGGGAAGGTCTTGACCAAGGCCAGACCGCTCTGCAGGTCGCCGGTCGAATCCTTGACGCCGACGATCCGGTCGCCGAACCGCTCGATCAGCAGCGCGACCAGCTCGGGGGTATAGGCGATCCGCGAGAACCGCGGAATGTTGTAGAGCAGCAGATCGATCTCGGTCGATCCGGCGCGCGCCAGCAGCGCCTCGAAGAAGGCGACAACCCCCGCGTTGCCCACACCGTCATAATAGAACGGCGGCAGCACCAGCGCGGCGCGGCATCCCAGCCCTTCCGTCGCGGCCAGCATCTCGGCCGCCTCGGTCAGCACCGGTGTCATGATGGCGGGTATCTGGCGCCCGGCCGGCACGCCGGCCGCGACCAGCCCCGACAGTGCCTCGATCTTCTCGGCCGAGGCGAACGAGGCCCCCTCGCCGGTGGTCCCGAAGACCGAGACGAAGGCACAGCCCGCGTCCAGCACCCGCGCGCAATGCTGCGCCAGCCGCGCCACCTCGATGCGGTATCGGTCATCCACCGGCGTGGCCGCCGCGCAGACGATTCCGGTCAATTCGGCCCTGTCCGACATGATGGCCCTCCTTAAGCCGATAACTGATACAATCAGATGTACGATCAAGCGTCGCACCAGTGTTTACATCAGCCGGAGAATGATGCAAGGTCCGATTGTCAAAACCGGCTGGACGGCACAGGATCGTCGGGAGCGAAGACCGTTCCACAGTCGCCATCATGGAGGGAGGAGCCATATGACAACCCGAAAGATCACCCGTCTCGCAGCATCCGCGGTCTCGGCCATTGCACTCACCGCCGGGGCCGCGCTTGCGCAGGACCCGGTCGAGGTGAAGTTCACCACCGTGTCCGTGCCGACCGATTTGCACACCCAGGCCATGGGCGTCTTCAAGGACACGCTCGACGAGCTGGAGCCCGGAACCTTCGACATCCAGCTCTATGATTCCGGCTCGCTGTTCGGCCAGAACGGCGACCTCGACGCGCTGCAGCGCGGCAATGCCGAGATGGCCTATGTCTCGTTCCAGCTCATCGCCGACGCGATCCCGAAGTTCGGGCTTCTGACCGCGGGCTACCTGTTCCAGGACGCCGACCACTATCGCGCCTTCATGGAAAGCGACATCGGCGCCGAGTTCAAGGAAACCGTCCGCAGCGAGATGGGGATCGAGATCCTCTCGGTCTGCTACCTGGGCACCCGGCAGCTCAACCTGCGCAACGCGATGGATGTCCAGACCCCGGAGGATCTGGCGGGTCTCAAGCTGCGCATGCCCGGCTCTGACGCCTGGCTGTTCCTGGGCGAGGCGCTTGGCGCGAACCCGACGCCCCTGCCCTTCTCCGAGGTTTACCTCGGCCTGCAGACCGGCACGGTCGACGCCCAGGACAACCCCCTTCCCACGGTCGAGGCCGCCAAGTTCTATGAGGTGACCGAGCAGATCACCCTGACCAGCCATCTGGTCGACGGCCTGCCGATCGCGGTCAACACCCAGACCTGGGAGCAACTGGACGAAACCCAGCAGGGTCACATGGTCGAAGCAGCCCAGGCCGCCTGCGATTGGAACAACGAACGGCGATACGCCGAGGAAGACCGGCTCGTCGCCTTCTTCGAAGAGCAGGGCCTGCAGGTCACGACCCCGGATGTCGACGCGTTCCGCAACCATGTGCAGGAGGTCTACATGACCTCTGACCGCGCCGCCGACTGGCCCGAGGGCTGGGTCGAGAAGATCAACGCGCTGGCCGGAAACTAGGCCCGCATGGCGGTCAAGGCACGCTCTCGGGGCGCCGCGATCCTGCCCTGGCTGAAACGGGGCGCCGACACTGTCGGCGTCCTGCTTTTCCTGGCGGCCTTCTGCGGCTTCATCATCCAGGTGTTCTGGCGCTACGTGCTGAACGATCCGCTGGCCTGGACCGAAGAGTTCGTCATGATCTGCTTCATCTGGACGGTGTTCTGGGCCGCGGCCTTCATGGTCCCGGTGCGCGAGCATGTCTCCTTCGACGTGGTCTATGACGTGGTCTCACCGCGCACCCGCCGCGGCTTTTGCCTGGTGACCCTGGCGGCCATCGTCATCGCCTTCACCTGGCTTGTGCCCTACACCTGGGACTATCTCGAGTTTCTGACCCGCAAGAAATCTCCTGTCCTGCGCATCAGGATGCATTGGATCTACGGCTGCTACATCCTTTTCGTCTCGGCCTTCGCAGTCCAGTCCGCCTGGCGCTTTGCCGAGCTTCTCCGCCCCGACTGGCGCGACCAGATCTAGAATTTGACAGGACCCGATGCTGACCACACTCGCGCTTCCGCTGATGATCGTCATCCTGATCGTCACGACGGTCCTCGGAATGCCGCTGGGCATCTCGATGATCGTGTCGTCGATCTTCTACCTCATCATGAGCGGCCGCGACGTGGGCCTGGCCGCCGAGATGGTCCTCAACGGGGTCTTCGGCAACTTCGTCGCCCTGGCGGTGCCGCTGTTCATCTTTGCCGCGAACGTGATGAATGCCTCCAGGATCTCGGACCGGCTGTTGCAGTTTGCCCTCGCCATGGTCGGCCGGCTGCCCGGCGGGCTGGCGCAGGTGAACATCTTCACCAGCCTGCTCTTTTCCGGCATGAGCGGCAGCGCGGTGTCCGACGTGGCCGGCGTCGGCAAGATTCTGACCAACATGATGATCGAGGGCAACCGCTACCCGCGCGGCTTTGCCGGCGCAGTCACCGCCACCTCCTCTGTGGTCGGGCCGATCTTTCCGCCGTCGATCCCGATGGTGTTCTACGCCCTGATCTCCTCGACCTCGGTGGGGGCGCTGTTTCTGGGCGGCGTGGTGCCGGCGCTGATGGTGGTGGTCACGCTCGGCGTCGTGGTGGCGATCGCCGCCAAGCTGCGCGGCTTCCCGGTCGAGGCGGCGGTTCCGCTCAGGGCGATCCCGATGATCATCCTGCGCGCGCTGCCACCGCTGATGATGCCGGTCATCCTGCTGGGCGGGATCTACAGCGGCGCCTTCACCCCGACCGAGGCCGCCGCGGTATCGGCCTTCTATGCCCTGCTGCTCGCGGTGCTGGCCTACCGCTCGCTGAGCCTGCGTGAATTCATCGAAGTCGTCACCTCGACCGTGCGGTCCACGGCGGTGGTGACCATCGTCCTCTGCGGCGCCTTCATCTTCAACTACGTGGTGACCGTCGAACGCATCCCCCAAGCGGTGTTCATGTTCTTCGACCAGTTCGAGCTGAACGTCATCATGTTCTTCCTGATGATCAACATCCTCTACCTGGTGCTTGGCTGCTTTCTCGACGTCTCGACGATCATGCTGGTGATCACGCCGCTGTTCATCCCGACCGCGGCGGCCCTGGGCATCGACCTGCACCATTTCGGCATCGTCATCGTGTTCAACATGATGATCGGCCTGATCACCCCGCCCTACGGGATCCTTCTGTTCATCATCAAGGCGTTGAACGGCATCCCGCTGGGCGAGATGATCCGCGAGATCTGGCTGTTCATCGGCGTGCTGATCTCGCTGCTGCTGGTCATCACCTTCGTTCCCGCGCTCAGCCTCTGGCTGCCGACCTACGCCGGCCTGCTGAACTGACGACATGCGCCCCGGACCTGACGGCAGCCGTCGGCCCGCGGCACGACCCGCCGCTGCCCTGACGCTCAGCGCGCCGGGCGCAGGGCATCTCGTGCGGGCGGTAGACGACATGCGTCAGTTCACCAGCACGTCGATCCGGCCGCCCGCCGTCACAGCTTGCCCGTGCCCTTCACATGCCGCGTCTGCAGCCAGCTCGGCCCGTTGCGCTTGCGCCAGTTGGCCGGGGCCAGCCCGGTGGCTTTGCGGAACTGGGACGAGAAATGATAGGGCGAGTTGTAGCCGAGCAGCCCGGCGATCTCCTTGACCGACTTGTTCGACGAGCGCAGCAGCTCGCAGGCGCGGCGGATGCGCACCTCGTCCTGATAGGCCTTGAGCGACAGGCCGGTCTGGGCGCGAAACACCCGGCGCAGGGTGGAATAGCTCACCCCCAACTCATCGGCGACGGTGCTCAGCGCATTGGGCCGGTCCGAGGTCTCCATCAGGAGGCGGCGGGTCTGCTCGACCAGACGCGACCGGCCCCGCTCGGCGGTCTGACGCGACTGGCAGAACTCGGCCAGCATCTGCAGGCCCAGGGTCGAGATCGCCGGCTGCTGGCCCAGCGCATCACTGACGGCGCGCTGGTGGATCTCGTCGAAGATCGCGGCGATCCGCGCCCCGCCATGCCAGAGCGGTTTCGACAGCGGAAACAGCCCGCGCGCCATCACCGCGTCAAAGGCCGCGCCGGTGCATTCGATCCAATGCTCGGTCCAGCCGGTCTGGCGGTCGGGCGAGAACCTATGCCAGACCCCGGGATAAAGCAGCATCACGTCCCCCGGCCCCACCTTCTGCGCCGCCGCGCCCTCCGGCCCGGTCTCGATCTGGCCGCAGCCCTCGCTGATCAGGATGAACTGATAGGCTTGGATCGTCCGCCCCTTCTCCCAGACGAAATGATGGTCGTCCGGGTGGCGCGCCGGGGGATAGACGCTCTCGGGTCCGATCCGTGTATGGCCGGTCGACAGGGCGGTGCAGCCCCAGCTCTGACACAGCTGGTTCTCTGGCAGATAGACAAAGTAATTGTCTCCGGCTTGAACCTCCGCCTGCGGACTCCCGGTGATCATTATTTGTATCCTAAAGATCAAATTTCGAAAACCTTACTGCACCGCAGCGAGAAAAACGAGTGTTAACCTAAAGCAAGAAATCAATCTTTGAATGGTGGCCCGGGGCCACCGGCACGACCCGCCCCCGGCGGGACATTGGGAGGACACATGGCATTTGATGCAGGCACTATCGCGGCGCGGCCGTTTCGCGTCGGGTTGTTCGGGATCGGGCTGGCGGCCTACTGGCCGCAGTTCGACGGCCTCAAGGACAAGCTGACCGGCTATCTCGGCACGGTCGAGGGCAAGCTGGCGCGGCCCGGCGTCGAGGTGGTCAACCTCGGCCTCGTCGACAGTGTCGAGGCCGGCGTCGCCGCGGGCCATGACCTGCGCGAGGCCGATGTCGACATCGTCTTTCTGCATGTCACCACCTACGCGCTGTCCTCGACCGTTCTGCCGGCGGTGCGCCGGGCGCGGGTGCCGGTGGTGATCCTCAACCTGCAGCCGGTGGCGGCGATGGACTATGCCGCCTTCAACGCGCTCAACGACCGCACCCGGATGACCGGCGACTGGCTGGCCAATTGCGGCGCCTGCCCGGTGCCCGAGATCGCCAATGTCTTTGCCCGCGCCGGCATCGAGGTACATCAGGTCACCGGCGTGCTCGACGGCGACCCGGTGGTCGACGGCGCGATCGAAAGCTGGATCGAGGCCGGCCGGGTGGCGCATGTGCTCGAGCACAGCCGCGTCGGCGTGATGGGCCACTACTACAACGGCATGCTCGACATCCAGTCCGACCTGACGCTGCAATCGGCGGCCTTCGGCACGATCTTCGAACATGTCGAGATGGACGAGCTTGCCGCAATCCGCGCCGCCCTGTCCGAAGACGAAATCGCCGCCGCCCGCAGCCGCATTCTGGCCGAGTTCGACATCCAGGAGGGCTGCGACCCGGCCGAGATCGACCGCGCCGCCCGCACCGCCGCCGCGCTGTTCAAGCTGGTCGAGACCCGCGGCCTCGGGGCAATGGCCTATTTCTTCCACTCGGTGCCCGGTCATGCGCATGAGGACATCATCGCCTCGGTCATCCTCGGCTGCTCGATGCTGACCGGCGCGGGCGTACCGGTGGCGGGCGAATACGAGATCAAGAACGCCATGGCGATGAAGATCATGGATGCCTTCGGCGCCGGCGGCTCCTTTACCGAATATTACGCGATGGACTACACCGACGACGTGGTGCTGATGGGCCATGACGGGCCGGGCCACGTGGCGATTGCTGAAGGGCGCACCAAGGTGCGGCCGCTCGAGGTCTATCACGGCAAGGTCGGCCGTGGCCTCTCGGTCGAGATGTCGGTGAAACAGGGACCGGTCACCCTGCTGTCGGTGATCGAACGCGCCGGCAAGGTCAGCCTGCTGGTGGCCGAGGGCGAATGCACCGCCGGACCGATCCTCGAGATCGGCAATACCAACAGCCGCTACCGCTTTCCGATCGGCGCCCGCGCCTTTACCGAGAGCTGGAATGCCGCCGGCCCGGCGCATCACTGCGCCGTGGGCATCGGCCATGTGGCGGAAAAGATAGAGAAACTCGCCAAACTTCTGAAGCTGGAGGTGACGCGGGTCTGCTGACCCGCCTCAGCCGGGAACACCCGGGCCCACGAACAACACGACAACAGGGAGGAGACCCATATGTCTGATTTCACCACGGCACAGCGCTGTCTGCGTGCCGCCACCGCCATCGCCGCCATCACCCTCGCCGGGATCGCCCCGGCGCAAGAGGCCCCGACCCCGCCAGAGGCAGTGGCGGACTTCGCGCCGATCACCCCCGGCATCGGCGAGGGGCTGACCATCGGCTTTACCCAGCTGGGCCTCGGCGTGCCCTTCACCGAGGCGCTGCAGAGCGGTCTGGAAGAAGCCGCCGCGGTGGCCGGCGTCGAGCTGATCACCTGCGATTCCAAGTTCAACGCCGCCGAGGCGCTCAATTGCGCCCGGCAGTTCCGCACCCGCGACGTCGACGGTCTGGTGACCTTTCAGGCCGATGCCGCCGCCGCCGCCAATATCTGTGCCGAAGGTCCGCAGGTGCCGGTGATCGCCATCGATATCGAGCAGCAGCCCTGCCAGACCGCCTTTGTCGGCGCCGCCAATGCCTATGCCGGACAGATCGTCGGCCACGAGCTCGGCCGCTATTTCAAGGAAAACTTCGACTGCGAACATGACGCCTGGGTCTCGCTCGAGAGCCTTGCCGTGGGCGTGGTCAACGACATGCGGATGGACGGCATGCGCCAGGGCTTCGAGGCGGTCTGCGGCCCGGTCAACAACGAGCGCGTGATCGACAGCGGCGCCGGCGGCCAAGCCGACGTGGCGCAACGCCAGATGACCGACACGCTGACCGCCCTGCCCGGCGCCGAACGGGTGATCGTGGTCGGCATCAACGAGGATGTGGTCACCGGCGCGCTGGCCGCCGCCCGCAGCCAGGCCCGCACCGACAACCTCTTCCTCGGGGTGCAGAACTTCGATCCCGGCAACTGCCAGATCTGGACCGCGCCGGGCTTTGTCGCCGCCGCCGCCTATTTCCCCGAGGACTACGCGCTTCTGATCCTGCCCAACCTGATCGCCTCGATCAAGGGCGAGGAGATCGCGCCGCAGATCCTCGTGCCGCATGAGGTCATCACCCCCGGGAACATGCAGGACTTCTACCCGGAGGCATCGTGCTGAGCAAAGCGCCCTTCCTGTCGGTTCGGGGCATCCGGAAATCCTTCGGCCCGGTCAAGGTCCTCCACGGTGTGGACCTTGATCTCCCCGCCGGCTCGGTCACCGCCCTGCTGGGCGAGAACGGCGCCGGCAAATCGACCTTCGTGCGGATCCTCGCGGGCGACCACCAGCCCGACGCGGGCCAGATAGAGGTCGCCGGGGTCGAGACCCCGCTGCGCTCGGTGGGACAGGCCCGGGACAGCGGCATCCGCCTGATCGCCCAGGAAATCGCCGATGCGCCGACGCTCAGCGTGGCCGAGAACATCGCCCTCGGCGCCCTGCCCCACCGCTGGGGCTTCGTCTCGCAGCGGCGGCTGCGCCGGGCGGCCCAAGAGGCGCTCGATGCGCTCGGCGCGCGCATTCCGCTCGACGTCAGGGTCTCGACCCTGCGGCTGGGCGAGCGGCAGATCATCGAGATCGCGCGGGCCACCATCGGCAGCTCGCGCTGCGTGATCTTCGACGAACCGACGGCGGCGCTCTCCGACGTGGAAACCCGGCGGCTGTTCGAGCTGATCGCCCACATGAAGGCGCAGGGCATCGCCATCCTCTACATCACCCACCGGCTCGACGAGGTGTTCGAGATCGCCGATCAGGTCTGCGTGCTGCGCGACGGGCGGATCTCGCTCAACGCCGGCGTCGGCGAGGTCGACCAGCAGCAGGTGGTCACCGCCATGGTCGGCCGCGAACTGGCCCCCGCCGGCAGCGCCTATCGCCATGACCCGGACGGCAGTGCCGCGCCGCTGATCTCGGTCAGCGGGCTGAGCGGTGCAGGCTTCGAGGCGGTCGATCTCGATGTCGCCCCGGGCGAGATCGTCGGGCTTTATGGCAAGATCGGCTCGGGCGTGCCCGAATTCGCCGCCACGCTGTTCGGCGCCGAGCGTCCGAGCGCCGGCACCATCCGGCTCGAGGGCGAGGAGGTGCGCTTTTCCCATCCCGCCGAGGCGATTGCCCGCGGCATCGGCTTCCTGCCGCCGGAACGGAAAACCGAAGGATTGCTCGCCTCCCGCTCGACCGCCGAGAATCTGGCCGCGCCGAGCTGGTCGCAGCTGGCGCGCCGCGGCGTCATCGGCCGGCCGGCCGAGACCCGGGCCTTTCGCAACTGGCATGGCGCGCTCAAGGTCCGCTCGCGCGCCGACGGGGCCGAGCCGATCACCGCGCTTTCGGGCGGCAACCAGCAGAAGGTCATGCTGGGCCGCTGGCTCGAGAATGGCTCGCGGCTGCTGTTGCTGGTCGAACCCACCCGCGGCGTCGACGTCGGCGCGCGCGAAGAGATCTACGCGATCCTCAGGGACCTCGCCCGCCAGGGCCACGGCATCCTGATCGCCTCGTCCGATTACGAGGACATCAGCCAGGCGGCGACCCGCGCGGTCGTGATGGTCCGCGGGCGCATCATGGCACATCTGCCGCAACACGACATCACGGTGGCCAACCTCACGCGGGTGGCCGGAGGAGGAACCCATGTCTGACCAAACCAAGGCGGCCGCAGGGCTCGCCGTCCCGCGCGAGAAACGCAGCATCTCGCTGCCGGAAAGCACCGCGCTGATCCTGTTTCTGCTGCTCGAGGTGGGGTTCTTCACCCTGCAGTCGCCCTACTTCCTGACCTGGGCCAACTGGGTCAACATCTTCACCGCCATGTCGATCACCGGCATCCTCGCCGCCGGCGGCACCATCCTGCTGATCGGCGGCCAGTTCGACCTCTCGGTGGGCAGTGGCATGGCCTTCGTGGCGCTGATCTTTGCCCTCGCGGCGCAGTCGCTGGGCATCCCGCTGGCGCTTGTCATCGCGCTGGCCACCGGCATCGGCATCGGAATGCTCAACGGCTTTCTTGTCACCGTGGTGGGCGTCAACGCCCTGATCACCACGCTCGGCACACTGGCGATCTTTCGCGGGCTGGTGCTGTCGATCGGCGGCGCCTCGAGCGTGCGGGTCACCGAGTTCGACTGGGCGATCATGCGGCCGGTGTTCGATATCCCGCTGGCGACGCTGCTCTTTGTGGTGGTTGCGGTCGCGGTGGGCCTCCTGCTGGCGCGCACCGTCTTTGGCCGCACCATCTATGCCATCGGCGCCAATGACACCGCCGCGCGGCTGGTCGGCATCCGCACCAAGCGCACGCTTTTCGTGGGCTTCATGATTTCGGGGCTCTGCATGGCGCTGACCGGTCTGGTCTCGGCCTCGCAGCTGGGCTCGACCTCGGGCACCACCGGTGTCGGGCTCGAACTGGCCGTGGTCACCGCGATCATCCTCGGCGGCACCAGCCTCAAGGGTGGCGTGGGCTCGATGTTCGGCACGGTGCTCGGGCTGCTGATCGTCGGCGTGCTCAACAACGGCATGACGCTGATGAACGTGAACTCGACCTGGCAACAGGTCGCCGCCGGCACGCTGCTGATCCTTGCCGTCTCCTTCGACCAGGTCCGGCAGCGGTTCATCCGCGCCTGAAACAGGCGGTCCGCCGCGCGGGCCGCCCCCCTTTGAACAGGCAGCGCCAGCTCAGGTGCGACGGCTCCGCTCGGTACATTCGCGTTCGAACCCAAGCACCGCCCGTGCGCTCGCCCGAGACCCCACGGCCTCGAAATGGCGCCGGCACGACGGCAAGGCCGACAGGTCCACCCCAAGCTGCCCCGCCCGGCGACAGCACCAGAAGAAATAGGCATCGGGCGCTGTGAACCGGTCGAAGAACCAGGTCGTGCCGGCCAAAAGGTCCTCGGCAATCCGGAACCGCGCGGCAAGCTGCTGGGTGGCGATCTCTGTGACCTGACCGGGGGTGCACCCCGCGCCGCAATACTTGGCCGGCTGGTTGATCCGGCTGAGGTGGGGATGAAACCCCGAGGCGAACCACGACAGCAGCGACAGCGCCTGGCAGTCGCCCCAGGTCTCGCCGGGCAAGAGCCGCGCCTCGGGAAAGCTGCGTGCGATCCAGGTCTGGATTGCCAGGTTCTCCGACAGTGGCACGCCGTCCACCAGCAGCAGCGGCACCTTGTGCTTGGGGTTGAGGCTCAGATAGGCCGGCGCCGATTGCTCGCCCGCCCGCAGGTTGAGCACATGCACCTCGAAGCTGGCGCCAGCTTCCTCGAGCAGCAGGAACGGCACCAGCGAACAGGCGACAGGCGCGTAGAAAAGGTCAAGTTTCATGGCAGTCTCGCTCTGGCCAAGGGCTATACGATGTCGGTCGGAAACCAGCTCCGCAGGCCCGGAAACAGATCGCCGATCAGGGCATTGGGCCAGGGCAGATGCACCAGCAGATGAAACAGGACGTAGGAGGCGAGAAGCACCACGACAGTGACCAGCACGGCACGCCCCCAGCTTTGCCTGCCCTCGACGATCAGCAGGTACAGCATCAGCACACCGAGCGACGGCAGAACCCCTGCGACATGGATCAGGCCGGCATAGACGATGCAGCTGGCGAAGAAACGCAGGCCGCGTCCGCGCGCCTCGGGCTGGCGCGGGTCGGCCTCGGCCTCCGGCGCAGCGCCGGCGGGGGCGGCGGGCCGCACTGCCAGCATCTGGACAACCACGCCGCTGCTGATCAGCAGCCCCAGCGCGGCAAAGACGATGGGCATCAGCCGCGCCTTGAACGGCCAGCCCGCCTGGGTGGCCAGCGCATAGAGGAAGAGGCCAACGAAGCCGAGCGCCAGCGCCAGGTCCGGCGCCGACACCTGGCGCAACGACAACCGCAGGGGAGAGCGTGTCGTCTGCGAGGTGCCGGCGGGCCCGCCCTGCCATATCCGGAGCAATACGGGAAGGACCACTCCGGCGAGTGTGGCGAGCAGGATCAGGGCGACCAGCGGACGCAGGACAAAGGCGCCGCCGGCCAGCGAATAGGAGATCACAAGGTAGCGTTCGATCAGGCTGCCAAGCACGAAGCCCAGCACCACCGCCGGCCGTGACCAGCCGAGCAGCTTGAAGCACATGCCGAGCAGGCCGAAGCCGATCACCGCATAGATGTCATGCACCGAAGCGCCGGTCTGGAACGCCCCCAGCAGGGTCATTGCCAGCACGCCAGGCACCAGGATGCCCACCGGCACCAGCGCCAGCCGCGCCAGCTGATTGGCAAAGAGAAAGCAGATGCCGGCGCCGACGACATTGGCCAGCGCGATGCTCCAGACCATGGCGTAGGTCAGGTCCAGCTTGTCGGTCAGCATCGCCTGTCCGGGCACGATGCCGTGGATCTGGAAGGCCCCCAGCAGGATGGCCATCGAGGCGGTGCCGGGGATGCCGAAGGCGATGGTCGGGATCAGCGAGCCGCCTTCCTTGGCGTTGTTCGAGCTTTCCGAGGCAATCACGCCGCGCACGTCGCCCTTGCCGAAGGTCTGGTCGGCGCCCTTGACCGTCTTGGCCGCCAGACCATAGGCGATCCAGTCGATTATCGACGCCCCGAGCCCGGGGATCGCGCCAAGCGCCGCGCCCAGAAACGAGCTTCTGAACACCAGCCCGGGATTGGCCAGCGTGTCCTTGATGCCCTGCCATTGCCCGGTCATCGCGGTGGGCCGCGGGCCTTGCGAGATCGAGCCGCCGCGCATCATCAGCCCGGCCAGTTCCGGCAACGCGAACATGCCAAGCGCCAGCGGCACCAGCGGAATGCCATCGAACAGGTAGAAGGTGCCGAAGGTCCAGCGCGGCGTGGCGGTATTGGGATCGTCGCCAACCGTGGCCAGCAGCAGCCCGAGACAGGCCGCCGCCAGCCCCTTCATCCGGTTCGCGCCGCTCAGCATCGCCACCAGAGAGATGCCGAACAGGCACAGCGCAAAGAGCTCTGGCGGCCCGATCAGCAGCACCAGCGGCCGCAGGATCGGAATGCTCACCAGCAGGATCAGCGCCCCCAGCAGCCCGCCGATCAGCGAGGCCGAGAAGGCGGCGCCAAAGGCCCGGCCGGCCTCGCCCTTCTGCGCCATCGGATAGCCGTCGAGCACCGTCGCGGCCGAACCCACGGTGCCCGGCACGCCGAACAGCACCGCCGGGATGGTGTCACCGGTCGCCACAACCGCCGACAGCGCCAGCAGCATGGCCAGCGCGGCATAGGGGTCGAGACTGTAGGTGAAGGGCAGCAGGATCGACAAGCCCACCAGCCCGCCGAGCCCGGGGATGATGCCCACCGCCAGTCCGATGATCACGCCGATGGTGAGAAAGCCGAAGCGTGCCGGATCGAGCACGATGCCGATTGCGTCGAAGGCGGCGTTTTCCATGAAGGCGGTCCTTGGGGTCGTTGATCACAGACGCGGCGGCGGCGCGGTGCCGTTAAAGCTCGAACACCTTCTTTTCGGTGTGATGCAGGCAGTCCGACACGCCGTCCTCCTCGATCATGTAATTGTCGCAGACCCAGGCATAGGTGGTCTCGGTCTGGAACGTCGGATGGACCACGATATTCATGTCGCGGGCAACAGGCATCGGATCGTCATCGCGCAGCGACGGCCGCTCGACAAGGTCATAGCCCTGGCCATGGGCATAGAGCCTGCGTTCCTCGGGCCGGCCGCGCGATCGCATGTAGGCATTGTGGTGGTGCCAGATCGCGGCCGGATCGGCCCCGGGCCTGAGCAGTTTCAGGGTCTCTGCCTGGGCGTCATGGGCGATCTCGAAGTCCTCGAGCATCGCCTCGCTGGCCTTGCCCAGCACGATGGTGCGGCCGATCTCGGTATAAAAGCCGCCGGCGCCATTGGTCTCGATCAGGATGGTGAACTGGTCGCCCTCTTGCAGCTGGCGGTTCTGGAAGTGCCGCAACCCCTTGGTCGCGGGGGTGCCGACCGGCGCCGAACCGGTGAGCACGAAGCCCTGAGAGCTGCCCCTGAGCTGGGTCTGGTAATAGGCGTCGGCGGCGACCTCGAACTCGCGCATGCCGGGCTGGATGACCGAGACCACATGAGCAAAGACCTCGTCCTGCATCCGGGCGGTGGCGCGGATCAGCCCGATCTCTTCCGCGCTCTTGACCGCCTTGATCGGATCGAGCTGCGGCGAGAAATCGCTGAACGCCACCCCCTCGAGCTGCTCGGTCAGGTGCTGGCCAAAGCTGAAGCGGATCGCCCCCATGCCCAGCCAGCCGATGCGGCGTGCGCCGAGCCGGCGCAGCTCGGCCACCGCCAGCCTGGCCTCGGCGGTGTTGGTGGTGCATTCGGCGGTGGTCAGCGGCGTGGTCAGCACCTGCGACACGCCGCGCCACGGCCAGTCGCCATCGCCGCGATCCGTCAGCACACCGCCGCGCGGCCCGGCGCGAACGATGATCATCTCGCTGTCGCGGGGAAAGATCACCGTCAGCGGAACCCCCTGACGGGCCGGCAGATCGGTGAACCACTTGACGTAGCCACCGACGAATTCGTTGCTGTTTTGCATGACGAGCACGTCGATCTCGGCCGCCTCCATCGCCGCGCGGGTCAGCGACCAGCGGCGCTGCAATTCCGCATCCGAAATGCGCGAGACGAGTTTTTCGGTCATACTGGGCATATCAGGGTCCACTCACATCTGCGCCGGATCGATGCGGTTGATCATCCGGTCTGTCTCTCCCGCGAGGTAGCGGGCCATGTTGGTCTTTACGATCGGGTAGATCTGCTCGGGGTATTCCTCGATCATGCCGGCGATATGCGGGGTCAGGGTCACATTCGGCATCGCCCACAGCGGGTTGTCCGGCGGCAGCGGTTCGCGGCTTGCCACATCGAGCGCGGCCCCGGCCAGCGCCCCCGCCTGCAGCGCGGCGATCAGGTCGGGCTCGACCACAAGGCTGCCGCGGCCGACGTTGATCAGATAGGCCTCGCGCGGCATCGTGGCAAAGACGCCGGCATCCAGCCGGCCGATATTGCCGGGCGTGGCGGGCGCCGAGGCCACGAGGAAATCGGTCGCCGCGACCGCCTCTTCCAGCGCCACTGGGGCGAACCAGCGGTCGATGAAAGGGTGGTCTCTCGGGGTGCGGGACACCGCGTTGACGGTCATGCCGAACGCCGCGGCAAGCCGGGCAATCTCGAGACCGATCGCCCCCATGCCCCAAACCGTCACGGTCCGGCCCTGAAGCTTGCGGCCCGGGCGCCGGTGCCAGTCGCGCCGGTCCTGCTGGCGGATCAGGCCGGGGAAATCGCGCAGCAGCGAGATCATGAAGAGCATCGTCAGCTCGCCGATCTGCGGCCCGTGGATGCCGCGCATGTTGGTCAGATGCGGCAGCCCGGCTAGGCTCGGCAGGCTCAGGAACTTGTCAACGCCGGCGCTGAAGGCCTGCACCCATTCGAGATCGCCGGCATGGCGGAACAGGTCGTCATCCGCATGCATCGCCAGCAGCATCGCCACCTCGCAGCCGGCGGCGGCCTCGGCCCCCGCGGCGGCATCACCGGCGGTCAGGACCTCGAGGCCGGGGAAATCGCGGCGCAGGTTGCCGGCGATGAGATCGGCAAAATCGGGATCGACGATCAGAACCTTCATCCTAACCTCACAAGCTGTTTGACTGGGGGGGGCGCGGTCCGGATCGGCGGGCCTCGCCGATCCGGTGCCGATGCCGGCGGGCTAGAGCCCGAGCGCGCTGCGGATGGTGTCCAGAACCGCGTCGTCGACCGAGAGCGCGTCGTCGATCAGACTCTCCAGCGCCTCGGGGCCGGTGGGTTCGACCAGTTCGACCCCCCGCGCCTCGGCGACGGAAAGGAATTCGGGATCGGCCAGCATCTCGGCAAAGGCCGCGCGCAGGGCCGCGACACGCGCCTCTGGCACATCCGGGTGCGCGGCGATCGACCGCCCGATGCCGGAGCTGGAGGCGAGGAACCGCATCGCCTTTTTCTGCGCCTCCGTCTGCGCCAGTTCGACGACCGTGGGGACGTCCGTCAGGTCCGGGTGCGGCGTGCTGGCGGCCTGAAACAGCACCTTCAGCTCACCGGCATCCAGCATCTCCTGGTTCGAGGCCTTCAGCCCGGCCCATCCCAAGACCAGCCCGTCCGCCTCGCCCTGAAGCATGGCAAGAAAGGTCTGCCGGGTGTCGTCGAACCCCGAGACGATCTTGAGCCGGGTGTCGGCAAAGGCATTCATCGCCGTCGGAAACACGATGGTGGGCGAGCGCGCCGAGGTGCCGGCAAAGACAACCTCGCCGTCGCGCAGCGCCTCGGCGCTGTCGATCCCGGCGGCGGACGAGACGACGCCGACCGGCACATTGGTGGTGAACCGCCCGATCCAGTTGAAGTTGGCCACATCCACGACACCGCCCAGCAGCCCGAGCGCGGCATCGGTGCCGATGGTCTGCGGGCTGAGCAGCAGCTCGGTGCCGTCGGACTGGCCGACGGTCGCATAATAGCGCGCCGCCTTGGCGCCGCCTGCCCCGGGCATGTTCTGCACGATCACCGTCGGATTGCCGGGAAGGTGATCCGAGAAATGCTCGGCCATCAGCCGGGCGTAGATGTCATAGCCGCTGGCCGGGCCGGCCGGCACGATGACCTTGATCGTCTTGCCGTCGTAGAACTCGGAGATCTCATCGGCGCGCGCCGAGGTGGTCGCTCCGAGGAGCGCAGCCATCGCGACCCCGAGGATGGCGTTCGGAATACCGGATAATTTCATTGTGTGTCCTCCCGTTCACAGCCTAGCGCCAAGCCGGCAATCGCACCAAAGCGTTTCACGCCGGATTTCGGCAGATGAAAACCGCCGGTGGGATTGTCAGCGTTTTGCCGAGGCTTGGCCGATCTCTGCTTCGATGCAGCGGGCGAGCTCGGTTTGCTGCGCGAGGGTGCGTTTGGCGAACTCGGCCTCGTTGTGGGCCTTGGCGCTCCATTGCGTGTTGACCACGGCGACCAGCCGGTCGCGGCGATGGACCGGCACCGCCATCGCCAGAAGCCCGTCATGCTCCTTGCTGTCGTGCCGATAGTCGCCGCCGCGGAAGAACCGCACGCGGGTGCCGAACCCCCTTTCCCGGATTTCGTCGAGGTCGCGCTGCAGCGCGTCAAGGTTCGGCGGCAGCCCCGAGGACGGGCGGCCGTCGCTGATGATCCGGTCGAGCAGGCTGCGCCGGCGCGTCTCGGGGGCAAAGGCCAGATAGGTGCGCCCGGCGGCCGAGGGCAAAAGCGGCACCGAATGGCCGACATGGTTCAGCTTGACCGGAAACGGGCTTTTGGGCCGGTTGGTTTCCACCACGATCAGGCAGGGCAGGCTCGGATGCAGCAGCAGCACGTCGGTCGGCCATTTGACCCGCTCGGCATAGGCCGGCAGCAGGTCGCCCGCCACTTCGACAATGCGATCACGAAAGGTAAGTTTCCGGCCCCATTGCCGGATCGCGTGCCTGAGCTGATACTGCCCCCCGTCCGCGGTCCGCCGCACCAGCCCCTCCTCGGCCAATGCCTCGAGGATGCGCAGCAGCGTGGTTCTGTGGATGCCGGTCCGAAGATGCAGCTCATGCAATGTCGAGGTCTTGTCGCTCAGCGCGGTGAGCACGGCCACGGTTCGATGCACAAGTCGGGTCATGAGGCAAGTCGGGGTCCTGTGTCCTGAGGCGGCGCTGCGGGGGCTGTCGCCGGGGTCGCGGTGGTGCCGCGAGTATAGGCCCGGCGGTTCGGCGAATGACAGGCCATTAGCCGAGAGCACGGTTGGCAGGTCTGACACGTGGCCAAGGCCGGAATTGCCCATGGGCAATTGTCCGCATCCTGTCGCCAGGCCAGATGGCACATTGCCCCCTGCCCCGGTCGATCCCGCCACCGATAAGGCCGCCCGGCACAGCTTCGGGTCTCAAATCGGGTTCTTCTCGGCATAACTGCGGAAGAAGGCCAGGAAAGCGCGGTCGGGGTCCCGGGCCGGCTCCTTGTCGCGGCTCCAGTCGCGCCATTCGCCTTCGACATGATAGATGTCGTAGCCGGGGTGGCGCAGGCGCGCGGTTTCATAGGTCTCGGTGCGCAGCGCGTCGCCGCGGCTTTGCAGCCAGGCCGGGCGCGGCTTGACCTCGGGCTGCACCACCTTGGTCTCGGTGCCGGCCATCCGCGCCTTGCGTCCGACCTTGGAAAAGGTCAGTTCGCGTTCGGCCTGCGCCGAGGTGCCGCTGTCCTTGCGCCACCAGCGCAGCTCGACGTGGGTCACCCGACGGCCGGTCTTTATCGGCTCGATCTCGACCATGTAGTCGCTCAGCGCATTGACCTCGGCCACCGCCGGATCGATGGCCCGCAGCTTGAGGTTCGACCAGGAGGTCAGCTTGCCCTTGGCGACACCGAGGATGCCGCGCAGGTCATCGAGGCTGAAGCGCTCCGACGAGCGATAGCGCAGGTTGCCGCGTTTCTGGATCATCTCGTAGAGCGTCAGCGCATATTTCGACGACAGCGCGAACATCACCTCGCGTTGCAGCCGGGCAAAGACCGTGCTGTCCTTGATGATCCGCCGCAGCCGCTGCGGGATTTCGTATTCGAGCAGGCCGTCGCGCCGCGTCGTCTCGATATTGCCGCCGAGAAGCTGCACCCGCTCGATCGCCTCTTCACCTTCGCGCGTCACCCGGACCTTGACGATCGAGGCCATCAGCCGCTCGATGCTCTCACCCACCCGGTCGTTGGAGTTGTGCGAGCCGCGCAGATCGGCCTTGGCGATCACATGGGTCACCGGCTTCTCGATCGCATCCCAGGCATTTTCGAGAAGCTGGTTGTAGATCCGCCGATCGGCCAGGGTCAGCGGCGTGACCTCGACAAGGTCGACCAGTTCCCCGGGCTTGACGAGGCTCTCGGCGTTTGGCCGCGCCTCGATGGTGCGATATGGTTTTCCTGTCGCCACTTCGATTACCTGACTGCTCTTACTTTTGTAGGCTTTTGTGCGTAAGATATCAGAGCCCGCCCCGCCCGTCCATCACCCGAAACGTAAGCTTTGAAGTTGGGGAACGCCTCCAAGTGATTCGCAAAACCCTGCACCACAAGGCTTTTTTCAAGGGATTTTCCAGCCTGCGGCCGCCACCCGAAACGTAAGCTTTCCGGCCCGCCCAAAGTGTAAGGCCTGCCATCCCGAGTCGTAAGGTCAAAGGTCCCAATCCGTAAGCCATACCACCCCGAAAGGTAGGAGATGCGGCGAAAAGCCGTGGGAAACCAATAATTTGACCTCCATGAACACAGAATCCTAGAATCCTGAACAAGACGGGTTTTTCAAATTTGGATTTTCGGGGGTTTCGCAGGTGGACACCGCCGCGCGTCCCGGCCTCGGAGCACACTCTTACTTTTCGGGTCCTTTGAGGCGTCTGAGGCCTTCAGGGTGCGGTTTCCCCGGTCTCCCCCCTCTCCTTCGCGGCATTTCGGGGGAATAGCGCAACTTCCGCTTCTTACGGGTCACAGCGGAAATTTTCGCACTTGAGGCGGGGCCGGCAACAGTCCATGATTCGCGCGAAACCACCCAACAGAGGTAGGATATGGAGCAGTCGGCCCTTCCCCCCGTTTCCTTGCGTGAACTCGATCAGCTGTCGACCCGGGCCTCCACGGTCATCGCGCGGCTGCGCGACCGGCTTTACGCGCCCGGCACCGAAAAGCAGCTTGAGCTCCGCTTCAACGTCCGCCGCGCCGCCGAGATGGTCGGGCGCAGCGAAAAGGCGATCCGCGATGCCGAAGCCGACGGCCGCCTGCCCGAACCGGAGAAAGACCCCGACACCGGTCGGCGCACCGGCTACAGCCTCACCGAGGTCAACCGCATGCGGCAGGTGTTCGGCACCCTGCCCCACCGCGCGCCCGACGACCCGGCGATGGTTCTGGCGATCCAGAATTTCAAGGGCGGCGTCGGCAAGTCGACCACGGTCTGTCACCTGGCGCAGTATCTCGCACTCAAGGGCTATCGCGTCTGTGTCATCGATTGCGACAGCCAGGCCTCGACGACCTCGATGTTCGGGCTGAACCCGGATGTCGACGTCGATGAGGACGAGGATACGCTATACCCGTTCTTCCGCCATGGCGGCCCGCCGGACCTGTCCTATGCGCTGCGCGCCACCTATTGGCCGAATATCGCGCTGATCCCGGCCAACCTGGGGCTTTACGACGCCGAGTATGAGTTTGCAGCCCGCATGGCGCGCGAGCAGGCCTTCGTGCTCGACCGGCTGCGCCACGGCATCGGCACGATCAAGGATCGCTTTGACGTGATCCTGCTCGATCCGCCGCCGGCGCTGGGGATGTTGTCGCTGTCGGTGCTGCGCGCGGCCGAGGCGCTGATCATCCCGGCGCCGCCCAACAACATCGATTTCGGCTCCACCGCGCATTTCCTCAAGATGCTGGGCGCCACCCTGAACGAATTGGCGCAGGCCGGCGGCGCGCGGGATTATGCCTTTGTTAAGATCCTCGCGACCAAGATGAATGACACCAAATCGGCGCATGTCGCGATCAAACGGATGATGGATGCGGTATTTCCCATGGATATGCTGCTGGCCGTTCAGAAGGACAGCGCCGAGATCGACAATGCAACGGCCAATCTCTCGACGGTCTACGAACTTACCGGCCCGGCGACCCGCAGCGAAACCCACAAACGCTGCCGCGCCTATCTCGATGCGGTGGGCCGCGAGATCGAGACCCTGATCCGCAAGACCTGGCCCAGCCATCATGCGCAGCTGCGCAAGGAAGGAGTGCTATGACCCGCAAACACGATGCGATTTTCGACGATGTCCTCTCTGGACTGGACGCGCCGGCCCCCTCTGACGACCGTGCCGCGGCGCGGTTCCTCAAACGCACCAGCGCAATTTCCGAGCGCATGTCGGGCGAGCTTGAGGAAAAGACCCTGCGTTGGGTCGATCCCGCGCGCTGCCGGATGTGGGACCGCCACAATCGCGAATATAGCCTGCTGAACGAAGACAACTGCCGCGACCTGATCGACGGTATCCGCTCGCAGGGGCGACAGGAATTTCCCGCCATCGTGCGGCCCTCAACCGACCCGGACTATGACTTCGAGGTGATCTGCGGCGCGCGGCGGCACTTTGCCGTCAGCTGGCTCAGGGCCAACAATTACACCCAGTTCAGATACCTGGTCGAACTGCGCGAGCTCTCTGATGAAGAGGCCTTCCGCCTCGCCGATATCGAGAACCGCGACCGGGAAGACATCTCGGATTACGAGCGCGCCATCGATTACGCCGACGCGGTCGAGCGCTATTACGGCGGCCGGCAGAAGGCCATGGCCGAGCGGCTGGAGGTGTCGCAGCCTTGGCTGTCGCGCTATCTTCAGCTGGCGAAGCTGCCGACCGGGATCATCGAGGCCTTTGCCTCGGTGCGTGACATCCGCGAGCGCAACGCCCGCGAGCTGAAGCCATTGCTGGCAGAGCCAGAGGCCGCCGCGCGGATCCTGCAGGAAGCCAGCGCCATTGCCCGCGAGCAGGCACTGGCCCGTCAGGGGCGCGGCGCCTTCATCGACGGTGTTGCGGTGATGCGGCGCTTGGTCCTGGTCGGCAAACCGGCGCAGCCCAAACCGCCGCGAGAAGGCAAACTCTATCGTCGCGGTGCCGGTGAACGCGGTATCGAGGTGCGCCAGAAGGGTCGTAAGGTGCTGATTGAGTTCGAGGACTCGCTGTCGCGCGGGCAGCTCGAGGCGTCCTTTCAGGCCTATCTCAGGGACCGGTTTCCCAACTGACAAAGAAAAATTGCCCGTGGGCAATTGCTGAGGATCGGCCCGGGCGTTGATAAAATTGCCCATGGGCAATCAAACCTTAGGCTCGTACAGAGCCGCCGCCGCACGGCTGACAACAGGTGCAGGGCAGGGCGCGGCCAACCCGAAGGAGGACGTCATGACAGATTCGCGTCGCAAGTCGCCGGATGATCTGCGCAGCGCGCGCTGGTTTGCCCCGGACGACCTGCGCAGCTTTGGTCACCGGTCGCGGATGATGCAGCTGGGCTATGCCGAGGAGGAGTTTCGCGGCAAACCGATCATCGGGGTGCTGAACACCTGGTCCGAGATCAACTCCTGCCACGGACACTTTCCGGAACGGGCCAAGGAAGTGAAGCGCGGCGTGCTGCAGGACGGGGGCTTCCCGATCGAGATGCCGGTGATGTCGGTGGACGAGCAGTTCACCAAACCGACCTCGATGCTCTATCGCAACATGCTGGCGATGGAGACCGAGGAGGTCATCCGCTCGCATCCCTTCGACGGGGTGGTGCTGATGGGCGGTTGCGACAAGACCACGCCGGCGCTGATCATGGGCGCGCTCTCGGCGGGGGTGCCGTTCATCTTCCTGCCAGCGGGGCCGATGTTGAGGGGCAATTATGCCGGCCAGACGCTGGGGTCCGGCTCGGACGCCTGGAAATACTGGGACGAGCGCCGCGCCGGCACCATCTCTGAGACCGAGTGGCGCGGGGTGCAGGGCGGGATCGCGCGCTCGCATGGCGTCTGCATGACCATGGGCACCGCTTCCACCATGACCGCCATCGCCGACTCGTTGGGGCTGACCCTGCCCGGCGCCTCGTCGATCCCGGCGGTGGATGCCAACCACAGCCGCATGGCCGCGGGCTGCGGCCGGCGCATCGTCGAGATGGTCTGGGAGGACATGACGCCGGATCAGATCGTCACCGACGCCTCGGTGCGCAACGCCGCCATCGTCGCCATGGCGACGGGTTGTTCGACCAACGCGGTGGTGCACCTGATCGCCATGGCGCGGCGGGCCGGAGTCGCGCTGACGCTCGACGATCTTGACGCGCTGGGGCGCACCACGCCGCTGCTGGCCAATATCCGGCCGTCGGGGCAGGGCTACCTGATGGAGGATTTCTTCTATGCCGGCGGGCTGCTGGCGATGATGAAGCAGATCGCCGACCGTCTTGACACCTCTTGCAGGACCGTCGCCGGCACCACCGTGGCCGAGAACATCGCCGAGGCGCAGGTCTACAATGACGACGTGATCCGGCCGCTGACGAACCCGGTCTACCACGAAGGCTCACTGGCGGTGCTGCGCGGCAACCTGGCGCCGGACGGGGCGGTGATCAAGCCCGCGGCCTGCGATCCGAGGTTCCACGTGCATGAAGGCCCGTCGCTGGTGTTCGACAGCTATCCCGAGATGAAGGCGGCGGTGGAGGATGAGAGCCTCGAGATCACCCCGGACCACATCATGGTGCTGCGCAACGCCGGGCCGCAGGGCGGGCCGGGCTTTCCGGAGTGGGGGATGCTGCCGATGCCGAAGGCGCTGCTGAAGCAGGGCCACCGCGACATGCTGCGGATCTCGGATGCGCGGATGTCGGGAACGTCCTATGGCGCCTGCGTGTTGCACGTGGCGCCCGAGAGCTTTGTCGGCGGGCCGCTGGCGCTGCTGAAAACCGGCGACAGGGTGCGGATCGACCTGCCGAACCGCGCGCTCGACATGCTGGTGTCCGAGGAGGAACTCGCCGAGCGGCGCGCAGCCTGGACGCCGCCGGAGCCGCGGTTCCAGCGGGGCTGGGGCAAGATGTTCTCGCAACACGTGGGGCAGGCCAACAGCGGCTGCGATTTTGATTATCTGACACGCGAGCATGGCGCTTCGGCGGGCGAGCCGGATATCTTCTGACGCCGGAGGCCAGTGACACCGGGTTGGCGGGTTTGGTGAGGCAAGTTTGAAACGCGGGCAAGGGGTTTGCACATCATGCTGTGTTGCACTATGTGTATGTCGGGTCACATGCGGAGGATGCCATGCCGTCACCCCTGAACATTCGCGATATCGGTCACGACCGCAAAGCCGCGATCGAGTTGCAGGCCAAGGCCACCAATGCCTCGATCGCCGACGTGGTTCGCGGCTGGATCGACGATGGCATCGCTCGAGCGCAGGCCGAACGCGAGAGGGCGGCCTGGATTGCCGCCGCGAGGGATGGCCTGGCCGATGAAGCCCGGCATCTGGAGCAGAACGGACCGACACTTGCCCGGTACAGACGGGTTTGAGCCAGGGATCAGCGGGGCAGGGGGCCCTCCACCGGCTGCGCGATGGCGGTGAGCTCGTGTGCCGTGTTCAGACCGACCTTGGTCTCGAGACGCCCTATATCCTTGTCGCGCCGGTTGTGCCGCGCTCTGACTGGGGGCGGCTGACCCCGAAATTGCACATCCCCTGTGAGCTGGATGGCGTTGCGCATGTCATCCTCATGTCGCAGCTGGTGGCCCTGCCGGGCGCGGACCTCGGGCCGCCGGTCGGGGACGCCTCGGCCTGGCGTGACGATATCGTCGCGGCGGTGGATCTCTTGGTGTCCGGGTTCTAGCAGCACAGGCGCACGCGCGGATCGGCCCGGGCCGGGGAAGGGCTTATTTCCGGGCGCTCTTGCGGCCGGCGAACCGCCGTTCATAGAGCGCTCGGTAGGCCTCGGCCGAGGCGGGCAGGTGGTTGCGCACGCTGGTCTCGTAAGCATCGGTGTCGGTGCCGCGCAGCGCCGCGATGATGGCGAAATGCTGCGCCACCACCGTCGCCATATGCGCGGTGTCGTCGTATTTCACCACCCGGATCGGCTGCGCCATGCGGGCATGTCTGGCGATCATCTCGGCCAGCCGGGGGTTGGTGCAGCAGCTGTATTGCAGCTCGTGGAACTGTTGGTTGAGCTCGTAGACCTCGCGGAAATTGCCCTGCTCGGCGGCCTCGGCATGGCGCTGCGCCAGCGCGTCCAGCGCTTCGGTCACCTCGGCCGGGGCGGGCAGGGGGGTCCGCCGGGCGGCAGAGGTTTCCAGGACGATCCGCAGGTCATAGAGCGTATCGACCTCGTCGGGGGTGTAATCCACCACTTCGACGCCGCGGCGCGGGCGATGCACCAGCAGGCCCTGGTTCTCGAGCTCGGCAAAGGCGTGGCGCACCGCGTGGCGCTTGGCGTCGTAGCTTTCCATGACGCTGTCTTCGGTAATGCGCGTGCCGGGGGCGTAGACCCCGAAGATGATGTCATTTTCCAGTTCGGCCAGCAGTGTCGTCGGCATGAAAGAGCCCCTCGGTGATGTGCTGCCAAAAACCCTAGACAGCCCAAGCAATAATCTCAACGATAAAATTATCAATAATCCTATTGACCGGAATCGACAACCCCTCTAGCTTGACCGCAGTTTCAGAGGGAGGATCACATGAAACATCTCACCAGCGCGCTCGCCATCAGTGCAGCGCTTGCAGGGTCGGCCGTCAGTGCCTGGGAGGCCACCGAGGGCAAGCCTTATGACGGCGAGACCGTGCATGTCCTGGCGGTCAAATCCAGCCAGTTCGAAGCGCATGAAGCGCGGCTTGCGGAATTCGAGGAGGCCACCGGCATCGACGTGGTCTATGACTATGTGCCCTTCCCCAACATGAAGGAAGCGCTGACCACCGAGATGGTCGCCGGCGGCGATTACGACGTGGTGTCGATCATGGATCAATGGGTGCCCTCGCTGCAGATGCTGGTGCAGCCGATCGAGGAGGAGATCGCGGCGCAGGGCATCGACCTGGAGGATTTCCCCGCAGCGCACCTGCGCCATGGCCGGGTCGGCGGCGAGCTGGTGGGCCTGCCGGTGCGCGGTCACGTGCAGCTTCTGTTCTATCGCAAGGACCTGCTGGAGCAGGCCGGCGCCGACGTGCCTTCGACCTGGGACGAGGTGGTGAGCGCGGCCAAGGCAGTGCAGGAGAGCTCTGACGCCGCCGGGATCGCACTGCCCTATGGCAAGCTGAGCGGTCAGAACCTGATGGTCTGGATCAACCTGCTCTGGGGCCATGGCGGCGACCTGTTCGACGAGAGCGGCGAACCGGCCTTTACCTCGGAGGCGGGCATTGCCGCCACCGAGCAATATGTCAGCCTGCTGCGCGACGAACAGATCGCCCCCGCCGGCTCGGCCACCTTTGTCGAGCAGGATGCGGTCAACAGCTTCAAGCAGGGCAATTCGGCGATGCTGCCGGTCTGGTGGTGGGTGCGTTCGCAGCTTTCCGACCCCGAGCAGTCCAAGCTGACCGACGATCAGATCGGCTTTACCTCGCTGCCCTCGGTCGGCGATGCCGACAAGACCACCTTTACCAACACCTGGATCTTTGCCGTCACCGAAGGCGCCGACAACACCGATGCGGCGGCGGAATACCTCGGTTGGCTGACCGATCCGGCGCTCGAGCGCGAGGTGCTGCTGGACGAGAACCTGAGCGAAGTCGTCGCGGTGCATTTCTCGAACCTGCGCGACGAAGAGGTCAACGCGCGGTGGGGCGGGATGCATTCCGCCGCTGCCGATGCGCTGGCCACCGCCGAGGGCATGGACTTTGGCGACAACTGGCCGCGGATCTCCGAGATCCTCGAGACCGCCATCTCCAGCCTCGCCAGCGGCGAAGAGACCGACACCGCCGCGGCGCTGACCCACGCGGCCGAGGAGATCAAGCGCATCCGCTGATCCTCGGCCCAAGGCGCGCCCTGCTCCCCGGGCGCGCCTCCTTTTTCCCTATCACAGAGGTGCGTCATGCAGGACAGGTCCCTGTCTTACCTACTGCTGGTCCCGGCATTCCTGATCGTGCTGGCCACAACGCTCTATCCGCTGGCCTATTCGCTGGTCACGTCGTTCCGCGAATGGGACCTGACCAAGCAACGCCGGCCCGGAGACTTCGTCGGGCTCGACAATTTCGGCCATGCCTTCACCGAGCCGGGGTTTCAGAACTCGCTCTGGGTGACCACGGTTTTCGTGGTGACCAGCGTGATCCTGACCCTTGTGCTGGCGATGGGGCTGGCGCTGCTGCTGCGGCGCAAGGGGCGGATGCACACGTTTACGCGTGTCATTCTGATCCTGCCGTTTGCCATGAGCCCGGCGCTGATCGGTGTCAGCTATCGGTTCATGTTCAACCCCGAGTTCGGCGTCATCGCCAAGGGCCTGGGCGCGGTCTTTCCGGCGCTCGAAGGCGTGCCGTGGCTCGCGAGCCCGGACCTTGCCATGGCGATCCTCGTGCTGACCGATGTCTGGCACTGGGCGCCCTACATGACCTTCATGTGCCTCGGCGGACTGGCCTCTGTGCCGCGTGAGACCGAGGAGGCGGCGCGGATCGACGGTGCCTCGAGCCTGCGGATCATCTTTGGCATCGTGCTGCCGCAGATGAAGGGCGTGCTGCTGGTGATCGCCGTGCTCAAGACGATCTTTGCGCTGAAGATGTTCGACCAGGTGGTGACGCTCACCGGCGGCGGCCCCGGCACCTCGACCGAGACGCTGGCCTACTTCATCTTCAACGTCGGCTTCAAATGGTACGACATGGGCTATGCCTCGGCACTGGCCTGGATCCTCACCGCAATCATGATGCTGATCTCGGTCTGGTACGTCCGGATGCTGCTCAGCGAAAGAAAGATGGCCACGGCATGAGAAAATCAATCCTCTGGTGGGTCGAGCGCGCGCTGCTGCTCTTGATCTCCACCATCGTCCTTTTCCCCATCGCCTGGATGTTCCTGACCGCGTTCAAACGCCCGCGCGATGCCTATTCCCTGTCGCTCGACTTCAGCCCGACGCTGTCGAACTTCGTCACCGTCTTTTCCGACCCCTGGAACCTGGGCGACATGGTGCTGAACTCGGTGATCGTCGCCTCGGTGACCGTGTTGATCGCGGTGCCTTGCGCCTCGCTCGCGGCCTATTCCTTCTCGCGGTTCCGGGTGAAGGGGCGGAAGTTCCTGTTCTTCCTGATCCTGTCGACCCAGTTCATCCCGGCGGTGGTGATCGTGCTGCCCTTCTTCCTGATGTTCCGCTCGCTCGGGCTTCTGGACACGCGGGTGGCGCTGATCGTGGTCAATCTGGCGATCGTGACGCCCTTCGTGATCTGGATGATCAAGGGGTTCATCGATGCCATCCCCACCGACAGCGAGGAGGCGGCGATGATCGACGGTGCGTCACGTCTGCGGGTGATCAAGGACATCGTGCTGCCGATGGCGGCGCCGGGCATCCTGACCTCGTCGATCTTCTGTTTCATCCTGACCTGGAACGAGTTCCTGTTTGCGCTGATCCTGACGCGCCGCGATGCCGTCACCCTGCCGGTGGGTCTGGTCAGCTTCCGCACCGAGCGCGGCGACCTGTGGGAGCTGATGAGCGCCGCCGGGGTCATGATCACGGTGCCGATCTTCATCATGGCGCTGCTCATCCAGAAACATTTCACGCGCGGCATGACCGCCGGCGCAGTCAAGTAAGGGGGCCCGGGATATGGCCGAAGTACAACTCGTCGATGTCGAAAAGCGCTATGGCGACTTCCTCGCCGTGCCGAAACAGAGCCTGACCATCGAGGAGGGCGAGTTCCTTGTCCTGCTCGGGCCCTCGGGCTGCGGCAAGACCACCACCATGCGGATGATCGCCGGGCTCGAGGACATCACCTCTGGCGACCTGATGATCGCCGGCGAGCGGGCCAACGACAAGCCGCCCAAGGACCGCGATATCGCCATGGTGTTCCAGAACTACGGGCTCTACCCGCATATGACCGTGGGTGAGAACATCGGCTATCCGCTCAAGCTGCGCGGCATGGACCGCAAGGCGCGCGAGGCCCGGGTGCAGCAGACCGCCGAGAAGGTCGAGCTGCAGGCGCTGCTCAAGCGCCGGCCGTCGGAGCTCTCGGGCGGTCAGCGCCAGCGGGTTGCCTTGGCCCGCGCCATTGTGCGGACGCCAAAGATCTTCCTGATGGACGAGCCGCTGTCGAACCTCGACGCCAAGCTGCGGGTGACCATGCGGGCCGAGCTGAAGCACCTGCATCACGAGCTGGGGGTGACCACCGTCTATGTCACCCATGACCAGATGGAGGCGATGACGCTGGCGAGCCGCGTTGCCATCATGCGCGAAGGGCGCATCGTGCAGCTCGATACGCCCAAGAAGATCTACTCCGAGCCGGCCGATCTCTTCGTCGCGGGCTTCATCGGCTCGCCGTCAATGAACCTCGCCGAGGGTCGGATCAGCGGCGGCCGGTTCGAGGCGCCCGGCGTCTCGCTGCCGGTGGCCGGGGCTGACCGGGGCGACGTGGTGCTGGGCATCCGGCCGGAGGATCTGCAGCTTACCCGCGACGGCGACGCGCCGATCTCGGGCCGGCTCTACGCGCTGGAGCTGACTGGCGACTCGACGCTGGTGACCCTGCGCAACGGCGCCACCTCGATCTGTGCCCGCGGCCCGGCGGATTTCGAAGCCCCGATCGACGCGCCCTGCGCGCTGGCCCCCAAGCCCGGTGCCCGCATCCACCTGTTTGACAAGAAAACCGGCCAGCGCCTCGACGCCTGACCGCACCCGAAAGGACCCCGACAATGACCAGACTGACCCAATCAGAGGCCGAGGCGCGCCACGTCAGGCGCGACGACTACGTCTCCTGCACCGTGGCCTTCATCGACTGCAAGAAGCCCGGCTCGCACCTCAAGGAAAACTACTCGATCATCGGCCCCGGCGTGACCTCGTCCGGCGAACAGGTGATCAACCTGCCGGAACCGCACGGCTTCAACATCGGTGCCGCCGCGATGCCCAACGGCATCACCAACAACCTGCACATCCATTTCACCGCCGAGGTCTTCATCGTGCAGAAGGGCGAATGGACCTTCCGCTGGGGCTCTGACGGCGAGAACGAGATCACCGGCCGCGAAGGCGATATCGTCTCGGTGCCGACGTGGATGTTCCGCGGCTTCACCAATGCCGGTCCGGATGACGGCTGGCTGTTCACCGTGCTGGGCGGCGACAACACCGGCGGCGTGATCTTCCACCCCGAGATCATCCGCGAGGCGGCCGACTATGGCCTCTACATCTCGAACGACAACACGCTGATCGACGCCTCGAAGGGCGACGCGGTGCCGGACGAGGACGGCCGCATCCCGCCGATGCCGGAGGCCGAGCTGGCCGGTCTGCGACAGGTCTCGCCCGAGCAGATGGCCGAGCGGGTGGTGGCCGCCGGCGCCCGCGATTTCCGCCCCGGTTTCGTCGATGCCGGCCTGCCGGGCTGCGGTGCCGAGCTGGCGCCGGTGATCGGCTTTGGCCTGACCCAGAACCGCGAGCATGTCACCCCGATCAGCAACCCGCATGGTTTCTCGGTCGAGTGGCTGCGGATCGGGAAGGGGGGGCGGGTCAGCCCGTTCACCCTGGACGACAAGATGGTGCTGATCCTGCGCGAGGGCCGGGTCCGGCTGACCCTCAACGAGGCCGCCGACGTGACCGTCGAGCTGTCTGAGCGCGACACCTATTCGATCCCCGCCGGGGTGGTCCGGTCGATCGAGGCGATGGGCGACACCGCGGCCGAGGCGCTGGTTGTGGTCTCTGGAGATCACCGCAAGCGGCCGGAATTCACCGATGAGGTGATCGCGGCGGCGCGCGCGGCCGGACAGGCGCTCGACGCCGGCGGTTACGTGGCCAAGGCGGCGCTGCTGCCCAGCTATCGGCGGGCCGGCTGATGCGCGAGAACCTTGTCAGACGCCGCCTCGCGGCAGGAGAGGTCGTGGTCAACGGCTGGCTCTCTATCGGGTCGAGCTATTCGGCCGAGGGCATCGGGCATTCCGGCGCGCATGCGGTCACGGTCGATCTGCAACACGGGATGATGGGCTTTCAGGAGGCGCTGCACATGCTGCAGGCGCTGTCGGCCACCCCGGCAGTTCCGCTGGTGCGGGTGCCCGATCTCGATCCGGCGAAGATCATGCATCTGCTCGATGCCGGGGCCTATGGCATCATCTGCCCGATGATCTCGACCCCCGAACAGGCCGCGGCCTTCGTCGCCGCCTGCCGCTATCCGCCGCATGGCAACCGCAGCTTCGGGCCGTCGCGCGGGCTGCTTTACGGCGGCAAGGACTATGTCGCCGAGGCCAACGCGACGGTGATGGCGATCCCGATGATCGAGACCGCCGAGGCGGTCGAACGGATCGACGAGATCCTCGAGGTCGACGGGATCGACATGCTCTATGTCGGGCCGAACGACCTGGCCTTTGCGATGGATGGTCACGTGGGCTTTCCGCGCCCGAAATCCGAGGCCGGCATTGCCACGGTGCTGGCAGCAGCGCAGCGCAAATCGGTGCCGGTCGGCATCTTCTGCGCCCATGCCGAGGAGGCCCGGGCGCGCCATGCCCAGGGCTGTGCGCTGGTGACGCCCGGCAATGACTTCGGCCATCTGACCCGCAGCATGTCGGGCGCGGTCGCGGCCCTGCTGGACGATCCCGAGGCGGCCCCGCGACCGGCCGCGGCGGCGCATGGCTATTGACCTGACCGACGGGCGGCCCTGGGTCCTGTTGCCGGGGACGCTTTGTTCCGGGGCGGTGTTCGACGGGGTTCTGGCGGCGCTCGGCGTCGCCGGGGCCGCCCGCCGCCCGCTGGCGATGCGTCACCCGAGCGTCGAGGACTACCTGCCGGAGCTGCGGGCGGCCTGCTCTCCGGGTGCGGTGGTCTGCGGCTTTTCGCTGGGGGCGCTGGTGGCCGCGCAGCTGGCTGACCGGTTGCCGGCGGGCGCCTTTGTGCTCTTCGGGCTGAACCCCCATGCCGACGACCCGGCCAAGCGCCCCGACCGGCAGGCGCTGGCGGCAGAGGTGACCGGGCAGGGCGGCGCTGCGGCGATGGGCGGGCGGCTGCCGCCGCTATACGGGTCCGATCCCGAGGGCGCGCGCCGGCTGATCCTCGACATGGCGGACAAGACCGCAGGCGACATCGTGGCGCAGACCGGGCTGGCGCTGTCGCGGCCCGACGCCTTGCCGGCGCTGTCACGCTGCCGGGCGCCGGTCGGGCTGTTCACCGGCACGCAGGACGGGGTGACCCCGCTGGCGCTGGCGCAAACGGCGGCGGCTGCGGCGCCGGAGGGCCGGGCGCTGGGGCTCGCGGGCCTTGGCCATTACGCGCTGATCGAGGACCCCGCGGCCTGCGCGGCGGCGGTGCTGCGCTGGCAGGGCTGACCGGGCAGGCGAGACGGAACCGCAGGGCTCCGGCGCGCCTTCTCCTTCGCCCCTAGACCACCCGGCTGGGCAGCGCTGCGCCGGCAAAGAAAGCGTCGATATTGTCGGCCGCGAGGTGCCCCATGGCTTCGCGCACCTCCCGGGTCGCCGATCCGATATGCGGCAGCAACGTCACGTTTTCCATCGCCCGCAGCGCCTCTGGCACCTCCGGCTCCTTGGCAAAGACGTCGAGCCCGGCACCGGCAATCCGCCCCTCGGAGAGCGCCGCGATCAGCGCCGCCTGGTCGAGACTGTCGCCCCGGGCGGTGTTCACGAGGTAGGCATCGGGCTTCATCCGCGCGATATGCTCTGCCGTCACCAGCGGTGTCGCGCCGCCGCCCGGCACGTGGATCGACACCACGTCTGCCGCGGCCATCACCGCGCCGATGCTCTCGAGCCGGCGTGCCGCAAAGGGCAGGTCGCCGATCTCGGAGCGGTTGTAATAGACGATCTCCATGCCGAAGCCCGCCGCCGCCCGCGCCGCCGTGGCGCGGCCGATCCGGCCCATGCCGATGATCCCCAGCACCTTGCCCTGGATGCTGCGGCCCAGCCCCTCGACGATGGAAAACCCGTCCCAGCGCCCGTCGCGCAGGCGCTTTTCAGCCGCATAGGCCCGCCGGGTGGCCGCCAGGATCAGCAAGAGCGCGGTATCGGCGGTGGCATCGGTGAGCACATCGGGCGTGTTCGACACCGCCACGCCGGCCTGCGCCGCCGCATCGACATCGATGTTGGACACCCCGACGCCCACGTTGGCGATGATCCGCGCCCGCCGGCCCCCGGCCCGCAGCATGTCGGCGGTGATCGCGTCACTCACCGTCGGCATCACCGCGTCATGGCTGCAAAGCGCCGCCGCCAGCGCCTCGGGCGAAAGCGGCCGGTCGTCGCGGTTGAAGGTGGCGTCATAGGCCGCCTCCAGCCGCTCCTCCACCGGCGCCGGCAGCCGCCGCGTCACCAGCAGGCTCGGCCGCGCCCCGCCGTTCATGTCCGCGCCGCCTCGAACTGCGCCCAGACCTCCTCCAGCCGGTCGATGTCGAAACCGGGCTCGCGCGCCGGGCCGAGCACGATGTTCTCGCTGGCCATCACCGTCTCGATCGCCTGTTTCAGATCGGGGATCACCGCGTCGGGGATCACCAGCGCGCCGTGCCGGTCGGCGTGGATCAGCTCGCCCTGCGCCACCCGCATCCCCATGATGCTGACCTCGCTGCCGATCTCGACCACATGCACGAAGCCGTGGCTCGGCCCGATTGAACCGGCCAACACCGGAAAGCCCTCGTCAATCACGTCGAGATCGCGCAGCACGCCGTTGGTGACCGCGCCCTTCAGCCCCAGGCCCTTGTGCACCGCCACATGCACCTCGCCCCACCAGCCGGCGATGCAATTGGGGTAATCGACATCCTCGACCACCGCGGCGGTCGGGCCCTCGCCCCCCGCCATGGCGCGGAAATAGTCCATCCGCCGCGCCCGGATCACCTCTGGTGCCTCGGTGGGCGGTGCCAGGCCCGAGATCCGCGCCGTGCGGGCAAAGCCGACGATCGCCGGATCGCCGGGCTTCGAATGCTGCATGGTGCCGCGGGTGAAGCGGTTGAAGCCGCGTCTGCCCTGCGCCACCTCGATGGCGTTGCAGACGGTGGGGGTGTCGACCCGGCGCAACAGCGCCAGCAGGTCGTCGGGAAGGGCAGTGTCGGTCATGTGGTCTCGTCCTGTTGAATGTCTGTCTCGCCGCCGGCTCAATCCGCCGTCCAGCCGCCGTCGATCAGCAGCGAGGTGCCGGTGATCAGCGCCGCCGCGTCGGAGGCAAGGTAGAGCACCGCCCCCATGATGTCCTCGACCTCGCCGATCCGGCCGAGCTTGATCTTCTCTTCCACCCAGGCGGCGCGCTCGGGATTGTCGAAGGTCTGGGCCGAGAGCGGCGTGCGGATGAAGGTCGGGCAGATCGAGTTGATGCGGATCTGCTGCCGGCCCCATTCCACCGCCATCGCCTTGATCATCCCCTCGAGCCCGTGCTTGCTGGCGCAATAGACCGCCCGGTCGATGCCGCCCACATGGCCCATCTGGCTGCTGATGTGGATGATCGCGCCGCCGCGCCCGGCCATCGCCCTGGCCGCCGCCACCGAGAGGAAATAGGCCGCCCGCAGGTTCACCGCCATGACCGCGTCGAAATCCTCGGCCGTGGTCTCGATCGCCGGGCCGTGGCGGGCAAGACCGGCGGAGTTGACCACCACGTCGAAGCTCTGCCCCGCCAGCGCCGCCGGCATCGCATCAAGGTCGGCAATGTCGAGCACCAGCGCCTCGGCCGACCAGCCCTCGGCCCGCATCTGGGTGACGGTCTCGTCCAGCCGGTCGCGGCCGCGGGCGGCACAGACCACATGCGCGCCGGCCTCGGCCAGCGCCACCGCGCAGGCCTGGCCGATGCCCGAGGAGGCACCGGTCACCAGCGCGCGCTTGCCGTCAAGCCGCAGGGACGGGGTACGGGGCAGATCAGTCATGGCACGTCCAGTCCTTCTTCTGTTCAAAAATACCCTCGGGGAGTTTGAGGGGCTGGCCCCTCAATCCCCGGCCGCGCCACTCACTCCGCCGCATCAAGACAGGCCGCGCCCTCGCCATAGGGCACGTTCACGCCACCATAGCGCCGGACCCGGATGTTGCACTGCTCGGCATGGCCGACAAACCCCTCGAGCATGCAGAGCCGCGAGCCGTAGGCGCCGATCATCGCCGCCGCGTCGTCGGTGGTCACCTTCTGGTAGCTGTGGGTCTTCAGGTACTTGCCGACCCAGAGCCCGCCGGTATAGCGCCCGGCCTTCTTGGTGGGCAGGGTGTGGTTGGTGCCGATCACCTTGTCGCCATTGGCGACGTTGGTGCGCGGCCCGAGGAACAGCGCACCATAGCAGGTCATGTGCTCGAGGAACCAGTCGTCGCGGTCGGTCATCACCTGAACGTGCTCCGAGGCGATGTCGTCGGCAACCGCCAGCATCTCCTCGTAGGTGTCGCAGACGATGACCTCGCCGTAATCCTCCCACGAGACCTTCGCGGTGCCGGCGGTGGGCAGGATGCCCAGCAGGCGGTCGATCTCACCCAGCGTGTGGCGCGCCAGCCGCTCGGAATTGGTCAGCAGGACGCAGGGCGAGTTGTAGCCATGCTCGGCCTGCCCCAGCAGGTCGGTGGCGCAGAGCTCGGCGTCGGCGGCGCTCTCGTCGGCGATCACCATGGTCTCGGTCGGGCCGGCAAAAAGGTCGATGCCGACGCGGCCGAACAGCTGCCGCTTGGCCTCGGCGACAAAGGCATTGCCGGGGCCGACCAGCAGGTGCACCGGATCGATGCTCTCGGTGCCGATCGCCATCGCGCCCACCGCCTGGATGCCGCCCAGCACATAGATCTCGTCGGCGCCGCCCAGATGCATCGCGGCGATCACGCCGGGGTTGGGCTCGCCGTTGAAGGGCGGCGTGCAGGCGACGATGCGCGGCACGCCGGCGACCTTGGCCGTGGCCACCGACATATGCGCGCTGGCCACCATCGGGAACTTGCCGCCGGGCACGTAGCAGCCGACCGACTGGACCGGGATGTTCTTGTGGCCGAGGATCACGCCCGGCAGGGTCTCGACCTCGATATCGCGCATCGAGTCGCGCTGTGCCTGGGCGAATTTCGTCACCTGCTCCTGCGCAAAAAGGATATCGGCGAGGTCGCGGGGCGGCACCTTGGCGATGATTGCCGTGATTTCGTCTTGCGACAGGCGATAGCTCTCGCGGTAATAGCCGTCGAACTTCACCGCCAGATCGCGCACCGCCGCGTCGCCGCGGGTCTCGATGTCCTTGAGCGTGTCGGCGACCACGGTGGCGGTCTTGGCGTCGTCCTCGGCGCGGTCCGCCTCGGGCTTGCCGCGCTTGAGATAGGTGATGGTCATGTCGGGATATCCCCTCATGTGATGTCTGGAGAATGGATGTGTCGGGCGGCGGCCCCCGGATAAGTCGCGCGGGCCGCCGGTGAACTCAGGCCGCTTGCGGGCGTCGGGACTGGTGCGCCTCGGTCGCCTGTCGCGACAGCACCACCAGCCCGGCAAAGACCAGCGCGGCGCTCAGCGTCGCCCACCAGGGCGGCAGCAGCGCCAGCCCCACCGGCACCGCCCAGAGCAGTCGCGACAGCCCGCCCCAGGGCAGCCGCGCGCCGCCCAGCAGATGCGCGACGCCAAGGGCAAAGATCGCGCCCGACAGCACCGCGCGGGCAATGTCCTCGGCCCCGCCGCCGCCCAGCATGCCGGGATAGGCCAGGAACAGCATCGGCAGCGCATAGGCGGTGGCACCCAGCCGCAGGGTCTCCAGCGCCACCTTCATCCAGGGCGCCTGGGCAATGGTGGCGGCGACGAAGACGCCGAGGCAGACCGGCGGGGTGATCACCGAGAGCGCGGCGTAGTAGAGCACGAACATATGCACCACCAGCGGATCGATGCCCTGCTGGATCAGCGCCGGGGCAAAGACCGCCGCGACCATCACATAGGCCGCCGAGGTCGGCAGGCCCATGCCGGCGATCAGGCAGACCACCGCCATCAGACCGGCAATCAGCCAGATCTGCCCCTGTCCGACGGCCAGCACCGCCGAGGTCACCGCGACGCCGAACCCGGTCAGGTTGATCATCGCCACAAAGACCTGGGCGCCGACCAGCAGGATGCCGACGATGACGACGCCCTTGCCGCCCGCCTCGAGCGCCCGCAGGATGATGCCAAAGACGGCGCGCGGGTCCTCGCCGGCGGCGATCCGCGCCACCAGCACCGCGACCAGCATGGCGATCATGCCATAGCACGCCGTCAGCTCGACCGAATTGCCGTTGATGACGCCGAAACCAAGCCCGCCGAGGGCTGCGGCGATCGGCGCCAGTCGGGTAAAGCTCATCGCGCCGCGCCAGTCGGGCAGGTCCTCGGCACTGACCGCGGCAAAGCTCTGGCGCCGGGCGATCACATGCACGGTGGCATAGATGCCGAGGTAGAACAGCAGCGCCGGCACCACGCCCGCCAGCGCGATCGACCAGTAGTTCACGCCCACCAGCTCGGCCATGACAAAGGCGGCGGTGCCCATGATCGGCGGCGCCAGCTGGCCGCCGGTCGAGGCGATGGCCTCGACCGCGCCGGCATAGGCGGGCGGGTATTTCAGCCGCTTCATCAGCGGGATGGTGAAATTGCCGGTGGTTGCCACATTGGCCACGGTCGAGCCGTTGATCGCGCCGAAGAAGCCCGAGGCGAAGGTGGCAATCTTGGCCGCGCCGCCGGGCCGCGCGCCGCCGAGCCGGGCCGAGAGATCGAAGAAAGTCTCGCCGGCGCCGGTGTGCAGCAGGATCGCACCGAACAGCACGAAGGCCGCCAGCGTCGTCGAGGCGACATTGACCAGCATCCCCCAGAGGCCGCGGTCCGACAGGAAGATGATTTCGGTCAGGTAGCCGGCGTCAAAGCCGCGATGGCCGAACTGTCCGGGGATCAGGTAGCCGAAAAAGGCATAGCCCACGGCGGCCAGCACGATCAGCGGAAACACCCAGTTCGAGGTCCGCCGCGCCAGTTCCAGCACGCAGACCAGCGTGCCGAAGCCCATCACCATGTCCCGGGTCGTGGCCCAGGGCAGATCGGTCATGATGGTCTCGTAATTGCCGATGATATAGGTCCCCGAGACGGTCACCAGACCGACGATCGCGGCATCGACCGCCATGCCCAGCGGCCGCCAGCGGCTGCCCTCGAACAGCGGGTTCATCAGCACCGCCAGCGCGACGATGGTCATCACGAAGAGCGACCGCTGCACCAGCGACTCGAAGGGGCCGTTGAACGAGGTGTAGAACACGAAGGCACCGAGCAGCACGGCGAGCCCGGCAATGCTCGTCTGACGGAGCTTGGTGAGAAACGGAAGTTGGGGCATCTCGGCACCTTTGGCAGAGGAAGGTCGAGGCGGGGCAGCAGCCTGCCACCCCGCCCGCATCGATCGGTCGCGTTACTTGAGGTGGTCCGGCACGGTCAGGCCGATTTCCTCGTAGTAGCGGATCGCGCCGGGGTGCAGCGGGCTGGTGGCATATTGCAGCGTCAGCTCGGGCAGGTTGTTGCCCTTGACCGCCGGAAAGGCCGCTTCCTGCTCGGCCATGTTCTCCATCACCGCGCGGGTGATGTCATAGGCGGTCTGCTCGTCCATGCCCGGCCGCGCCGACACGCCGATCATGAAGCCCCAGACGGTGTAGGGGCCGGAGTTCTCCATCTCGCCGCCGGGCATCTCGACGATCGACAGCTCGGGCAGGTTCTCGCGGATCTTGGCCTCCTGCGCGTCGTCGACGCCCAGCACCTGAAGCGGCGTGAAGGCCGCGATATCGGTGGTCAGCGCGTCGAACGAGGTGCCGACGGCGCTTTTGACAAAGCCTTCCGAGCGGTCATCCTTGATTGCGTTGGCCTGTTCGCCATTGGTGCCGCGCACCCAGTCCGGGGTGATCTCGAGCAGTTCGAACACCTCGAGCGAGGTCGCCTCGGTCGAGGAGCCGCGCATGCCGGGGCCGAATTTCTGACCGTCGAGCGCCGCCAGCTCGGTGATCCCGGCATCGCGGCGCACCACGACGTTCTGCGGCGCCAGCGAATAGGCCCAGAGCAGCTTGGACTCGACCGGCCGGCCGTCGAACGACTTCACCCCGTTATAGGCGTGGTACAGCGTCGAGGTGGTGATCAGCCCGATATCCAGCTGGTCGCGCGCCATCCGCTTGAGGTTGTCGACCGTGGCGCCGGTTTCCACCACCGAGGCCTGGTAGCCATCGGGATAGGCGCTGTTCACGATCTTCGCCAGCGAGGCGAAATAAGCATAATGCGCGCTTTGCGAGTTGGTCGCGCCAAAGGCGAGCCGGGTTTCCGCCGCCGCCGGCAGGCTGGCCGCCAGGCCGGCCAGGGTGAGCGCTGCGGTCGAAAGCAATTTGGTGACTGTCATGTCGAACCTCCCTTGAACATGAACCGCCCATCCATCGGGCGTCTGTCAGCGGAGGAGCCATGAAACCGGGCATCTGTGCAAGAGCTGCCAAGGTTCATGAAATTTTTTCATCAGCCGCTTTCGCGCTCCTGCATCTCGCCCTGCAGGACCCGGATATCGCCCGTCGTGAGCGTCGCATCGGCGCTGGTGAGGATATCGACCGCCTGCCGCAGCATCCGCCGCAGCGGCTGGCGCACGGTGGTCAGCCGATAGGCCTCCCAAGCAGCCATGGGGATGTCGTCGAAGCCGATCACCGCGATGTCGTCTGGCACCGTGACGCCCTTGATCCGGGCCGCGTCGAGCAGGGCGATGGCCATGATATCATTGGCACAAAACACCGCGTCCGGCAGCGGCCGCCGGGCCAGAAGCTCCTGCCCGACGCGAAACGCCTGGCTGTAGTCGAAGCCGCCGTCGTATTGCGCGACAATGCCCGCGCCGGCCTCTTCCAGCTGGTCGCGAAAGCCGCGCATCCGCTCGAGATGGGTCGAGGTATCGCGCCGGCCGCCGACAAAGGCGATCCGCTGACGCCCCTGGGCCAGGAACCGCGCCGCGATCTGGCGCGCGCCGCCGTAGTTGTCGCAACAGACCGCCATCATGCGGCTGTCGGATTGCACCCGGTTGAGCAGCACCGCCGGCATGCCATTGGCCCGGCAGGAGCGTGCGAGTTGAGAGGTCATGGTCGAGCTGGCGAGAATCACCCCTTCGGTGCGGAAGTCGAGCACCTGCCGCATCACCGTGTCGACCTCGTCGGCGGAGGAGACGACATGCACGATGGCGCGCAGCCCGCGCTCGGGCAATTGCCGCACCAGCTCGTCCACCGTGCCGGGATAGAACGGGTTGTGCAGCTCGCTGACCACCAGGGCGATGGTGTTGGTGGCCTGCTGCGACAGCACCTTGTCGACGCTGCTGACGAAACCCAGCTCGGCGGCGGCGGCAAAGATCGCCTTGCGCTTGGCCTCGGCGATCGAGGCATCCGCCCGATAGGCCCGCGACACCGCCGACACCGACACCCCGGCCCGCGCGGCCACCTCCTTGGCAGTGATCTTTTTCATGCCGCCAGCTGTAGCGGGATTTCAGGCGACTGTGAAATAGTTTCACGCTGTCGGTACAGGTGGTCGGGCGAGGCACGCATGGGCGCGGACAGGAGCGCGTTGCCTGTCCCCTCCGCGCGCCCGCGTTCTGACGACACGGGATCCCGCCGCGGTCTATTCGGCCGCGAGGGACGGGCGCTGGCCGTCGGGCATGTCCCACCTGTGGCTCTCTGACGGTCCGGTCCTGCGGGCCCAGTCCGCCAGCAGGGCGGCATCGCGGTCGCGTTGGCCCAATGCGCGGGCGATCTCGTCGGGGTTCCAGTCCGCCAGCACCGCTGTCAGCAGCGCCGCACGCACCGGCGCATGGGCGGGGTCGGCGGCCAGATCGGTCTGTTCCTGCGGGTCGGCCTCAAGGTCAAAGAGCTCTGGCGGGTAGCCGTGGTAGTAGCACAGCTTGTAGCGGCCGCGGCGGATCATCCGGCTGACCGAAGGGTGCGGGCGCGCGTAGCTGTCGCGGGTGCCGACGCAGTATTCCGAGACCACCGCGTCGCGCCAGGGCGCATCGGGATCGGCGGCCAGCGGCAGCAGGCTGTCGCCGCCGCCGCTCCAGGCGCCCTGCGCCGCGTCGAGCATCGTGGCGGCCAGATCCGTCAGGCTGACCGGGGCGCTGCGCCTGTGGCCCGCCGGCAGCCTCGCCGGCCAGTTCAGGATCAGCGGGACACCCGCCGACTCCTCGTAGAACGTGTGCTTCCAGAAGAGATCGCGGTTGCCCAGGTGGTCGCCGTGGTCCGAGGCGTAGATGACCAGCGTGTTCTCGCGCAGCCCCGCCGCCTCCAGCGCCTCGAGCACCTGGCCGAGATGGGTGTCCAGCCGCTGCACCATACCCCAGTAGGCCTGGCGCGACCGGGCGACCTCGGCCTCGTCCAGCCGGTCGATGTCGCAGATGTCGCGCCATTCGCGGTGCCAGAGGTGCTCGTCCTCGCCGGGGTGGGCGCGCGCGGGCGGTGCCACCTTGCCCTTCATCGCGGCGTGGTCCTCGGGGTCGGCGACATAGGGCGGATGCGGCAGCATGAACCCCAGCGTCATGTGAAAGGCCTCTGTCGCGCCGCCCTGCTGGCGCCGGCCTTCCGCCGTGAGCCAGTCCACCGCCGCCGCGGTCGCGTCGCGATCCTTGAGGTCATAGGCATTCACCCCCGGGCCGGACAGGCTGAGGCTGACGGCGTTGGGCCCCGACGTGCCGGACAGCGCGCCATGGTCGAAGGTGGGGTTGCCGGGCCAGTTGGCCGAGTGGTCACCCACCCGCCGTTCCGCGAAGCCGTGCAGCTGGTCCGGCCCGATGAAGTGCATGCGGCCGATCAGCGCCGTCCGGTAGCCCGCCGCCCCCAGCGCATGGGTATAGGTCGGGGTGCCGGAATTCAGCACGTCGCCGTTCAGCCAGCAGCGGTTTTCATGCGGCTGGCGACCGGTCATCAGCGACATGCGGCTGGGCCCGCAAATCGGCGAGGCGCAATAGGCGCTGTCGAAGACAACGCCGCCCGCGGCCAGCCGGTCTAGGTGGGGCGTGGCGCCGGTGGTGTCGCCATAGCAGCCCAGCGCCTCTTTCGAATGCTGGTCTGACAGGATGAAGAGGATGTTGGGCGGGGTCATGGAAGGTCCTTCGTGCAGGCGGGTCAGCCACCGATGATGCGGTGCGTCGACAGTTTGAAATGCGCCTTCAGCGCTTGCGCGGCGCCGTCGGCATCGCGGGCCGCGACCCGGTCGAGGATGGCGAGATGTTCGTCGATGGTGTCGGTGATCTGGGCGCGGGTGAACTGCTGGCGGTGGACCATCTGGGCCAAAGTGACGTTGTCCATGATCCGCTCATAGGTGCGGATGATCGTCGGATTGCCGAGGGCCGCGACCATCGCCAGATGGAACGGCCGGTCGAAATGCTCGGTGGAATAGTTCTTGATCTGCATGGGCTTGCTTTGCAGTTCATCCCGCAGGGCGCGGTGCTGTTCGGTCTCTTCGCGAATCCAGTCCTCGCTGGCGGAGATCGTGAAGCTCTCGATCGCGCTGAGCTCGATCATCGAGCGGAACTGCAGGTTCTCGCGGATGAAGGAGAGATCGGGATAGATGATGGTGATGCCGGCGCGGTGCCGGACCTCGATCAGCCCCTGATCCTCGAGCAGGACCAGAAGCTCGCGCAGCGGGGTCAGCGACACGCCCAGCATTTCGGCCAGATCGTTCTGCGTCACCGTGGAGCCGGCCACCAGTGTGCCGTTCAGAAGGTGCTGGCGGAACCGTTCGCCGGCAAGGGTCCGTTTCTTGTCGCCTTGGTCGTCGGCGTCAAGCGGCGCACCCGGTTTCGCAAATGCCATGCCCGTTCCCTCTCGCGGATAGAATATTTTATACGGCGAGTTAGATATCATCAGTAGAGGCCCTGTCAACCGTAGGTGAGCGAAGTTCGCGTGTTTTCGCGCCCAAAATCTATGAAAACACCGTACAATGCCGTTTAACAGGCGTTAATAAAATAAGTTGACAGGTTATTGAGCACATCCTACCAATGGTTGAAAATATCTAACGGAGACTGTCGTGAAGATTACGAAGTTTGATTGCTGGGTTGTGGAAGAGGATGCCGGGCCGCGGTTCGGCTGGCGCGACGGTCTGCCAGGCTCGCATGGCGAATATCCCGGCGCCTCCACGACCCGGAACGCCATCGTCCGGATGGAGACCGACAGCGGCACCTTCGGGGCGGTCAAGATCCGCCGCGGCGATGCGGTCGCCGATCTTGTCCGTCGCCGGTTCCATCATTTCATCGGGGACAACCCGCTGCTGACCGAGAAGCTCTGGACCAAGGTCTGGGAGGTCGACCGCGTCGAAGAGATTCACATGAACCTGCTGGGCCTGCTCGACCTGCTGTGCTGGGACGTGAAATCCAAGACCGCCGGCCTGCCGATCTATCAGATGCTGGGCGGCGCCGACCCGGTGGTGCCGGCCTATGCCTCGACCGTGACCTGGCCGACGCTCGAGGACTACGAGCGGCACATCAAGCTGTGCATGGATGCCGGCTTCACCGCCTTCAAGCTGCACGCCTGGGGCGATGTGAAGCGCGATATCGAGCTGTCGCGGGCGCTGCGCCGCTGGACCGGGCCAGAGGCCGACCTGATGTTCGACGGTTCGGCCGGCTGGGACTATGTCGATGCGCTGAAGGTCGGCCTGGCGCTGCAGGACGAGGGGTTCCTCTGGTACGAGGAGCCGATGCGCGAGTTCCACCTCGGCTCCTACAGCAAGCTCTGCGAGAAACTGACGATCCCGGTTCTCGCGGCCGAGACCTCTGACGGCGTGCACTGGAACATGGCGAGCTGGATCGAGGCGGGCGCGCTGGACATGACCCGCGTGTCGTCGTTCTTCAAGGGCGGCTTCACCGGGGCGATGAAGATCGCGCATATGTCGGACGCCTTCGGGATGCGGGCCCAGGTGCACGGGATGGGGCTGGAGAACGCGCAGATCTGCGCCGCCATTCCCAACAACGACTATTACGAACAACTGGTGATGAACCCAGAGCAGATCGCCGGGCTCGGCGACGCCGGGCCGCTGTCGATCGTCGACGGCAAGCTGACCGTCAGCGACGCGCCGGGCATCGGCTACGAGATCGACTGGGACGAGGTCGCCGCGACCCATGTCCACCACGTCGAGGTCAATGCGCACCATTTCTGACAGCCGCGACACCGGGCTGCGACAGGACTTTCACAGGGAGGAAAACGATGAGTACTGCAATGAACAGACGCGCCGTGCTGAAGGCGGGCGCCGCATTCGCCGGCACCGCAGCCTTGGCACCCACGACGCTGCGGGCCGAGAGGGCCGCGATCAACTACTGGCACACCTTTACCGGCCAGCTGGAATTCGGTGCGCTGACCAACACGGTCATGCCGATGTTCGCCAAGGCGCATCCCGAGGTGAGCCTGGAGCAGGAGCCTATTCCGAACTCGGAATTCATGGCCAAGATGACCGCCGCCGTGGTCTCTGACAGCAAGCCCGACACCTCGATGCTCGCCTCCGAACGCTTTGCCGACCTGCATGCGATGGGCGCGCTGACGGACATCACCGACCGGGTCGAAAGCTGGGAACGGCGCGGCGATTTCGACGACTCGCGCTTTGCCAGCGTGACCGATTCCGAGGGCCGGATCTATGGTGTGCCGGCCTTTGCCTTCGTCGACTGGATGTATTACCGCAAGGACTGGTTCGAAGAGGCCGGCATCGCACCGCCCACCACGATGGAAGAGATGCGTGCCGCCGCCATCGCGCTGACGGACCCGGCAAAGGGACGCTACGGCTTTGGCATGCGCGGCGCCGCCGGCGGCCAGCATTACATCGGCAACATTCTGGAATCCTTCGGATCTCCGGTGCAGCGGGCCGATGGCAGCGTCGGGCTTGACCGCGACAAGGCGATCGAGGCGATGGATTGGTATGCCGGCCTCTATACCCGTGACAAGGTGGCCCCCGAAAGCGCCCCGAACGACGGCTTCCGGCAGATCATGGAGGCGTTCAAGACCGGCCAGACGGCAATGCTGTGGCACCACACCGGCTCGCTGCGGTCGATCTCCGAGCATCTGGAGCTGGGCGAGGAATTCGCCACCCTGCCGATGCCCGCGGGGCCGGCGGCCCGGGTGGCGCGGCTGGGCTATGCCAGTCACGCCATCACCAATGAACGCAATGCGGATACTGCCTGGGAATGGCTGAAGTTCTGGGGCGAGCCGGATGTCGCGGTCGCGTTCCTCGATGCCACCGGCTATTTCCCGGCCTCCACCGCGGCGGCCAACGACGAGCGCATCGTCAGCAACCCGATCTATGCGCCGGCGGTCGAGACCCTGGGCTTCGGCGTGCCGCATCCCAGCTTCCCGGGCTATGCCGGCTGGTCCGAGAACGTGGCGCTTGCCGCCTTCCAGCAGATCCTCATCGGCAGTGCGACGGCGGAACAGGCCGTCGACGAGATGATCGCCGAGCTCGACCGCGCGATCAACTGACCCTTTGTCCGTCCGGCGCCGTGCCAGGCGCCGGTCGGACCCTGACTGATCGGGATACGACATCACCATGGAATTTTCGTCACGTATCGACCTCGACAGGCGCAGCGGCGGCCGCTGGGCGGCGCTGAACCCGCTGACCTGGCTCGGCGAGCTGTCCGAGACGCGCTACTGGATGTACCTGTTGCTGCTTCCCAGCGCCGCGATGCTGGTCGCGGTGGTGCTCTATCCCACGCTCTACGGCTTTGACCTGAGTTTCCGCCAGTACCGGCTGACCCGGCCGGACCTCGGCACCGGCTATGTCGGGTTGATGCACTACAAGCGCATCCTGACCGACGCGGTGTTCTGGCTGTCGCTCTACAACACGATGATCTGGGTCACCCTGTCGATCGTGCTGGAATTCCTGCTCGGGCTGCTGGCGGCGCTGGCGCTGCACCGCAACCTGCCGGGCACCCGCGTCTTTGCGGTGATGATCCTGTTGCCGTTCTTCCTGCCGAATGTGGTGGCCGGGCACATGTGGTCGCTGATGCTGGATTCGCGCATGGGGGTGATCAATGACGTGCTGGTGAACATTGGCCTGCTGGACAGCTACAAGGCCTGGTTCGTCTCGCCGGTGACGGCCATGGGCACCGCCATCATCGTCGAGGCCTGGCACAGCTTTCCGTTCTTCACGCTGCTGATCCTCGCCGGTCTCAAGGGCATTCCGCAGGACCTCTACAAGGCGGCGCAGATCGACGGCGCCAGCGGGTTCTCGCAACTGCGCCTGATCACCCTGCCGATGCTCAAGACGGTGATCGCCGCGGCGGTGATCCTGCGGGTGATCGGACTGGTGAACTCGCCCGACCTCCTGCTGATCCTGACCGGCGGCGGCCCGGGGCGGTCGACCCAGGTGCTCTCGCTCTATGCGTTCCAGACGGCCTACCGCGACTTCAACTTCGGCTACGGCGGCGCGCTGGCGGTGGTGATGTTCCTGATCCTGATGATCTTCGCCTGGGCCTACATCCGCATCTCGAAAGTAAACAGGGACTGACATGGCCAACATTGCCTCGCATGCGCGCTCGAAACGGATCATGGACGGGCTCAGCTATCTTCTGCTGGTGACGCTGTCGTTCATCTGCATCTTTCCGATCCTGTGGACCTTCCTGACCTCGCTGAAGCTGGAGGAGGACATCGTCACCTCGACGCTGCAGTACATCCCGCGGCGCATCACCTTCGACAATTACGTCACGCTCTGGCAGCAGTCGAGCTATCCCAAGCTGGTGCTGAACAGCCTGATCGTGACAACCACCACCATCGGCATCTGCCTGCTGACCGGCACCATCGCCGCCTATGCCTTTGCCAGGTTCGAGTTTCGCGGCCGCACCCAGCTGATGCTGGCCTATCTGGTGGTGCGGATGTTCCCGGCGGTGATGATGATCATCCCGCTGTTCGTGGTGATGCGCAGCATCGGCCTGCTCGACAGCACCATCGGGCTGGCCGTGGCCTATACCAGCTTCCTGCTGCCGCTCTTCGTCTGGATGCTGAAGGGCTTCTTCGATGCCGCGCCGAAAGAGCTGGAAAGCGCGGCGCGGATCGACGGGGCGACGCGGCTGGTGGCGATGATCCGGATCGTGATCCCGATTGCCCGCAACGGCCTGCTGGCAACCTGCGTCTTTGTCGCCATCGCCGCCTGGAACGAGTTCCTGTTCGCGCTGATGCTGACGACCAGCCAGGGCTCGCGCACCTGGCCGGTGGGGCTGCACCTGATGGTGGGAGAATTCCAGCTTCCCTGGGGAATGCTGGCGGCCGGGGGCATCATCTCGATCCTGCCGGTCATCGTATTGTTTGCCCTCGTCCAGAGGGCAATGGTGTCCGGCCTGACCGCCGGCGCAGTGAAAGGCTAGGAGCACCACATGACCGCCTTGTCGATATCATCGGTCCGCAAGAATTACGGCGCCGTCGAGGTTCTGCGCAACATCGAGCTGGAGCTGGAGGAGGGCGGCTTTCTCGTGCTGCTCGGCCCTTCCGGCTGCGGCAAGTCCACCCTGCTGTCGATGATTGCCGGGCTCGAGGACATCACCGCCGGAGAAGTGCGCATCGGCGGGCGGGTCGTCAACGACGTCAAGCCCAAGGACCGCAACATCGCGATGGTGTTCCAGTCCTACGCGCTCTACCCGACGATGAGCGTCGAGCGCAACATCGGCTTCGGCCTCGAGATGCGCGGCATGCAGAAGGAGGAACGCCGTCCACGGGTCAGGTCCGCGGCTGAACTCTTGCAGATCGAGCACCTGCTCGACCGCAAGCCCGGCGCCCTGTCGGGCGGCCAGCGGCAACGCGTGGCGATGGGCCGTGCCATCGTGCGCCAGCCCGATCTGTTCCTGTTTGACGAGCCGCTGTCGAACCTCGACGCCAAGCTGCGGGTCGAAATGCGGACCGAGATCAAGCGGCTGCACGAAACCCTCGGCACCTCGATCGTCTACGTCACCCACGACCAGGTCGAAGCCATGACTCTGGGCACGCTGGTGGCGGTGATGAAGGACGGGGTGATCCAGCAGCTGGGCACGCCGCAGGACATCTATGACCGGCCCGCCAACCTGTTCGTTGCAGGCTTCATCGGCTCGCCGCAGATGAACATGATCCGCGGCACGCTGCACGGCCGCGGCGAGACCTGCGTGCTGCGCTATGGCGCGGGCGGGGCGGCCGAACTCCGGCTGGAGGGCCTGGCGGTGCCATCGGGACTTGAGGGCCGCGAGGTGATCGTGGGCATCCGGCCGGAGGCGATGGCGCTCGACCGCGGCCATGTCTCGGTGCTTGAGGGCAGGGTCGAGATGATCGAGCCGACCGGCCCCGACACCATGGTCGTGGTCGAGACCGAGGGCCAGAAGGTCACCGTGCGGGTGCCGCCACGTGCTGTCGTCACCCGGGGCCAGCCGATCCGCATCGGGGTCGAGACCGAGCATCTGAGCCTGTTCGACCCGGAAACGGGACAGCGACTGGAGCTGTGACCCGGCGGGCGGGATCGCAAGCCTGCTTCACGCCCGGGCGTCGTCTCCTGCGAGTTGCCGGATCGCCTGCATCACCCGGGCGGTCTGCGAGGTGTCGAGGGCGGCGTGATGCGGCTTGGCGAAACCGCCGCTGTCATTGTCGAAATAGCGCCCGGTGGCGTCCGCAAAGTCCTCTGACAGCGCGACGCGGCGCAGGATATCGGCGCCGATCCGCAGGTCGTTGCCAGCGACGCCAAACCCTTTCTGGACCATCTTCGAGGCCAGCAGCGAGCCGGGGTTCACCGCGACAAATACCGGCCCCTCGGGATGCTCTGCCGCCAGCGCCTGGGTCCAGATCGTGAGTGCCAGCTTGCTCTGGGCATAGGCCGCCATGTGATCGAGGCGGCGGCTGCCCATCAACGCGTCGATCTCGACCGGCGCCTGTGCCGCTGACGACAGGTTCACTACACGGCCGTCTTTCGGCATGATCCGCAGCAGATGCCGCGTCAACAGGTAGGGTGCAAGGGTGTTGACCACGAAGCGGGTGTCGAGCCCCTCAGCGGTCACGGTCCGGTCGGTCTTGAAGACACCGGCGTTGTTGATCAGCACGTCGAGCCGGTCGTGGCGCGCCAGCACAGCGCGGGCCAGCGCCGCGACCTCTTCGAGGCGGGACAGATCAGCGCAGAAGGTCTCTGTCGCGCCGCCGATCTCCTGCGCGGCCGCGTCGAGCTTTTCGGCGCTGCGGCCGTGCAACAACACCCTGTGGCCTTCCGCTGCCAGCGTCTTTGCGGTCAGGCGGCCGATGCCGTCGGTCGCGCCGGTAATGAGGATGGTCTTGGTCATGGTGATCTCCTTGGGGCGCGACGTCCAGCCAATTCCCGTCGGCCAGCCGGGGCAGGGTGTCCTCGATCCTGAGGCCGTCGGTCCGCAGGTTCAGCGCGACCCGGGGGAGGCCGCTGGCGTGGATGCCGGACAGGTAGCGCGTGCGGCGGCCGGGGCCAGACCGGAAGCCACGGTGGAGCGGGCGCGGCGGCACATAGGTGGAGACCACCGGCGGCGCGTCAGGCCAACGCCCATGCCACGCCTTTTCGGATTTCGCACCCCACCGCTAACCCAGCCTGGCGCAGGACTGACCGATCACCAGCTGCGGAACAAAAAGATGCTCTCTTGGCTGGATCGGCAATTCGTTCCGGCGCTTGATCCGCTCCAGCAGAAACTCCATCGAGACCCTGGCGATATCGGCGATCGGCTGGACTGCCATTGTCATGCGGGGCCGTATGACATCGCCCCACGGCACATCGTCGATGGTGGCGAGCGAGACCTCGTCAGGGCAGGCGACCCCCAGATCCATGGTGGCCTTCAAGGCCCCCAGACCCATCATGTTGTTGGCGGTGATGATCGCGGTCGGGCGGTCGGGGCGGGTCAGCAGGCGCATGGTACACTCGTAGGCCCTGTCGCCGTCGTATTCGCCGTACAGAATCAGGTCTTCATCGACCTGCAGCCCTGCCTTGGCGATGGTCTTGCGGAAGCCGGCCAGCCGCTGCTCGGCCGAATAGAGACCCCGGTTGCCGGCGATATGCGCGATCCGGCGATGCCCGAGGCGAATCACGTGCTCGGTCAGCATGGCGCTGGCCAGCTCGTGGTCGGTTGCGACGAAGTCCGCATCGATCGGGCCGATCTTGTGGTCGAGGACGACCATCGGCAGCTTGAATTCCTGCACCGCCTCCACGTATTCCGGGCTGTTGCCATAGGGCGTGAACAGGACACCCGCCACGTGCTGGGCCTTGAGGTGCCTCAGGATGCCCAGCTCGCGCGCCGGATCGGTATCGGTGTCAGAGACGATGACCATATGGCCCCTTTTCAAGGAGATACGTTCGACCTCCTTGAAGAACCGGGCGATGAAGGGGTTGCTGACGTCCCCGATCACCATGCCGATCATGTCGGAATGGCCGCGCGCGAGGCTCTGTGCCACGGGGTTGGGCACGTATCCGACGGTCTTGGCGGCATCCCAGATCCTTTGCCGGGTCTTGGCGCTGACCTTGTCGCTTCCGCTGAGGGCGAGCGACACGGTGGACGTCGAAACGCTTGCGATTTTTGCGACGTCACGTACCGTTGCCATTTCGCAATTCCTTCTTTTAGGCCGACCCGGAGTTTCACCCAGTGGCTCATTCAGCAGGATTTCGCGTCACTTTTCCAGCCTTTTTTCGCGGATCAGCCGGAAAACTGGGCGCAAGACCGCTTGACAGAATGTCATCCGATTTGGCAGGGTCGGGTTTATCGAACCGGTTCGATTTTGGCCTGTGGAGGGGTTTGCCGGGTGTCGACACAATTCATGGGAGGGAAACAGATGGCACTGAGAACTGCGATTTCACGGATCGCGCGGGTTGGCGCATTGAGCCTGGGCGCGGCGGCACTCGCCGGCAGCGCGGGGGCGGTCGACCTGACGATGTGGACGTTGGTCGAAAACGACAATCCGGAATTCATCGCCGAGGCGGCCGAGGCCTTCAAGCAGACGCACCCGGACGTCAACATCATCCACGAGACCTTTCCCAACGAAGCCTACAAGACCCAGATCCAGGTGGCTTTGACCGGGTCGGACGCGCCGGATGTGTTCTTCAACTGGGCCGGCGAGGATGCCGCGCGGCTGGTGCGCGACGATCTGGTTCTCGACATCACCGAATACAAGGACGTGGACGGCGGCTTTGGCGAATACCTCGGCGAAGGCTGGCTTTCGTCCTTTGAATACGACGGCCGCAACTACGGTGTCCCGGCGCAGGCGGTGTCGAAGTATTTCTATTACAACGTGCCCTTCTTCGAGGAACACGGCCTGACCCCGCCCGACACTTTTGACGGGTTGCTGACCCTGTGCCAGGACATTCGGGCGGTCGATCCCGACATCGTGCCGTGGGCGCTGGGCAATTCCGAACGCTGGAAGCTCAACCACGTGATCACCATGCTCAACGCGCGTGTGCTGGGAACGGAGGCGACGGCGGAAGACTACGCGCTCACCGCGTCGGACGAAGAGCTCTTTGCCGATCCCGGCTATGTCGAGGCCTGGCAGAAGGTCGTCGACCTGCAGGATGCGGGCTGTTTCCAGGACGCGCCCAATGCCACCTCGCCCGAGGCGTCGCGCTCGATGTTCGCGGCCGAGATCTCGCCGCTGATCTACTGCGGATCGTGGTGCGCCAACATCTTCAATGATGAGGGTTTCGAGGATTTCGCCATGTTCCGGATGCCGGGTATCGAAGGCGGCGCGGGTGATCCCGGTGCGGGCTTCATGGTGCCCTCGGGCTACCAGATCTCGGCCTCGACCGAACACCCGGAGATGGCCGCGGCCTGGGTGAGTTTCCTGGTCTCGGACGAGATGTCGCTGCGCTTCGCCGAGGTCGTCGGCGGCATCCCGTCGAACCCGGCATTGATCGACCAGTTCAAAGGCTCAGAGAACTTCAAGTGGATCTCGGAAGACATGGCCACGGCCACCGGCTCGGTCAACGTGCTCGACGTGCTGCTCGAGGCGAGCGTCGCCAATGCCTACCTTGACGCGGGTGTCGAGGTTCTGAACCGCACCAAGACGCCGGAAGAGGCGATGGCCGACATCCGCGCCGTCGCGCTGGACGCCAAGGCGGCGCTCAACGCCAACTGATCGCGCATCGGGCGGCCCTGCCGGGGCCGTCCGCCACCCAGCCACCACGCTTTCACGCATACCGATACACGCCGCGGGTCCTGCCTGCGGCAAGTCAAGGAACACGTCATGTCAACGCCGGGGACGACCGCACAAGCGGAACGGGGACTGGTTCTATCGTCCGCCTTCAGCTCTGCCATCCTGCTGGCGCCAGCCCTGATCATCTGCACGGTGCTGATCTTCGTGCCCGCCCTCATGGCGGTGGTCGGATCGTTCAACGCCTTCAGCCTGACCTCGACGGATTGGGATTTTGTCGGCCTCGCCAATTATGCCCGCGCCTGGAACGATCCGGTCTTCTGGGTCGCACTCAAAAACAACCTCATCATCGTCTTCGGCTCGGTTACTCTTCAGGTCGGCATCGGCTGCATCCTCGCCGCGCTTCTCGACCGGGGCATCCCCAAGGGGCAGACCTTCTTCCGCACCCTGATCTTCATGCCGATGGTGGTGTCGTCGGTGGCGGTGGCGCTGATCTGGCTGATCATCTTCGACCCCAACGTCGGCATCCTGAACGAACTGGTCAAGGCCATCGGCCTGACGCCGCCGCAACTGGGCTGGCTGGGCGACCCGGACCTGTCGATCTGGATGGTCCTGATCGTGGCCGCCTGGCAGTACACCGGCTTCATGATGGTGCTGATCCTCGCCGGGCTGCAGGGCATCCCGAAAGAGCTCTATGAGGCAGCGGCGCTGGATGGCGCGCGGGGGATCAAGGCGTTCTGGCACATCACCCTGCCGGCCATCCGCAACGTCCTGATCGTCGCGGTGCTGATCACCACCATCGGCGGCTTCAAGCTGTTCGATTTCATCTACGTGCTGACCCAGGGTGGGCCGGCCAATTCGACCCAGGTGCTGGGCACCTACATCTTCCTGCAGGGCTTTTCGCTGACCAACATGGGCTATGCCAATGCCATCGCGGTGGTGCTGCTGGTGATCGCCGTCATCCTTGGCTGGATCCAACTCAAAGTGAGCAGAAGCGCATGACCCGGTTTCGACTTGCCCGCCTCTTCGCCTATGGCATGGTCACGGCCTGGACGCTCTTCGTGGTCCTGCCGCTGCTCTGGATGGTCATGGCCGCCTTCAAGACCCGGCGCGAGATCTTCACCGATCCGCTGGGCCTGCCGTCTGGGTTCAGCGGCGAGAGCTTCGAACGCGTCTGGGGCGTGGGCCTGGGTTTCTTCATGCTCAACTCGGCCATCGTCACCTTCCTTGCGGTCGGGGTCATCGTGCTGGTCTCGGGGATGGCCGCCTACGTGCTGGCCCGGACCAACACCTTCGCGCTCAGGATGGTCTATCTTGCCATCGTCGCGGGGTTCGCGGTGCCGATCACGGCGGTCCTGCTGCCGCTCTACCAGATGGTGTCCTCGGCCGGGCTGCTCAACAGCTACTTCGGCATCGTGCTGGTCTATGCCGCCTATGGCATCCCCTTCACCACCATCCTCTTCTACGCCTTCTTCCTCGATTTTCCGCGCGAGTTGGAAGAGGCGGCGCGGCTCGACGGCTGCAGCCGGGTGCAGATCTTCTTTCGCGTCATCGTGCCCCTGTCGGGCCCGGCGGTGGCCAGTGCGGCGATCTTCCAGGCGGTCTTTGTCTGGAACGAGTTCCTGCTGGCGCTGGTGATGCTGACCAAGCCGGCGATGAAGACCCTGCCGGTGGGCATCCTGCAACTGCGCGGAGAGTTCTCGTCGGACTGGCCGGCGATCATGGCCGGGCTGGCACTCGCCACCGTGCCGATCCTCGCGCTCTTCATCGCCCTTCAGAAATACTTCGTCCGGTCGCTCGCGGGCCTCGGCAAATAGGACATTGACCATGAACAGTCTTTCCGTTCGCAACATCGTCAAGAACTACGGCAGCTTCCGCGCGATCAAGGATGTCAGCTTCGAGGTGGACCCTGGCGAATTCATCGTCATGGTCGGCCCCTCGGGCTGCGGCAAGTCCACGCTCTTGCGCTCCATCGCGGGGCTCGAGACCATCACCTCGGGCCGGGTCGAGGTGAATGGCCGCGACATCACCGGTGACGAGCCGGCAAACCGCGGCGTGGCGATGGTGTTCCAGAACTACGCACTTTACCCGCACATGACCGTGCGCAAGAACATGGGCTTTGCCCTGTCCATCGCCGGCCGTCCCAAGGCCGAGATCGATGCCGCCGTCGAACGGGCGGCGGGCATCCTGCGGATCACCGACCACCTTGAAAAGAAGCCGCGGCAGCTGTCCGGCGGGCAGAAACAGCGCGTCGCGATCGGCCGGGCGATCACCCGCTCGCCCGAGGTCTTCCTGTTCGACGAGCCGCTGTCCAACCTCGACGCCGCCCTGCGCACCCAGATGCGCGTCGAACTGGGCCGGCTGCATGCCGAGCTGGGCGCGACGATGGTCTATGTCACCCACGACCAGACCGAGGCGATGACGATGGCCGACCGGATCGTGGTGCTGCACGACGGGGAAATCGAACAGCTCGGCGCGCCGCTCGACCTCTACAACCGCCCCGCCAACCGGTTCGTCGCGGGTTTCCTCGGCTCGCCCCGGATGAATTTCATCGAGGCTGCAGTGACCGGCGTGCAAGGCCGGTCGGTCAGCGTCGCGGCACCCGGACTGACCGGCGAGGCGGCCATCGAGATCCACGCGGAGGCCGAGGTCCCGCGACAGGGTGACAAGGTCATCATCGGCGTCCGACCCGAGGGCTTTGGCGCGGCGGGCGAACCCGGCTGGTCGATGGACACCCGCGTCGCCGTCGTCGAAAGCCTCGGCCGGGAAACGATCGTCTATGTCGATGCGGGCGAGCTGCGCGCCTTCGATTCCGAATCCCACGAAGGCTACTTCGCGGTCTACCGGTCGGCGCAGCTGAGCCTCGGGCACGGTGAGGCGCTTGGCCTGACGATCCCGGCGCGGTCGGTCTACCTCTTCGCCGAGAGCGGCACGACCCTGGCCTGGCCCGACTCTGCCGAGGCCCTCCCCGCCATAGGCTAGCGCCGTACCGCGCCCCTCATTTCAAACATGCTCACCCAAGGAGACGCCTGATGCGTTACCGGCAGATTCACCTCGACTTCCACACCAACGAGACCATCGCCGGCATTGGCAGCCGGTTCGATCCGGGGGCCTTTGCCCGGGCCTTCAAGGAGGCGCATGTCGACAGCGTCACGGTGTTCTCCAAGTGCCACCATGGCCATTCCTACCACCCGACCGAAGTGGGCAAGATGCACCCGCATCTTGAGTTCGACCTGCTGCGCGCGCAGATCGACGCGCTGCACGCAGAAGGCATCAACGCCCCGATCTACCTGACCGCGACATGGGACGAGCTGGCCGCATTCGAGCACCCCGAGTGGCGCACGGTGTCGCCCGACGGGACGCTGCCGACCTTCATGCCGCAATACGGCAATGGCGCCGGCTGGGCCTTTCTCGACTTCGCCTCGCCCTATCTCGACTACCTGTGCCACCAGACCGAGGAGGTGATGCAGCGCTATCCCGACGCAGACGGGATCTTCATGGACATCTCGTTCCAACTGCCCTCGATCTCGCGGTTCGCCAAGATCAAGATGGACGCGATGGGGCTGGACTGGAGCAACGCCGAGGACCGCGAGGCCTTTACCGCGCAGTCCATCGTCACCTACTTCGGCCGGGTCCGCGACGCGGTGCACAAGCACAACCCGAAGATGCCGCTCTATTTCAACTCGCCGCACATGCCGTGGGAGCTGCGCAAGCATTACAAGGACTACTATTCCCACGTGGAACTGGAATCGCTGCCGACCGCGGGCTGGGGCTACGAGCATTTCCCGCTCAGCGCCCGGTTCGTCGACACCCTGGGCGAACCCTTCCTCGGCATGACCGGCAAATTCCACATCCACTGGGGCGAGGTCGGCGGCTACAAGCTGCCCGAGGCGCTGGTCTATGAATGCGGGGCGATGCTGGCGCACGGCGCGTGCTGCTCGATCGGTGATCACCTGCACCCCACGGGCCAGATCGACCGCACCTCGATGGACGTGATCCGCCCGGCCTACAAATGGGTGGCCGAGCGCGAGGCCTGGGCCAAGGGGTCGACCAACCGGGCACAGGTTGCCATGCTGCCGACCGAGGCTGCCAGCCTGCCGTCTTTTGCCGGGCGTCCGCATCATCACTGCGACGCCGACGAGGGCGCCTCGCGCGTGCTGCTCGAGACCCAGATGGCGTTTGACGTGGTGGACATGCACAGCGATCTCTCGGGCTACAGGCTGCTGATCCTGCCCGACGATGTGGTCGTCGGAGACGCGCTGAAGGCCAAGGTCGAGGCCTTCGTCGCCGGTGGTGGCCGCGTCCTTCTGACCGGGAAAAGCGGCATCGACCCCGAGCATGGCTTCGTCTTCGACGTCGGCGCCGACTGGGACGGGACCTCGCCCAACAGCGACGGCGACTACGTCCTGCCGACCGAGGCCTGCCGGGCCAGTTTCGTCGGCGATCCGCTGTTCATGTATGCCCCGGCCGAGCATGTGAAACTGACCGACGGCACCTCGCTGGGTGAGGTCTACGAGCCCTATTTCAACCGCACGGTGCGGCACTTCTCGGGCCACGTTCAAGCCGCCAGCAAGCCCGAGCCGCTGGGCACCGCGGCGGGATCGGCCAAGGGCGGCTTCACCTATTTTGCCTTCCCGATCTTCACCACCTATTTCCAGGTCGGTTCCCTCGCCATGCTGGAGATCGCCGAGAAGCTGATCGAACAGGCCCTGGGCGAGGACCGGCTGGTGACGACCTCGTTGCCGCGCGCCGGACGCGTGACCGTGCGCCATCAACCGGAAGAGGCCCGCGACGTGGTGCACCTGCTCTATGCCACGCCGGCCCTGCGCGGAAACTTCCGCGGCGCGCCCGTGCAGCCGATCCAGGAGTTGATCGACCTGCACGACATCACCGTCGACCTCGCCGCGACCGGCGCGGTCAAGGCCGTGTCTGTGGTGCCCAATGGCCCGGCGCTGGAGTTCACGCAGACCGACGGCCGGGTGCGCTTTACCGTCCCGAAGGTGCGGGGCCACCAGATGGTCGAGGTGCGCTACTGACCGGCGCGCCCCTCGCGACGGTTACGGTCATCGGGCTCGACCCGGTGACGCCCTCACCGCGGCAGAAACACCAAGATACCGCACCGTAGTTCCCGCGCTGGTGCGGCGGATGGGCCGGCAAATCGGGAGGGTCCTTGCACGGATTGAGGCGCTGGACACCGGGTCAAGTCATGCTCACACGGGCCGGCGCATTCTTTTTCACGAGGTCGGGCCCTCGACCAACCAGTTCTGGTCTGCACGTGTCGGCCAGCGAAAACGCTCCGGTGGCTCGGTCTGACGGGCCCAGGCCTCGAGGATGCGTTTGCGTGCGATGCCGCGATCGATGGTCTGGGTGATATGGGTCGGGTCCCAGCCATCGAGTACACGTGTCAGCAGCTGGTCGCGGACCTCGGCGTATTGCGGCGCGTCGAACAGGTTGTGGGTCTCGTCCGGGTCGGCTTCAAGGTCGAACAGCTGGTGCCGGTCGTCGTGGAAGTAGTTCAGCTTGAAACGGCCCTGCCTGACCATGCGGGTCAAGAGCTTCTTGCCCCCCGTCCAGGCCTTCATCCCGTCGGTGCAATACTCCGAAAAGGTTTCGTTGCTCCAGTCGGCCTTCGGGTCTTTCGCGATGCCCAGCAAGCTGCGGCCGTCAGCCTCCGGCAACGGATCGTGGCCCACGGCGTCCACCAGCGTCGCGGTGAGATCGACGAGATTGACGACATGGTCGCGCCGCTGGTTCTCGGGCACCTTCCCCGGCCAGCTCAGGATCAGCGGAACCTTGGCCGATTGGTCATAGAACGTCTGCTTGAACCACAGGTCACGCTCGCCCAGTTGATCGCCGTGATCGGAGGCGTAAACGATCATCGTGTGCTGCATCAGCCCGTGGCGTTCGAGCCGATCCAGCACCTTGCCGATTTCGCCATCCAGCGTCTCGACCAGCGCGTAGTAGGCGGCCTTGGCGCGCCGCTCTTCCGCCGGCGTCATGTCGTTCATTCCGGTCTGCTTGCGCCACCAGGCAAGGTATTCGGGCTCCTGCGTCTCGTCGCGTGCCAACCTCGGGTCCGACACCCGGTCATGGTAATATTCGAACAGACCAGGGTCCCCGACATAGGGCTGATGCGGCAGCATATAGCCAAGGCTGAGCGAAAACGGATCGGTGTGACCGCGGGCGCGCTTTTCGGCCTCGCGGTCGAGAAACGCCAGGGCGTGCCGGGTCACGTCTTTGTCGAGGTCTTCGAAACTCATCCGCCCCGGACCCGATTTGACCAGGGCATCGCGAAACGGGCGCTGGCACTTGTCCAGAACGCCCAAGCTATAGTCGCTGCCCCCCAGCCAGTCGGTCATGTGGTCGCCGACCTCGCGGTGGGCATAGCCATGCAACTGATCCGGCCCAAGGCTGTGCAGGCGTCCGATCAGTGTCGGGCGGTAGCCGGCCGCGCCATGGGCATGGGCAAAGGTCGGGAGGTCCGAGGCGAGCGAGTCGCTGTTGGTCCAGACGTTCTGACGACAGGGATACCGCCCCGTCAAAAGCGACATGCGGGCCGGCAGGCAGATCGGCGACGGCGTGTAGGCATTGTCAAAGCGCACCCCCCGGGCCGCCAACCTGTCGATATTGGGGGTGCGGACAACCGGATCACCATAGCAGCCGGCGACATGCGCGGCATGCTGATCCGACAGGATATAAAGAATGTTCGGTTTCAAATGCCTGCCTCCGTCTGCCCTGTGCAGGATGCATGGTTGCCTCGCCGCGACAGAACCACAAGTGCGATCTGGGCCGTCAGCCATAACCTCAGGGCAAGTCAGCCGGGGGTGATCGGATCGGCCAGGCCGCTGTCGATCATTTCGCGGCTGACGTTTTGCAGCTGTTCGATCAACAGTTTCGCCGGGGCCGAAAACTGCATGTCGGACCGGTGAACGATGCCGACCTTGCGTGGCATCGAGATCTCCGGCAGCGGGATCGCCGCGACGTGATCCGAGAATTCCTGGATCACCAGGGTGGGATGCCAGCTGATCATGTCGCTGCTCTTGATCATCGAAATGGAAAACAGCGTCGACTCGCTTTCAACCACAGGTTTGGGCGCCGGAAATCCCAGATCGTGAAACCGCGCATCCAGACGGCGATGCCCCAGGTGCTCGGCCGCCGGCAGAATCCAGTCGTAGTCCAGACAGTCGATCGGCCTGAGGTCCGGCTTGCGCAACAGCGGATGGCCCTTGCGCACCGTCGGTCGGATGCTGTCGGAATAGAGCGGGATCTCCGCCAGTTCGTCCACGACGTCGGGCGTCGCGAGCTGGCACAGGGCAAGTTCGACATCGCCCCGCTGCACGTCCGGCATCAGGCCGTCGTGCAGCTTGCTGACGACCTTGTATTCCACGTTCGGATGGCTCGATTTCACCCGCAGGATCGCATCGGGCAGCAACTTCAGCCGCATGCTGGAGCCGACGCCGATGGTCACCTTGCCGGTGTGCCCGGATTTCATCGCCCGCAGCTCGTCCTCGACACGCATCAGGGCGTGACGGATCGACGTGCCGCGCAGGGCAAGGACGTCGCCAAAGGCGGTGGTCTCCACCCCCCTGGGCCGCCGGTCGAGCAGGGAGACGCCGAGCTCGATCTCCAACCGTCGGATCGCCTTGCTGATGGCCGGTTGGCTGATGTTCATGACCTCTGCCGCCCGGCCGAGGCTGCGTTGTTCGACGGCGGCGAGAAAATACTCCAACTGTCGCAGTTCCATGGCGCGCTCCTTCTCTGGTCGGCTGCCGCCACCCATAACCTCTGGTTTGGGATTCGGCATCAAATGCAGTTAGTAATCATGTCCCGGCCCGAATTACACTCACCGGGACACAGAATTTGCCGGGGGGCTTTGGGACATGGCGTCGGATCGACCGAACATTCTTTGGTATTGCACCGATCAGCAGCGCTACGACACCATTGCCGCACTCGGAAATCCGCACATCCGCACGCCCGCGCTTGACCGCTTTATCGAGGCCGGGACGGCGTTTCGTCAGGCCTATGTCCAAAGTCCGATCTGCACCCCGAGCCGGGCGTCCTTTCTGACCGGGCGTTACCCCGCCAGCACCCATGTCCACCGCAATGGCAACGCCTACTTCCCAAGCTCGGAAAAGCTGGTGACGCGCATCCTGGCCGATCACGGCTATGACTGCGGGCTGGTTGGCAAGCTGCATCTGGCCAGCGCCGAGGGCGAGATGGAAAAGCGCACCGACGACGGCTATCGCATGATGGCGTGGAGCCACCATTCGATGCCAGAACCGGCCTCGCGCAGAAACGACTACGGGCGCTGGCTGAAAGAGGAAAAGGGCGTCGACCATGCCGAGCTGTTTCATGACGTGAAAGGGTTCTGCACGCCCGGGGTTCCGGCGGATCTGCATCAGTCGACCTGGTGCACGGAAATCGCCATGCGGTTCATCGACGAACCGCGGGACGGGCCCTGGATGCTGTCGCTCAACCCGTTTGATCCGCATCCGCCGTTTGATCCGCCGCCCGAGTACCTTGCGCGGTATGACCCCGAGACGCTGCCCGACCCATTGTTCAGGCCGTCCGATCTTGAACGGCAGAAGGGGTTTCAGAACATCTGTCAGCAATCGCTGGAGGCGTCAGACCCCACCATCGGCGACAATGCGGCGGCCGAGGACAGTGAGTTCACCGCAACGCACCCGCCGGCGTCGTTCAACGGTCGCGGCATCAAGGCTGCCTATTACGCGATGATCGAGCTGCTGGATGACCAGTTCGGCCGCCTGATCGACCATCTGGACGCCAGGGGCGAGCTTGAGAACACCCTGATCATCTTTCATTCCGATCACGGCGAGATGCTGGGCGATCACGGGCTGCTCTACAAGGGCTGCCGGTTCTTCGAGGGGCTGGTGCATGTGCCGCTGATCTTCTGCTGGCGCGGGCAGATACAGGACAACCAGATCAGCGATGCGCTGGTCGAACTGGTGGATCTTGCCCCCACCGTGCTTGATGCGGCCGGAATCGAGATACCGTATTACATGCAGGGGCAGTCCTTGTTGCCGCTGCTGCGGGGCGAGGCGGACCCAAGCGTTCACAAGGCCTCGGTGGTCTGCGAATTCAACGATGCCCTCGGCTCGGCCAGACACTCTCTGCCAACCCACGCCACGATGAATTTTGACGGCCGCTACAAGACCGTGGTCTATCATGGGCACGGATTTGGCGAGTTGTTCGACCTGGACGAAGACCCGGGCGAGTTCACCAACCTCTGGGATCACCCGGAGCATCAGGAGTTGCGCCACCGGCTGGTTCTGAACCACCTTGACGCGATCATGGCGACCAGCAGCGCAGGTATTGAAAGGGTGGGGAGGTTCTGACCGGCACCCTTGGCCAACCCGCACCATTTGCATGTGCGGCAATGAGACATCCCTCGACACAGAGAGAGATGCACCAACACGTGGAGGAGACCCTTATGAAGACGCTTTCGCAAGTATTTCTCGGCACCTGGCTTGCCGTCGGGGTCGGACTGTCCAGTCCGGTCGCGGCGCAGAGCGATGAGGTGTGCCCCAAGCGCGGCGGCACGTTCCGCACGGTGGACATGCAGTATTCGCGTGTCGACCCGACACAGGCGGTCAACCCTGTCTACCTGATGGACCTGGTCTATGACGCACTTTTGCGGGTCGAGCACGACCTGACGATATCACCCGGCCTGGCCGTCGACATGCCAGAGCAGATCGATGACCTCACCTTCGTCTTCAAGCTGCGCGAGGGGGTCAAGTTTCACGACGGCACCGATTTCAACGCCGAAGCGGTCAAGTTCAACGTGGAACGGCAGCAATCCGGCGACGTGGTGTCGCCCTTCACCGGCATCTGGCAGGAGTTCCTGAGCGAGGTGGTGGTCGAGGACGATCACACCGTGCGTTTCGTGCTGGCCAAGCCGTGGCCGGGGTTCCTGTGGGAGGTGGCAAGCTATCTTCGTTTCGCCTCGCCCGCCAAGGTCGAGGAGTTGGGTCAGGACTACGGCATCACCGGTGCCGCCGGGACCGGGCCCTTCATGTTCGAGACCTTCGATCCGAAAAAGAGCATCACCCTGGTGCGCAATCCGGACTACTACCGGAGCGGAGAGCCCTGCGTCGACCGGTATGAATCCTCGCTTCTGGCCTCTGCCAGCGTCCGCATCCTGTCGCTCAAGAGCGGTGAGCTGGACCTGATCAACACCTTCCCTGAATCGCAGTTCCCGCAGTTCGAAGGGGTCGACGACATCATCATCGAGGAAGGCGTGGCGACAACCCTGACCCTGCTGCCGCTGAACACCCGTCACCCGGCGCTGGCCGATGTCCGGGTGCGCAACGCGATCCAGCACGCCATCGACGGCAAGGCGATCATCGACAACGTCTATGGCGGTGCCGGGGCCGAGATCGAGTCGATCTTTCCGCCGTGGCACAAGGGGTTCGTTCAGGCCGAGAACGTGTCGGCGGTGCGCCCCGACCTTGAAAAGGCCCGCGCGCTGCTGGCCGAGGCGGGCTATGGCCCCAACGGCAAGGCGCTGAAACTGAAGCTGATGACCGGCGGTGGCGGAGCCCATGTGCAACGCGGCATCCTGATCCAGGCGCAGCTCAAGGAGATCGGGATCGATCTGGAGGTCGAGAACAAGGCCTATGGTCAGTTGGTGAACGACATGTTCGCCGGCCGGTACGACATGGTGTTGTGGCAGTTCAATGGCGATACCAGCCTGAAGGACTTCACCTGGAACCTCTATTCCGGCAACAGCAGCACCAACATGACCGGCTACAACAAGGAAGGCGGTTTCCAGAACCCGCGCGCGCAGGAGCTGGCAGAGACCATCGGCCAGACCGAGGACCCGGCCGCGGTTCAGGCCGAGATCGCGGAGCTGCAACAGCTCGTCTTTGCGGACACGCCGTTCATCTTCGTCAACTTCCGCAACCACCGCGCGGCCTATAACGACTATGTCAAAGGGTTCCAGATCCCCAAACTCAAGGGCCGTGACATCCTGCACAGGGTCTGGCTGGACAAGTAGAGCCTCTGACGGCCTCATGTCCGCAGCGACACCAGACCAGGCAGTCCGACCGGATGGCCCCGGCCGGACTGCCGACACCCCGGCACGCACCGCGCGTGACGGCTTGCATCCGAGCGCAACCTGAAAAGGGACTGAAATGCTGCTTTTACTGATCGTGCGGAGGCTCTTTCTGACGATCCCGACCTTGTTTGGCGTCGCGCTTCTGGCCTTTCTGCTGGTGCACATGGCCCCGGGCGATCCGGCGCTGGCGGCCCTCGGGCTGGACGCCGACGGGGCGTGGCTGATCACCGAGGCCGATCTTGTCCGGGTGCGCGAAGACCTGGGGTTGAACAAGCCCATCGCGCAGCAATTCGGTGACTGGGTCTGGCGGGCGCTGCAGGGCGATTTCGGCCGATCCTACGTGCAGAATACCGAAGTGACGCGGATGGTGCTCAAGGCGCTGCCGACCACGATGATCCTGCTGTGTCTGACCATGGGATCGGCGATCGTGATCGGCTGCACCGTCGGGGTCCTCTCCGCCATCTACCGCGGCCGGACGATCGACTATGTCGCGCGCTTCATCTCGATTCTCGGCGTCAGCACACCGACCTTCTGGTTTGCCCTGCTGCTGATCTGGTCGCTGGCCTATCTGGTTCCGATCTTTCCGATGAACGGCCCGATCGCACGGCACGGGATGATTGCAATGGTCCTGCCGACCATGGCGCTGGCGCTGCATCCGGCGGCGCTGATCGCCCGCATGATGCGCTCGAGCATGCTCGAAGTCCTGTCGCATGACATGATCCGCACCGCCACGGCCAAGGGGCTGACCAAGCGTCGGGTCTATTTCGTGCACGCGCTGCGCAATGCGGTGAACCCGGTGATCACGGTTGTCGGCTTCCAGTTCGCCAACCTGATGGGCGGGGCCGTCGCGGTCGAGTTCATCTTTTCGCTTCCCGGATTGGGCAGCCTGCTGATCGACAGCATCTATCAGAAGGATGTGCTGGTCATGCAGGGCGCCGTGCTGCTGATCGGGGTGGTCTTTGCCGCGTCCAACCTGATCGTGGACCTGCTGTACATGATCATCGACCCGCGGGTGCGCCTATGAGCCAGACCGCCTCCGAATACGAAGGACGCGCAGGGGCGCACCGCACCTCGCTTGTGCGGGCCCGCGAAAGCTTTGCGATCTTCCTGAGCAAACCGCTGAACGCCGCAAGCTTTGCCCTGACCGCGAGCCTGTGCCTGATCGCCATTCTGGCCCCAGTGCTGGCCCCATACCCCTATGACGCCATCGACCTGGCCAAGGGATTGACGCCGCCCAGCTGGGACAACCTGCTGGGCACCGATACCGCCGGGCGCGACATCTTTTCCCGGCTGCTGTACGGCGCGCGCATGTCGCTTCAGATCGCTCTGGTGACCGTGGCCTTCGGCATGCTGGTGGGCGTCACGATCGGCGCGGTGGCGGGCTATTTCGGCCGCTGGGTGGATGAGGTGCTGATGCGCATCGTCGAGATCTTCATGGCCGTGCCGGGGATTGTCATGGCGCTAGCGCTGGTCGCGGTGCTGGGCCCGAGCATCCCGTCGATCATCCTGGCGCTGTCGATCCGCCGCATCACGCAGTTTGCCCGCGTGACCCGCGGCGCGGTGCTGAGCGTCAAGACGATGGACTATATCTCGGCCTGCCATGCGCTTGGCATGAGCCACCCGCGCATCATCTTCGGTCATGTCCTGCCCAATTGCGTGGGGCCGCTGATCGTTCTGTCCTCGGTGCTGATCGGCAATGTGATCCTGACGGAATCCGCGCTCAGCTTTTTGGGGATGGGCATTCAGGAACCGACACCCAGCATCGGAACGATGATCGCCAGCGGCAATGAATTCCTGACATTCGCGCCGTGGATCTCCCTGTTTCCCGGGTTGTTCCTGTTGCTCGTGATGCTGGGCTTCAACCTGCTGGGCGACGGGCTGCGCGATCACCTCGACCCGCGTGACGGAAATGTATCATGACCAAGGCTCACCCTACATCCACAGCCGTCCTCGACCGTGCATCCTCCATTCCGGTGGTTCTGACGGTCCGGGATCTCGAGGTCGTGTTCCACACCCGCAAGGGCCCGGTGCGCGCGGTCGACGGCGTGAGCTATGATCTGCAGCACGGCGAAACCCTGGCCATTGTCGGTGAATCGGGCTGCGGCAAGAGTGTCTCGGCGCTTTCGGTGCTGCGGCTGATCCCGAACCCGCCCGGCGAGATCACCAAGGGCGCGATCCTGTTTGACGGCGAGGACCTTGCCAAGGTTTCGGACAAGCGGATCCGCGAGATCCGGGGAAACCGCATCTCGATGATCTTTCAGGAGCCGATGACCTCGCTCAATCCGATGATGACCATCGGCGACCAGCTGGCCGAACCGTTCCGGCAGCACAATGGCCTGTCACGCCGCGACGCGATGGCGAAATCGCAGGAGATGCTGGATCTGGTGCGCATTCCGGATGCGGCCAAATGGCTGCGTCGGCATCCGCATGAGATGTCCGGCGGCATGCGCCAGCGCGTGATGATCGCGATGGCCCTGGCGTGCAACCCGAGCGTGCTGATCGCCGACGAACCGACCACGGCGCTGGATGTGACGATTCAGGCCCAGATCCTCGAGATCATCAAGGGCCTGCAAGAGCGCCTTGGAACCGCCGTCATGATGATCACCCACGACCTGAGCGTCGTGGCCGAGACGGCAGACCGTGTGATCGTCATGTATGCCGGCCGTCAGGTCGAGGTCGCCGAGGTCGGCGAATTGTTCGACCGCCCGATGCATCCCTACACCGTGGGCCTGATGAAGGCGATTCCAAGCATCGACGCAATCGCCAGGGTGACCGGCACCCCGGACAGGCTGGAAGAGATCCCCGGCGTCGTGCCCGCGCTTGCGGCATTGCCCGAAGGCTGCGCCTTCGCCGATCGATGCCCCCGCGTGCAGGCTCTGTGCCGTGAGCAAAAGCCGCCGCTTGACGAAAAGCGCCCGGGGCACCGGGTGGCCTGCTGGAACGAGGTGACGCAATGACAATGGCCGCCACGCAGCCCAGCCCGGACCCGCTGCTGGAGGTCACCGGACTGGAGACGCATTTTCCGATCCGGTCCGGTTTCCTTGGTCGCACCTCCGGCGTGGTCCATGCCGTCGATGGCGTTTCGTTTTCGATGCGCCGCGGCGAGACGCTGGGCCTTGTCGGGGAAAGCGGCTCGGGCAAGTCGACATTGGGCAAATCGATCCTGCGGCTGGTCACACCGACCGCCGGGTCGATCCGGATCGACGGTCACGACATCACCCATCTCGGCAAGGCAGAGATGAAACCGTTTCGCCGCAACGTGCAGATGGTGTTTCAGGATCCCTATTCATCGCTCAATCCCCGCATCCCGGTCGGAAAAATCGTGTCAGAGGCGCTGAAGGTCCACGGCATCGCCTCCGGCAAGGAGGCGCGCGACCGTGTGGCCGGCATCTTTCGCAAGGTCGGCCTGCGGGCCAGCGACATGCACAAATACGCCAACGAGTTTTCCGGAGGTCAGCGGCAGAGGGTGGGGATCGCACGGGCGTTGGTGCTCAATCCCGGTCTCATCATCGCCGACGAGGCCGTGTCGGCGCTCGATGTCTCGGTTCAGGCGCAGGTGATCAACCTGTTCGCGGACCTGCAGGCGGAGCTGGGGCTCTCCTATCTGTTCATCGCCCATGACCTGTCGATTGTCGCACAGGTCTGCGACCGCATTGCGGTGATGTATCTGGGCCAGATTGTCGAGATCGCAACCCGGCACGAGCTCTTCCGGGCGCCGAAACATCCCTATACAAAGTCGCTGATGGACTCGATCCCTGTCCCGCACCCCAGCTTGCGCAAGACCGACCGGCTGTTGCTGAGCAAGGACGTTCCAAGCGCGGTCAACCCGCCCAGCGGGTGCCGGTTTCACACCCGGTGCCCCATGGCGACGCCGGAGTGCTCGCGGTCACGCCCTCCGATGAAAGCCTACGGCGAAGGGCATTCCGCCGCCTGTTTCAACGTGTAGGCAAGACCGGCGTCCCGATACGCGCCGGGACGCGGACCATCGGTTTCGTCGAGGGCGCCAGCCTGACGATGGCGTTCAGCGCGCGTAGCCGCCCCGGCTGCACAGCAAGCGCGCAGAAGGCTGATTATGTTGATATTGTTCCGAAACAGGAGCAGCCCGAGTTCGCGGCGAAGGTCGCGCCGGAAGCCTAGAAGAATGAGGAAATGGCGGCCGAGTTGGCGAGCCGGTTCGAAGTTCATCTGTTACTGGCAGGTGCTTGCATGCAAACACCGACGGCGCAGACGATCCACCATGAACGTGCTCAAAGTGATGCCGAATTCCCTGCAAGCAAAAGATGACCGCCAGCGAATCGATGAGGTCGTTCACGTCCTGTCGCACCACGGTGGTGTGCCCGCCGTGGCAGTTGAAAAGCTGGTCAAGACAGTCCGCCGCAAGCCCCGTCAGACCTATTCGGCTGAGGAGAAGATCCGCCATGTATTGACGGGGCCCGCTTGGCGAGGAAAGCCCAATCTACATCTTTCATCTCGCCGTCCTTCTGCTTGTTAATTCACAGACCACCTTCTTGGCACATTGCGATGCGGCCAGATGAGGACGGCCACCACCCCATTTGGATCACTGACGCCAGCGCTTTCTCCGCGGTCCGACACCTTTCAGACGCAGTAGCGTTCGAGCCTCCGCAGCGAACGGCAGCAAGGTTCACATGACCATTTCGGGCGGCGGACACCCCACCAAAATTTTCCCCTTGCCAAACGTTCCATAATTAGTACCTTTATGCACTTAAGGGTGGAGACTGTGGCCGGGAGGCGCAAGCAAGCCCTGAGACAGGCACCTCCGGGTGCTCCGGGAGGAAAGGGAAACACACTCATGAGAATCCGCAACATCATCGCCACAACGCAGCTTGGCCTCGCGCTCGCCGCGACATCGCTGGCAGCCGAAGAGATCAACCTGCCGTCGCAGATCTCCTGGACCGCCTTCGGCACCACCTCGTCGGGATACGCGCAATCGGTGGGCATAGGTCAGATGCTGAAGGAAAACTACGGCACCGGGCTGCGTATCATTCCCGGCAAGAACGACGTGTCACGGATGATCCCGCTGCGCACCAACCAGACGCATATCTGCGCCTGTGGCAGCGCCGCCCTGCTGGCCGCAGAGGGCACCCACATGTTCGCCGGCAAGAAATGGGGTCCGACGCGGCTCTACAACCTGTTCAACAACAGTGGCGACACCGGCTTTCAGCTCGTGGTGGCCGGAGATATCGGTGTCAAGACACCCGCCGATCTGAAGGGCAAGCGCATCACCTGGATCAAGGGAGCGGTGGCGCCCAACATCAATGCCACGGCGCATCTCGCCTTCGGCGGGCTGACCTGGGACGATGTCGAGAAGGTCGAGGTGCCGGGCTTCAAGCAGGCAGCCGACGCGCTGGTCAACAACCAGGCCGATGCCGCCTGGGGCGGGACCGTCTCGGCCGCCTACAACCAGCTTGCCGCTTCGCCGCGAGGCCTGTTCTGGACCGAGTTTCCACATGACGATGACGCGGCCTGGAGCCGTGCCCGCGCTCACGCGCCCTGGTGGTCAAAGAAGGTCGTGACCGAGGGCATCGACCTGACCAGCAACACCCGTGGCAAAGAGACCTTCGAGGGCAGCGCGGCGCCATACCCGATCTTCGTGGCAACGCCGGAAGCACCGGACGCGCTGGCCTACGGTCTGACCAAGGCGGTGATGGACAACCTCGAGCAGATCAAGGACGCCGCGCCCTCGATGAACGGCTATGCGCTCGATCGGCAGAACCTGCAATGGGTCTTTCCTTACCATCCCGGTGCCATCGATTACTATGAGGAGGCCGGGCTCTGGGGCGCAGAGGAGCAAGCGCACAATGACATGCTGCTCAAGCGCCAGGACGTGCTCGAAACTGCCTGGACCGCCTATCTCGAGGCCCATGGCGATGCCGAAGACGCCGCTTTCGACAAGGGCTGGCAGGAGGCGCGCGTCGCTGCCCTGGAGGAGGCAGGACTTGAGGTGAGCTTCCGCTCCTGGGAATAACCCCCGGCGGCATTCAGACCGAGCGGCCGCCGTAGCGGCCCTCGGCAATCCCCCAACTCTCAGACAGCGGCAGGCTCCGACATGACCCAGACTTCACCAGACACGCCTGATGCGACGGCCATCCCGGCCGGTGAAGAAGAAACCATCCGGTATCGCACCCTGCCCTGGCCAGCAGACCTTTGGCTGCTGGGGGCGGCCATCGCGGCCGCATTCGCCTCGATCTACATGATCTTCGGGCTGGGCAATGTTTTCGGCCTCTACGTGCCGCTGGAGACGGAATACTTCTACTTCCTCATTGCTGTGCTGCTGCCGCTGCCGTTTCTGGTCTATCTCTCCACCAGCCAGATCATCGGAAAAGTCTGCTGGCGCGAAGTGGTCCCGGCCAGCCTCGCCCTCGCCGTGCCGGCCTTCCTTGCACTGCAGGTTGCCGGGGTCGGCTTGCCGGGCGCGCTGAGCGTCGTCGGCGATATTGCCCTGTTCGCAGCGCTCCTCGGCCTGTTCGCGGTGCCGCAGGTGCTGCGCGGGTTGCGCTTTCGCAGCATGCCGCGGTTCGACATCCTTCTCGCTGTGCTGGCCTTTGCGGTGCCCGCTTATTTCGTGGCCCGCAGCGGCGACATCCTCGACCTTGGATGGGAGTACGACGCGCCGCAACACGCCAAATACCTCGCTTTCGCGCTCTGGGCACTGATCATGGAGGCGACGCGTCGCACCGGCGGCACGGCGATCTTCTACATCTGCCTCGTGGTCTCGACCTATCCGATGTATTCGCATTTCGCACCCGGCTTTCTGAACGGCGCCGCGATCCCGGCCGAGATCACCGCGGGCTTCCACGTCTTCGGCACCGAGAGCATCCTCGGGATCCCGATGACCGCCTTCGCCAATCTTGTGATCGGCTTTCTGATCTTCGGCGTGGCGCTGCAGCACACCGGCGGCGGCAAGTTCTTCCTCAACCTCGCCTTCGCCCTGCTCGGCACCCGCCGCGGCGGGCCGGCCAAGGTGGCGATCTTCTCGTCGGGGCTGATGGGGTCGATGTCGGGCAGCGTGATCACCAACGTGCTGACCACCGGCGTGATGACCGTGCCGGCGATGAAGCGTGTGGGCTTCCGCCCGGCCTATGCGGGCGGCGTCGAGGCCTGCGCCTCCACCGGAGGCGTGCTGATGCCGCCGGTGATGGGGGCGACCGCCTTTGTCATGGCCACCTTCCTCGCCATCCCCTATTCCGAGATCGTGGTGGCCGCGATCTTCCCCTCGATCTTCTTCTACCTCGGCCTTTTCCTGCAGATCGACGCCTATGCCGCGCGCAACGGGCTGCACGGTCTGCCACGGGCCGATCTGCCGGCGCTCTCCAAGGTGTTTCGCGAAGGCTGGTACTTTGTCGCGGTCTTCGTCGCGCTGATCTTCATGTTGCTCTATATGCAGCGCGAGGCACAGGCGCCGTATTACGCAACTGCAACTCTGCTGATCATCAACCAGCTGTCGAAGACCCATCGCTGGACCTGGTCCGACCTCGTGAACTTCGTCCGCGGCGTCGGGCTGCTGTTTGCCGAACTGCTGGCGATCCTTGCCGGGGTCGGGCTGATCATCGGCGCGCTGACGCTGACCGGCAAGGTCGGGACGATCACCTACGAGCTGACCCAGTTCGCCGCCGGCAACACGCTTCTGCTGCTGGTCATGGCGGCGGCGACGAGCTTTGTGCTCGGCATCGGCATGACCATCACCGCGGCTTACATGTTCCTTGCCGTGACGGTGGCCCCGGCGCTGACCCAGGGCGGGCTCGACGTGCTGTCGGTGCATCTCTTCCTGATGTACTGGGGCATGATCTCCTTCATCACGCCGCCGGTGGCGATCGGCGCCTTCGCGGCCGCGAGCGTGGCCAAGGCCGATCCGATGCGCACCGGGTTCGAGGCGATGCGGCTGGGCAGCATCATCTACTTCATCCCCTTCTTCTTCGTGCTCAACCCGGCGCTGATCGGCCGCGGCGCGGTGACCGAGATCGTCACCGTCGTCACCGCCGCCATTGCCGGCATCGCGCTGATCGCCGGCGGGCTGCAGGGTTACTTCTATGGCGTCGGCGTACTCGGCACCCGCCTCGTCGCAATGTTGGCGCGCGCCGGCCTGGTGCTGGGCGGCATCCTGTTGGCGCTGCCGGGCAACGAGATCATCGGCTACGGCAACCTCGCGATCAACGCCGCCGCCCTGGTCGTGGTGGCGCTGGGCCTCGCCTTCGCCTGGCTCGACCGGCGCTCGCAACCGCAGGGCCAGATCGGATGAGCGCCCCCGATGAGAGGCGGCCGGAGCGCCGCCACGAAACCAAGAACGAAAGGCAAGACGCAATGAACATATCCACCCCCGTCGATGACACCTCGCTCAGCCAGGCGCTGGATCAGCTGCTCACCAGCCGCTGGTCCTGCCGCGCCTTCCGGTCCGAGAGCGTGCCGGAGACCACGATTACCGAGATCCTGCGCGTGGCGCAAAAGACCGCCTCCTGGAACAATACCCAGCCCTGGCAGGTGGACATCACCAGCGGTGCCGCGACGAAGAAATTTCGCGAGGCGCTGCTTGCGCATATTGACGCCGAGGGCGCCCGCGGCCCGCATTTCGCCTTCCCGCGCGAATACGCCGGGATCTACAAGGACCGGCGGCGCGAATGCGGCTTCAGCCTTTACGAGGCGGTGGGCGTCGCGCGCGGTGACAAGCCCGCCTATGCCCGCCAGACCCGTCGCAACTTCGAACTCTTCGACGCGCCGCATGTCGCCGTCATCTCTTCGGAAGAGGCGCTCGGCACCTATGGTGCGGTCGACTGCGGCGCCTATGTCTCGAACTTCGTGCTCGCCGCGACAGCGCAGGGCGTGGCGACCATCGCTCAGGGCGCGCTGGCCAATTTCGCAGATTTCATCCGCGACTATTTCGGCTGGGGCGAAAACCGCAACCTCGTCTGCGGCATTTCCTTCGGATACGCCGACATGAGCCACCCGGCCAACAATTTCCGGACCACCCGCGCACCGCTCGACGAAGTGGTGCGCTTCGTGAGCGACTGACCTCCCCATGGCGCTCACGACAGAAGTGGGAGGGCACCCTGCCCTCCCACTTCTGGTTCGGGGCTCAGGGTTTCAGGTTCATTTCCAGCCGGATGTAATCGCCGCGATAAGTCGCCTCCACAATATAGATCACCCGCCCCGTTTCATCGCAAAGGACCCGCCGGATCTCGGCGGTGGGCGTGTTGACCGGCACCTCAAGCTGTCGCGCCAGCTGGAAGTCGGCGGATGAGATCTGCAGCGACTGATGCGCCGTCGCGACCTCGACCCCCGGCATGTCCGACAGGATCGGCAGCACCATCTTGTGCTGCAGCTCCTCCGGCGCCTGGTTGAAAACATCCTCGGCGATGAAGATCGACACCGCGCAGTATTTCTCGCCGTCTCGGGCATGGACGCGGTGCATGTTGACATAGCGCTCTGCCGGCAGCCCGTCCTCGTCGCTTAGCTCCGGCTGGTCATCGGTCAGGGTGATGTTGGAAAGGTCCGGCTCGTCACCGCGATACATTTCGACGAGATCATCCAGCGAGGTGTTCACCAGCAGCTTCTTCTTGCCGACCTGTGCATCGGTCACGAAGGTTCCCCGCCCGCGGTGCGGCGACAGCAGGCCGTCGTCCTTCAACTGACCGATCGCCTGGCGCACGGTCACGCGCGAGACGTCGAACTCGTTCATCAACTCCTCGATCGAGGGGACCTTGGTCCCGGCCTTCCACTTCTGCTTCACAATGCGCTGACGCATGACCTCGGTCAGTTGCACGTAGAGCGGGATCTGACTTCCCGAAATCATCGACATGACATCCCTATCCCTTCTTGACTTGCATAATGTTCTAACATTAGTATGTTTAAGACATTATGCAAGCGGTCACTGCCGCCACGCTACCACGAATGGCCGATATCGCAATTCGCGCCGCGCATCACCGGCGCGGGCGCCCGCGCGCGGCCCGAGACAACGGAAGCAAAGGACCCCTCCATGAAAACCGTATTCCTGCTGTTCGATTCCGTGAACCGCCTGATGCTGGAGCCCTATGGCAGCGATCTGCTGAAGACGCCGAACTTCAAGCGTCTGGCCGAGCGGTCGGTGACCTTCGATACCCATTACGTCGGCTCCATGCCCTGCATGCCGGCGCGGCGCGACATGCAGACCGGGCGGCTGTCATTCCTGCACCGCTCCTGGGGGCCGCTCGAGCCCTTCGACAATTCCTTTCCCGAGGCTCTGAAGGCCGCCGGGGCCTATTCGCACCTGATCACCGACCATTATCACTACTTCGAGGACGGCGGCGCCACCTATCACACCCGCTACAACTCTTTCGAGTATATCCGCGGGCAGGAATCCGATCCCTGGAAGGTCGCGCTCGAGGCGCCCCTGGACGAGATCAAGGCCAAGTACCACCCCAGCCAGAACGATCCGAATTCCAAGCAGAACCCCTATCACCACATGATCAACCGCGAGTTCATGACCGAAGAGGCAGATTTTCCTTCGGTCAAGTGCATCGACGCCGGGTTCGACTTCCTCGATCGCAACCGCAACGCCGACAACTGGCTGTTGCAGATCGAGACCTTCGACCCGCACGAGCCCTTCTTTGCGCCGGAGCGGCTGCGCGAGATGTTCAAGACCGATTACGACGGCCCGATCCTCGACTGGCCGCGATATGATCGCGTCACCGAAAGCCAGGAAGAGATCGACGAGCTGCGCGCCAACTACATGGCCCTGCTGACACATTGCGATCAGCTGCTCGGCCGGGTGCTCGACTACTTCGACGAACACGACATGTGGAAGGACACCGCGCTGATCCTGACCACCGACCACGGCTTCCTTCTGGGCGAACACGACTGGTGGGCCAAGAACCGGATGCCGGTCTACGAGGAGATCTCGCACATCCCGCTCTTCGTCCACCATCCCGATCACGCCGACAAGGCCGGCCAGCGCCGCAAGAGCCTGACCCAGACCATCGACCTGATGCCCACCTTCTGCGAAATGCACGGTGCCGAGATCCCGGCGGAGGTGCAGGGCAAGTCGCTGCTGCCGCTTCTGGAAGAGGACAGCACCGACCGCGAGGCAATCCTCTTCGGCTATTGGGGCGGCGGGGTGAACCTGACAGACGGGCGTTACACCTATTTCTGCTATCCTGAGGACATGGAGAACCAGGATCTCTACCAATACACCGTCATGCCCACGCATATGACCAAGATGTTCACGGTTGAGGAATTGCGCACCGCCACCCTTGCCGCTCCCTTCGACTTCACCAAGGGAGTGCCGCTGCTGCGCGTGGCGCACAGGTCCAAGGCCGACACAAGGACCCATTCCTATCACTTCCCGGAAAAGATGGTGGATACCGAGACCGCGCTCTACGACCTGGAGACCGACCCCGGCCAGATGACCCCGATCAGCGATCCGGAGGTGATCGACCGGTTGAACGCCGCCCTGTTCCGGCTGATGGCCGAGAACGACGCCCCGGCCGAGGCGGTCAAGCGCATGGAGGACAGCCTCCTGACGCGACAGGCCGAGCCGGCCTGAGGCAACGCCATGCGGGGGGACGCGATGCAGACCGGGGAAGACCCTGCCGAGGCGCTTCTGGCGCAGACGCGTGCTTTCGCCGAGCACTGCGTCGCCCCCCGTGCCGCGCGCTGGCACCGTCAGGGTCAGTTCTGCCGCAATACCCTGCGCGAGGCGGCGGCCCTCGGCCTCAGCGGGCTGCAGGTGCCGCAGGCGCAGGGTGGGCTCGGTCTGGCCTTTCCGGTCAAGGTGCAGATGGCCGAGTGTCTCGCCGCGGCGGATTTCGGCTTTGCCCTGTCGATCATCAACACCGGCAATGTCGCCTGGAAGCTGTCGCGCGACGCAGCGCCAGAGGTCGCCGCGCGACACCTGCCCGCCCTCCTGTCAGGGGAAAAATTGGGGGCTACCGCGTTGACCGAACCACGGGCCGGGACTGACTTGGCTGCCATCGAGACCACGGCGACGAAAGAGCGTAACGGCTGGCGGCTGAGCGGCGAAAAGGCCTGGATCGTCAACGCCGCAGCTGCCGATCTGATTGTCACCTTTGCACAGACCGAACCGGGCAGCGGCGCGAGCGGTATCGCCGCTTTCCTCGTCGATGCCACCCGTCCCGGTTTCACACGCCTGCCGCCGCCGAAAATCACCGGCCCGGCCTCCATCGGCACCGGCAGCTTCCGCCTCGATGGCTACCACGTGAAGGGAGATGAGGTCATGCTGCCGCCCGGCCTCGCCTTCCGTACCATCCTCAACGACATCAACGGCGCGCGCACCTACGTCGCGGCGATGTGTTGCGGCATGGTGGCTGCAGCGCTCCGCATCGTCTCTGATTACGGCACCCGGCGCAAGACCTTCGGGCAGACGCTCAGCCAGCATCAGGGCTGGCGCTGGACGCTGGCCGAGACAGAGGTCGACCTGGCCGCCGCCCGCGCTCTTGTTTCCGAGGCCGCCAAGCGCGTCGAAGCGGGCGCCGACTGCCGTCACCAGGCGGCGCAGGCCAAGATTTTTGCCACCCGGATGGCGCTGCGCCACCTGCCGGCGCTGGGTCAGTTGATGGGCGCCGAGGGGCTGCGCGATCATTACCCGTTTGGTCGCCATGTCGAGGGTGCGCGGATTGCCGGGCTGGTGGATGGCACCACCGAGATCCTGCTCGAGACCCTCGCCCGGCGCCACATACCCAAAGAGGGAGAGACCCGCTGATGACCGAACTTCTGTACCCCATCGCGCCCGAGGCGCGCGATCCCGACAAGATCGCCTACGAAATTGCCGAGACCGGCGAGACGGTGACCTATGCCGCTTTGGAGCACCATAGCCGGCAGGCCGCGCAACTGTTTCGGGCCTGCGGGCTGAAACCCGGCGATCACATCGCACTGCTGTCCGAGAACAACCGCCAGTTCCTCGAGATTTGCTTCGCCGCCGACCGGGCCGGGCTCTACTACACGCCGATCAGCACCCATGCGACGCCGGCCGAGGCCGAATACATCGTCGCCAATTGCGATGCCCGCCTCTGGATCGTGACCGCCAGAAAGCCCGAGATTGCCCGCCACCTCGCCGCCGCGCTGCCACAGGTGCAGCATCGCTATACCATCGGCGGCGCCGTCCCCCCCTGCGCGGACTGGGACGAGGCCCGCTCTGCCCAACCCACCACGCGCATTGCCGATGAGGCGCAGGGCCTTGACATGCTCTACTCGTCGGGCACCACCGGCCGGCCCAAGGGCATAAAGTGGCCGCGCCCCGATAGCGCCCCCGGCGGGCGCACTCGCATGGTCGACACGCTGTCGGGCATCTTCGGCTATGGTCCCGACACCCGCTATCTGTCGCCGGCACCGCTCTATCACGCGGCGCCGCTCAGACACTCGATGACCAATATCAAGATGGGCGGCACCGTCACCATCACCCAGCGTTTCGACGCCGAGACCGCGCTGAAGCTGATCGAAAGCCGCCGCATCACCCACAGCCAATGGGTGCCCACCATGTTCCAGCGCCTGTTGAAACTGCCCGACGAGGTTCGGCAGGGCTACGACTGTTCGAGCCTGAAGGTCGCGGTCCACGCCGCCGCCCCCTGCCCGGTACACGTCAAGGAGGCGATGATCGACTGGTGGGGGCCGATCCTGCACGAATATTACTCCGGCACCGAGGGCAACGGCTTCTGCGCCCTGAACAGCAAAGAGTGGCTCGCCCATCCCGGCTCGGTCGGCCGCGCGCTCGATGGCGTGCTGCACATCTGCGACGAGGACGGCCGCGAGCTGCCCCCGGGAGAGGTCGGTACGGTCTGGTTCTCCGATGGCCGCCAGTTCGCCTATCACAATGACCCCGACGCCACCGCCAAGGCGTATGACGCGCGCGGCTGGTCCACCATCGGCGATATCGGGCGGTTGGACGCGGACGGTTATCTTTACCTCTCGGACCGCAAGTCCTTTGTCATCATCTCGGGCGGGGTGAACATCTACCCGCAGGAGACCGAGAACCTGCTGCTCTCGCACCCCGAGGTCGAGGACGCGGCAGTGATCGGCGTGCCGAACGAGGATTTCGGCGAGGAGGTCAAGGCCGTGGTCCAGCTGGTGACCGGCTGCGCACCGTCGCCTGCCAAGGCGGAGGAGCTGATCGCCTTCTGCCGCGAGAAGCTTTCGCCCATCAAGTGCCCCCGCAGCGTCGATTTCCGTGACAGGCTTCCGCGGGAGGCGACCGGCAAGCTCTACAAGCGCAAGCTGCGCGACGCATACTGGAACAACGACAAGGTAAAGGTGCAGGCATGAACATCGGTTTTATCGGTCTCGGCAACATGGGCGGCCCGATGGCGGCAAACCTCGCCGCCGCAGGACATCGCGTGACGGGCTTCGACCCCTCCGGCGTCCTGCCCGAGGGCGTCACCGCTGCCGACGACGCCAAGGCTGCGGTCGCAGATACGGACGTGGTGATCCTGATGCTGCCCAACGGCGCCATCGTGGCGGAGGCGACGGCCGAGGTCCTGCCCGCGATGCAGTCCGGCGCGGTGCTCGTCGATTGCTCCACCATCGATGTCGAGACCACCCGCAGGCTCGCCGCCCGAGCCGAGGCCGCTGGCATCGCCACGCTTGACGCCCCGGTCTCCGGCGGCACGACGGGCGCGGCGAAAGGGACGCTGACCTTCATGATCGGCGGCGACGCCGCTGCCTTCGAAACCACCCGTCCGCTGTTCGACATCATGGGGCAGAAGGCGGTGTTCTGCGGACCGGCCGGCGCCGGACAGGCTGCCAAGATTTGCAACAACATGATCCTCGGCGTCACCATGGCCGCCACCTGCGAAGCCTTCGGCCTGGCCGACCGGCTGGGGCTGGACCGGCAGAGCCTCTTCGACGTGGTCAGCACCTCCTCAGGCGCCAGCTGGTCAATGAACACTTATTGCCCTGCACCCGGCGTCGGACCCGCCTCGCCCGCCGACGATGGATACCGCCCCGGTTTCGCCGCGGAGCTGATGCTCAAGGATCTGCGTCTTGGCCAGGAAGCCGCGCAGGTCTCGGGGGTTGAGACGCCCATGGGCCGCACCGCCTGCGATCTCTATACCGCCTTCGTCGATCAGGCGGAGGGCCGGGGCCGGGATTTCAGCGCCCTGATCCGCCGTTACGAAGACCAATCCGCCTGACCCCGTAGACCCGCAACACTTCAGATGGACACGCCGCAGAAAACCGCACTCGGACGCGCCTTCAAAGCGGCCCGTCGCATGCATTCGCTGTTTGAGGCGCTGAACGGGGTCGCGCCCGGTGCCGCCTCCTGATGTATTCATGTCGCGAAGAGAAACCGTCCACCATCGAAGGGTTTCTCGATGACAACTGAACCAGCGGCTGAGGAAGCCCGCGGGGCGCTACACGGCGTGACCGTCATCGAGATGGCCGGCATCGGCCCCTGCCCGCTGGCCGGTCAGATGCTGGCCGACCACGGCGCCACGGTCATCCTCGTGACGCGCGACCAAGCAGAGCCCGACCCGGCCGATGTCACCCGACGCGGCAAGCACCTGATCACGCTCGACCTGAAGTCGCCTGCCGGACATGATGCGCTGCTGAGGCTTGTCGAAAGCGCGGACGTCCTGATCGAGGGCTACCGTCCGGGCGTCATGGAGCGACTTGGCCTCGCACCCGAGGAGTGCCACGCCCGCAATCCACGCTTGATCTACGGGCGAATGACCGGCTGGGGGCAGACCGGTCCGCGGGCGGATCAACCCGGCCATGACCTCAACTATCTGTCTCTGACCGGAGCGCTGGCGGCCATGGGACCCGCCGACCGCCCGCCCTTTCCGCCGCTGAACCTGGTGGCCGATTACGGCGGCGGCACGATGTTTCTGCTGTTCGGCGTCGTCATGGCGCTTCTCGAACGCACGACGAGCGGCAAGGGTCAGGTCATCGACGCCGCCATGATGGACGGGGTGATGTCCCTGCTCAGCCTGTTCCACGGTTGGCAGGCGCAGGGGCGGATGAGCGACGCGCGGCAGGCCAATCTCCTCGACGGGGGTGCGCCCTTCTATCGCTGCTATGAAACAAAAGACCGCAAATTCGTCGCCCTGGCCGCAATCGAGCCGAAGTTCTACGCCGCCCTTCTGCGCGTTCTGGACTTGCCGGAGACCTGGCTCACGCAGCAATTTGTCCGATCAACTTGGCCGGACCGCGCCGCGGTCCTGCAACGCCTGTTCCGCGAACGCGACCGGGACGACTGGATGGCCCTGTTCGACGGTACAGAAGCCTGCGTCACGCCGGTCCTCGACTGGACCGAGGTCGCCAATGACCCCCATGTCCGTGCGCGTAAAAGCATGGTCGAGCGTGGCGGGGTGAAGCAGGCACGTCCCGCGCCAAGGCTCAGCCGGACGCCTGCCGCGGTGCCGACCACGCTCAGCGCTGCGGGCGCCAACACCGCGGCGGTCCTGAGAGGAATGGGTTTCAACGACAGGGAAATCGCAGCAATGGACCTGTAGGTCATGTCTGTTGGTCGTGTTGGTGCGACGTCAATTCTGCCGCAATCGGCCAAGATCGCCTCTCCGCGTGCAGCCAGACAGCGCCGGTATCGACACTCTGCAGTGACCGACCGTTAACGCGCCTTCCCGTAGCGTCGCTGTGGCCGAAGCCCCGCTTTCGCCATTCAAAACCGGAGGCGCGCAGTCCAGCACTCCGCAAGATCCCACAGGTGGTGAACAAGTCCATTCATGCCTTAACCGCCTTGCAGCACCCGGTCTGCCAGCACTGCTGCCGAAGTGCGGTTGTCGACGCCCATTTTGTGAAACACCTGCTCGAGATGCTTGTTCACCGTGCGGGCGCTGACCGACAGAATATCGGCAATGTCGCGATTGGTCTTGCCATGTGACAGCCAAAGCAGCACCTCGGCTTCGCGGGCCGTCAGGCCAAAGTCTGCTGCAAGCCGCTGGTTCTCGGACTGGCCGCCACCGGATCGCACGCGGATCATCAATTCGCTCTCGGCGAGGCCGATCAGTGAAAGCGTCGTGTCGCCCAGCGTCATGGGCCCGGCCTGCGACACCGGAATCCGAGACACCTCGGCCAGCCAGGATTGCAGACGGTCGCTGGCGCGGCCAGAAGGAAACTCGGCGCCGATCACACCCAAGGCGCTCTGCGTGCCCCAGGACAACCGGCCATCCGGCCATCCGGCAAGACAGCGATCACCATCTGCCCGGCATAGTCAAGCGCCGCCCGTGCGGATTGGATAGCACGGGCGTTCATCATATGACGGGTGATCCGGGCGATCAGCTCATCCACCACCACCGGCTTGGTCACGTAATCGACGCCCCCGGCATTCAGCCCGGCCAGGATGTGCTCGGCTTCAGTCAATCCGGTCATGAAAATCACCGGCGCGCTTTCGGAAATCGGCGGAGCTTTCAGCCGGCGGCAGGTTTCGAAACCGTCCATGCCGGGCATCATCGCGTCAAGCAGGATCACGTCGGGCCGCACCCTTTGGGTCAGCCGCAGCCCTTCTTCGCCCGAGCGCGCCACCAGCACCGTCATGCCGCCGCCTTCAAGCGCATCGCTCACCAGCCCCAGCGTCTCGGGCGCGTCGTCGATCACCAGCACGATATAGCGCCCGTTGTCGGTCGCGGCGTTCATTGTTCGATCTCCTTCAGAACCCGCGCCACCGAGGACAGGTCGTATTGCGCAAGGTGACCGTCAAGCCGCCGGCGCAACGCAGCATCAAGCGCGCCGTCCCGCACAAGCACATCAAGCTCGCGTCTCACCCCGGCGGCATGGCCGATGTCGGCGAGCCCGATCAGCCGACGCACCGCCTCAAGCGGCAAGCCGTTGGTGGCGGGTGCGGGCTCGGACGGGGCATCGAAGGTCAGCTCAACATTGAGCAGCCGTGACAATCGCGAAACCAGGTCATTGAGCGAATAGGGTTTGACCACAAAGGCATCGTAAAGCCGTTCGCGGTCGACCGGCTGACGCGCCTCGAGCGCATGCCCCGTGACCATGACAATTGGCGTGGCGCGGTATTTCGGGCGGGCGCGCAGGGCCTCGGCCAGCTCCCAGCCGGTCATTTCGGGCATGTCGATGTCCAGCAGAAAAAGGTCAGGTGTGAACTCGTCGACAAAGTTCAGCGCCGTTTCGGCATCGGAGAACGGTTGCAGCAGAAAGCCCATCGGCCGCAGCACCGTTTCCAACAACCGCAGGTGATCGGCGTCATCGTCACGGCCATGATCGTCTTGCGCGCGCCGCCATATCCGGTGGCGGCAGTGGCCTCGACCCCGCCCCAGCCGCCACCCTGCGCAGGCACGCCCTGTACCGAGGGCAACATCAGGCGCACGGTAAAGGTGGTGCCCCTGCCCGGCTCGCTGTCCACCGTGATCTCGCCGCCCAGAATTTCGACCAGCAGCCGGGTAATCGTCAGCCCCAGCCCCGACCCTCCGGCGGATTTCGGGGCCAGCCGTTCAAAGGGTTTCCAGATCCGGTCGACCTGTGCCGGGTGGATGCCGATGCCGGTGTCGCGGATTTCAAAGCGGGCGATTTCGTTGCGGTATGACAGCGACAGGCTGACAGACCCGCAGGGGGTATAGCTGATGGCATTCGACAGCAGGTTGATCAGGATCTGCCGCAGCCGCTTTTCGTCAAAATCGACCCAATCGGGCAGCTTGCCCTCGGTGGTGATGCCGAAATCAAGGCCCTTCTCGCGCGCCTGCCGTTCGAAAATTGCCGAAACCTGGCCCAGCAAGGCTGGCAGGTTGATGCGGTCGCGGTGGATCTCAAGCCGCCCGGCCTCGATCTTGGAGATGTCGAGCAGGTTCTCGATCAGCCCGGCCAGATGCTCGGATCCGCGGCGGATTGCCTGGACCGCGCCGCGGTGATTGCGCGGCAAACCCTCGTCGCGTTCAAGCACCTGCGCATAGCCGTAAATCGCGTTCAGCGGCGTCCGCAACTCGTGGCTGATCCCGGCCATATAACGCGTCTTGGCAAGGTTGGCGGCCTCGGCCTTCTCCTTGGCAGCCTGAAGGGCCGCATCGGTGCGTTCATGCGCCCGCACCTCGCGCAAGAGCCGCTGGGTCTGGGTGTCGGCTTCGTCGCGCGCCTTGTGGTGGCTTTCGGCGGTGAGGATGAAGGTCCAGACGATCACCCCGATCACCACCAGAACCGAGCAGAAGATCACCGCCAGCACCGCATCGAGCGTTCCGGTGCCGGCACTGGCGCGGATCACCACCAGCAGCGCCGCAAACACCGAGGCCGGCACGAAGGTCGCGACCGCGAACAGCGCCACCCGCGTCGCCAGCGCCCGGTAGAGCCGCTCGGGCAGGCGGCGTTTCATGCTGGCGGTAAAGACATGGCCCATGCGCGCCTGCGGCTTGCAAGCATCGCGGCAAGAGGCGTCAAGGGTGCAGCACAGCGAACAGATCGGCCCGTCGTAAAACGGGCAGTCGGTCATGTCTTCGGCATCAAAACGGAATTCGCAGACACAGCATTCGGTGGTCTGACCGGGGTGCACCGGTGGCCGGGTTCCGAGATCGGGCACCGGGCGGGCAATGTAATAGCGCCCGCCGGTTTGCCAGGCAATCAACGGGGCCATCAGCATCGCCACCGAAAGCGCGATCAGCGCCGAGAAACTCTCGGCCAGCGCGCCGAACACTCCGATATAGGCCATCAGCGATAGCGCCACCGCCGCCCCCATCGCGCCGGTGCCCACCGGGTTGATGTCATACAGATGCGCGCGGCGAAATTCGATGCCACGCGGGCTTAGCCCCAACGGCTTGTTGATCACCAAATCGGCGGTCAGCGCGCCGATCCATGCCAGCGCGACATGGGAATAAAGCCCGAGGATCGACTCGACCGCGTGAAACACCCCCAGTTCCATCAGCATCAGAGCAATTGCGACGTTGAACACCAGCCAGACCACCCGACCGGGATGCGAATGGGTCAGTCGGGAAAAGAAGTTCGACCAGGCGATTGAACCGGCATAGGCGTTGGTCACGTTGATCTTGAGCTGTGACAGGATCACGAAAGCCCCGGTCAGCACCAATGCCAATAGCGCCGAGGGCATCACCGCCTCATAGGCTGCGTAATACATCCGCGTCGGATCGGTGGCCTGGCGCAGCGGCACCGAGGCGTTGACCGCCAGCGTCACCAGAAACGAGCCCGCCAGCATCTTGGTCACGCCGAGCACGGTCCAGCCCGGCCCCGCTGCCAAAAGCGCCGCCCACCAGCGCCGTCGCTGGCGGGCGTTGCGCGGCTCGGGCAGAAACCGCAGGATGTCCACCTGTTCGCCGATCTGCGCGATCAGTGACAGAACCACCCCCATGGCCGCCCCGACCATCATCATCGTCGGGCCTTCCGCGCCGCGAGCGCCGGTATAGCTGGTCCAGCTGGTCAGCTCGGCCCCGGACAGCGCCAGAAGTGCGAAGGGCAAGATGTGCAGCCCGATCCAAAGCGGCTGGCTCCAGGCTATCAGTAAGCCCCGACGTCGCAGGGGGGTGCCAGACCCCCTGCCCCTGCCCCTGCCCCGCGCCCCATCGGCGCGGGGCCAGTCCGCGCCACAGATTCCTTTCAGTCACATTCGCAAAGGTGAGCCATGTTCTCCGAATACACGGCCAGCGAGCTCGGCGCGATCTTCGCGATGCAGGGCTTTGCCGGTCTCATCCTCTTCTCGGTCTTCGTCCTGATGGCGCTCGGCCTCGCGATCATCTTTGGCCAGATGGGCGTGATCAACATGGCTCACGGCGAATTCATGATCCTCGGGGCCTACGTCACCTATCTGGTGTCCAACCTCTTTGGCGACCATATGCCAGTGCTGTTCTCCGGCTATTTCTTTGTGGCGATGATCCTTGCCTTCATGGCTGCCGGGGCGTTGGGGATGTTTGTCGAATGGGCGATGATCCGACACCTCTACAAGCGCCCGCTTGATACCCTGCTGGCCACCTGGGGTCTGAGCCTGATCCTGCAACAGATCTATCGGTCGGTCTTTGGTGCGCGCGAGGTGGGCGTGACCATTCCTGACTGGATGATGGGGTCATTGCCGCTGACCGACATGATCGAAGTGCCGATCAACGGCATTTTCGTGATGATCCTCGCAGTGAGCATCTCGGCCGGCGTTTATGTCATGATGTACCGTTCGCGCTGGGGCCAGCAGGTGCGCGCGATCAACAACAATCGGCAGATGGCCGATGCGGTCGGCATCAACACCGCGCTGACCGACCGTATGACCTTCGGCATTGGCTGCGGCGTCGCGGGTGTGGCAGGCAGCGCCTTTACCATGATCGGCTCGACCGGGCCGACAGCAGGCCAGCAATACATCGTCGACACCTTCCTGGTGGTGGTCTTCGGCGGCGCAGGCAGCCTTTTGGGCACCATCGCCTCGGCCTTTTCGATTTCTCAGGCGCAATCGATCATGGAGTTCTTCCTCTCCGGCTCGATGGCCAAGGTCCTCACCCTGCTGACCGTGGTCGGCATCCTGATGCTGCGACCGCAGGGCCTTTTCTCGCTCAAGCTGCGCAAGTGACCCGGAGGATAGACCAATGAAAACCCACAGCCACGCCTTCCTTTCGCCCCGCGACATGATCGGCTTTGCCCTGCTTGCCGCGGTGATCTTCGTGGTCTTCCCGATGCTGCTTGAACCGTTTCGGCTCAACCTCTTCGGCAAGTACCTGACCTATGCCTTTGTCGCGGTGGGCCTCGTGCTCTGCTGGGGCGTTGGCGGTATCCTGTCGCTGGGCCAGGGCGTCTTTTTCGGCCTCGGGGGGTATTGCATGGCGATGTTTCTCAAGCTCGAGGCCTCGAGCCCCGAGAATACCGCCATCCAGTCAACCCCGGGCATTCCCGATTTCATGGACTGGAACCAGCTCTCGGCGCTGCCGTGGTGGTGGGAGCCGTTCAGCTCCTTCGCCTTCACCATCTTTGCGGTGATCGCAGTGCCGGTGGCCTTCTCCTACATCATCGGCATGGCGATGTTCCGTCGCCGGGTGGGGGGCGTCTATTTCGCCATCATCACCCAGGCCATCGCGGCGATCCTCACGATCCTGATCATCGGCCAGCAGGGCTTTACCGGCGGCGTCAACGGCATCACTGACCTGCGTACCCTTCACGGCTGGGACATCCGCACCGACGAGGCCAAGACCGCGCTCTATTTCGTCAACGGCGTGCTGCTTTTTGCCGTGCTCCTGGTGGCGCAGTTCGTTCGCAAGTCCAAGCTCGGCCGGCTGCTGATCGCGATGCGCGATCAGGAGGACCGGGTGCGCTTTTCCGGCTATGACGTGGCCAACTTCAAGATCTTCGTCTTTTGCCTCGGGGCCGCCTTTGCCGCCATCGGCGGCGCAATGTTCACCCTTCAGGTCGGGTTCATGTCGCCGTCCTTCGTCGGCATCGTGCCTTCGATCGAAATGGTGATCTTTGCCGCCGTCGGGGGCCGGTTGTCGATCCTCGGCGCGGTCTGGGGCACGCTCTTGGTGAACTGGGCCAAGACCTCGTTCTCGGAAAGCTTCCCAGAACTTTGGCTGCTCGGCCTTGGTGCGCTCTTTATCGCTGTGGTCATGGCCTTTCCCAACGGGTTGGCCGCTGTCTGGGCCGAACAGATCGAGCCGCGTCTTCTGAAACTCACCCGGCGCGGCACCAAGCCGCTGCCCAATGCCACCCCGGCGGAGTGATCCCTGATGCTCGACATGACCAACCCGAAATACGTGCTGATGGTCGAAGGGCTGACCGTGTCCTTCGACGGGTTCAAGGCGGTCAACGACCTGTCGTTCTACGTCGAACCCAACGAATGCCGTGTCATCATCGGCCCCAATGGCGCGGGCAAGACCACCGTACTTGACCTGATCTGCGGCCGGACCAAGGCAACCTCGGGCAATGTTGCCTTCAAGGGCGCGGACCTGTTGAAAATGCGCGAAGATCAGATCGTGCATGCCGGGGTGGGCCGCAAATTCCAGACCTCCTCGGTTTATGAAGATCTTTCCGTCTTTGCCAATCTCGAGCTGAGCTTTCCCAAGGGCCACGGCGTCTTTGGCGCGCTGTTCTTCCAACGCGACGACGAGGTCAAGGCGCGGATCGAAGAGATCGCCGAGATGATCTTTCTGGCCGAGCACTTGACCCAGAAGGCGGCCTTTCTCAGCCACGGCCAGAAGCAATGGCTCGAGATCGGCATGCTGCTGATCCAGGACCCCGAACTGTTGATGCTCGACGAGCCGGTGGCCGGCATGTCGGTGGCCGAACGCAAGAAGACCGCCGAGCTGCTCAACCGCATCATCGCAGACCGTTCGGTCATCGTGATCGAGCATGACATGGGCTTTGTCGCCGACATCGCCACCCGCGTCACCGTGCTGCACCAAGGCAAGGTTCTGTCCGAAGGCTCGATGGAACACGTCCAGAATGACCCTCGGGTTGTCGAAGTCTATCTCGGACACTGAGAGGTCAACATGCTGAATATCAACCAACTCCGGGCGTCTTACGGCAAAAGCGAAGTGCTCCACGGTCTCTCCCTTGATGTCGCCCCCGGCGAGATCGTGGCCATCATGGGCCGCAATGGCATGGGCAAGACCACGCTGATGAAATCGCTGATGGGGATCGTGCCGTCGCGCCAAGGCTCGATATCGATCAACGGCACAGATGTGACCGCGCAAAAACCGCACCAGCGGGTCGTCAGTGGCATCGCCTATGTGCCGCAGGGGCGGATGATCTTTTCGTCGATGACGGTGCAGGAGAATGTCGAGACCGGCCTGACCGTGACCGGCGAGCGCTGCGTGCCGTCGGACATTTACGAACTGTTTCCGGTGCTGCTTGAGATGAAAGGCCGCCGCGGCGGCAATCTTTCCGGCGGGCAGCAACAGCAACTGGCCATCGCCCGCGCACTGGCCTCGAAACCCAAGGTGCTGCTGCTCGACGAGCCGACCGAGGGCATCCAGCCCTCGATCATCCGCGAGATGGCCCGCACCCTGCGCCGCATCCGCGACGAAAAGGGCCTGTCGATCATCGTCTCGGAACAGGTGCTGAGTTTTGCGCTCGATGTCGCCGACAGGGTCGTGGTGATCGAGAACGGCGAGTTCGTCCAGGACAGCCCCCGCGCCAGCGTCGACGAGGCCAAGGTCTCGAAATTTCTTTCCGTCTGAACCAATTACAGGGAGTTTTACCATGGCAGACACGCTGATTTCCGTCGATCTTTCGGAAAGCCCGCATACCAACGACAAGATCCACAACCGCTGGCACCCCGATATCCCCATCGCCGTCTGGGTCGAGCCGGGCGACGATTTCAAGATCGAGACCTACGATTGGACCGGCGGGCAGATCGCCAACAATGACGATGCCGCCGACGTCCGCGATGTCGAACTCGAGCAGGTGCATTACCTTTCGGGGCCGATTGGCGTCAGAGGGGCGGAACCGGGTGACCTTCTCAAGGTTCACATCCTCGACATCGGTGCCAAGGAAGAAATGAACTGGGGCTTCAACGGCTTCTTTTCCAAACAGAACGGCGGCGGGTTTCTGACCGAGCATTTCCCCGAGGCGCAGAAGTCGATCTGGGATTTCCACGGCATGTTCACCTCGTCGCGGCATGTGCCGGGGGTGGAATACGCCGGTCTGATTCACCCCGGCCTGATCGGCTGTCTGCCGGACCGCAAGATGCTCGATATGTGGAACACCCGCGAGAAAGGGCTGTTTGACACCGATCCCACGCGCACCCCGCCGCTGGCGGCACTGCCCAACACGCAATCGGCACATATGGGCCAGATGCAGGGCGAGGCGCGTGACAAGGCCGCAGCCGAGGGCGCGCGGACCGTGCCACCGCGTGAGCATGGCGGCAATTGCGACATCAAGGATCTGTCGCGCGGATCGACCTGTTATTTCCCGGTTTATGTCGACGGCGCGGGCCTTTCGATGGGCGACCTGCACTTCAGCCAAGGCGACGGCGAAATCACTTTCTGCGGCGCCATCGAAATGGCCGGCTGGCTGCATATCCAGGTCGAAGTGGTCAAGGGCGGCATGGAAAAATACGGCATCCGCAACCCGATCTTCAAACCCTCGCCAATCACGCCGAAGTACGACGACTACCTGATCTTCGAAGGCATCTCGGTCGACGAGGACGGCGGCCAGCATTACCTCGACGTGCATGTAGCCTATCGGCAGGCCTGCCTTAACGCTATAGAATACCTCAAGAAATTCGGGTACACTGGGGCGCAGGCCTATGCGATCCTTGGCACTGCGCCGGTGCAGGGACATATCTCGGGGGTGGTCGACATTCCCAACGCCTGCGCCACGCTCTGGCTGCCGAACGAGATCTTCGATTTCGACATCATGCCCGGCAATGATGGCCCGACCACGCATTTCGACGGTTCGATCGACATCCCGCTGGCCCCCGATCTCTAACCTCTGACGGGCGGGGCCCTGCACCCGCCCCCTTCCACCCAGGAGGCTCACATGCCCTATTACGACTATCTCTGCGAGACCTGCGGCCCCTTCACCGAACAGACCAGCATGGCCAACTTCGATCAGCCCTGCGACTGCCCCAACTGCGGCATCTCGGCCCGGCGTGCGCTGCTGCGCGCGCCGATCCTTGCCAATATGGACACCACCCGCCGCACTGCATTCGCCACCAATGAACGCGCGTCCCACGAGCCGAAATCAACCCGCAGCCACGGACCCGGGTGCGGTTGCTGCTCGGGCAAGAAGAAACCCACGCGCACCCTGCACCGTCCGGACGGCTCGAAAAGCTTTCCTGCGGCCCGACCTTGGATGATTTCGCACTGACCTGAGGAATCCGGTACCCGCGCGCTCTGGCGGAACAGGCGTGGAAGCGCCGCAGAGCCATGACAGGTCCAATTTTGAGGTTTGGCATGACTGGCCGCGGTCGTCTCAGTCGGTGTTGAGAGGTGCTCCTTGTGCCTTTAGACCCGCCCCGTGTCCCGACCGGCAGAAGGGTTACCGAGGGCTGGCTTGGACAGAATATGGTTTGCCATCCCGTTCAAGCGCATGGTGACCTGGTGACTACCCTCTTGGATCGTGGTGGCCATCCGCCCCCTCAGCCGTCCGCAGGACCAACCCGGCCTGTCCCGCAAGCGGGCTGTATGCGGGGATGGCGGCAACCTCGTGACCCAGCCGGGCCAACCTGCCCATAACCTCGGGGCCCGCGTGGCCCTCGATCTTCAAGGAATCGCGCTGATCAGAAAAGGTCCGGCCCAGCAGGAAGCGTGGGGCACCGAGCGCCTCGGCCGGACCGGCCTGGTAGTCGATGAGGTGGGTCAGCAACACCGAGAGCGTCTGTGGCTGGCCATCGGCCCCTTGGGTGCCGAAGACAAATTCCGGACGACCGGCGCCGTTCAGAGCGATACCCGGCGTCAGGGTGTAAAAAGGCAGCTTTCCGGGGGCGAAGGCGTTCACATGGGCCGGGGCCGAGTTGAACGCGGCCCCGCGGTTTTGCCACACGATCCCGGTGTCGCCAGCGACGACGCCGGCCCCCCAGTCGAAGTACGTGCTTTGCAGCACGCTCGCCGCATTGCCCGCGGAGTCGATGGCACCGAGGAAGGCAGTGTCGCCGTGTTGCCACGGCTCGGGCCAGGGCAGCGCCCGGTTCGGAAAGATCTTGGCAGCCTTTGCGTCAAGGGTTGCGTCGCAGAGCATCCGCTCCACGTCGATGGCGGCAAATTTCGGATCGGCTATGCTGGGACGGTCCTTGAAGGCATGTTTCACCGCCTCGATGCACAGGTGCAGGTGCGCGGCGCTGCCTGCCGTCAGGCCGGCGAGCTCAAGCCGCCCGAGGATGCCCATGATTTGCAGAAGGGTGATGCCCTGCGTCGGTGGCGGTGGTGCCAAAAGGAGCCGGTTTCGGTAGGGCGCGGAAAGGGGGAGGGTTTCCCTTGTGCGGGTCTGCGCAAGGTCTGTCGCAGCGATGGGGATGCCATTATCGTGCAACCCGCGCAGGATGCGCCTTGCCAGCGTCCCTTCGTAGAAATCGCGCGCGCCACGCTCGGCCAGCGTATCCAACGTCTCGGCCAGCGCGGGTTGGCGCAGATGCGTGCCCGCGCGAAGCGGCTGGCCATCGGCGACGAACAATCCCTCAAACCCCGGCCAATCGGCGATCTCGGGCAGCCGAAACTCGGTCCAGAACGCCTGGGAGGTCGAGACCGGGTGGCCTTGCCGGGCAATCGTTGCGGCAGGTGCAATCAGATCCTGCCACTTTCCCGTCCCACCGAGCACACGGGCCGAATAGTCCAGTGCGTGCGCCCAGCCGTCCACAACTGCGGCCGTGGTCAGAACGGCCCCGGCACCACGCGTCGGGATCGGGGCGGTCGGCAAGGGGCGGTCGATGCCCTGTCCGATGGCGAGGAAACAGCGCCGATCTCCCATGCGATCCGCCACAAGCCAGACAGCGTCGCCGCCGAGCCCGCAGAAATGTGGCGCGACAACGGAGAGTACCGCCCCGGCAGCGATGATCGCCTCGGGCGCGGTCCCACCGGCGTCCAGCACCCGTTGTCCTGCGGCGGTCGCCAAGGGGTGCGGCGTGGTTACCGCTCCGGGGGTCATTGCGCTGTGCTCGCGAGGGAGGCGCGGATGATGCCCACGACTTCCTCCCGGCGGAGGTCGAGGAAGGCCGGATCGCCAAGGTCCCGACCGAGGACAACGCTCATCGTGTGGCGGTTGGCGATATGGATCGTCGAAAGACCGAGAATTGACAAATAGAGCAGCCCCGGATCCGGTCGGCTGGCAAAGCACCCCTCCTCCATGCCCCGATCAAGGACGGCGCCGATCGCCTCGATAAGCGTTTTGGCCCGGCTGTTGACGCTGGTCAGGTCGCGCACCTCTTGTGCATTGGTCATGTTCTCGATCCGCATCAGCGCCTGGAATTGCCGGTTCCGGCACATGTAGTCGAAGGTGAAACGAACGAGCCCATCAACGGCCTCGGCCGGAGGCATTTGCCAGAAGGTCGCCTCGGTTTCGGCCTTTCGCAAATCTTCATAAGCCTGTTCGAGGCAGACACGGTACAGGCCGTGCTTGTTGCCAAAGTAATGGTAGAGCATCCGGACATTGCATCCCGCCGCCTTGACGATCCGCGAGACGCTGGCGCCCTCGTACCCATGGCGCACAAAGTCGGCCGTCGCCGAAACGATCAGGCTCCGGGCGACGGGTCCGTAGACGTCACCTCGGTTCGATTCCTGCGAATGCGCCGGCTCATCGTTTTTAACCTGATCATTTATGAGGCCACCTGCGGCGCCATTGAGCGGTTTCAGCGTTTTCTGTCTCATTTTCCTCCTCCTAAGCCGTTACGCATTCCATCTGGAGTAAGTAAGCGTTCACTTACGTCTGACTGCTGCTCGCAAAGGGCGCAAGGTCAAAAGTGAAATCTCCCTGCTACGACGGCATGGCCCCATGGATTGGATCAAAATGACCAGTAAACTGCACATGATACTTGCAACTACGGCGATCGCCGCGGCAAGCACTGCCGCGTCCGCCGAGGAGTTCACGGACAAAAGGGTCGCTGTCGCGATCACCGAGACCATCTCGGGCTACAACCCATACGCGGATCCGGTGGTCCTGTTGGGCAGCGTCTGGTGTCAGGTTTACGGCTGCATCACACGCTACGACTGGGAGGCCGGCGAATTCGTTCCCTTCCTTGCCGAGTCGGTCGAGACCCTCGATGAACTGACTTGGGAAATCAAGTTGCCCGAGGGGCTGACCCGCCACAACGGAGAACCGGTGCTGGCCGCGGATGTCGTTCACTCGATCGAATACCTCGGAACCAACCCCGGCTCTGGCAAATCGTACCTCGTGGCGGGCTGGGAGAGTGTCGAAGCGATCGACGACCGCACGGTCCACATCACCACCGCAACCCCTGACGCAACCCTGCGTGACAACCTTGCCGGGGTCGCTGTGACCTCGAAGGCGCTGTTTGACGAGCTGGGCGACGGCATGTTCCGAGAGGCACCGTTCGGCGCAGGCCCCTACATGTTGTCCGACATCAGCATCGGCGAGCACATGATCATCGAGCGGAATGACGATCATCCGATGATCCGGGCGCAAAACCCGCAGCAGATCATGTTCCGCATCATGCCCGAACCCGAGCAGCGGGTCACCGCGCTTGCCAACAGTGAAGTGCAGATCGCGCAGCTGGTTCCGCCGCAGCTTCGTCCGCGGGTCGAGAGTCTGCCCAACGCCAGACTCGAGACGACCAACTCTGTCGAGATGATGTTCCTCGGCATGTCGCCCAAGACGCACCCATGGGATGTAAAGGAAGCCCGGCAGGCGGTCGCTCATGCGATCAACCGCGAAGCCATCGTTGCCGCGGTCCTGCAGGGTCAGGCCAAACTGCTGAACGGCCCGGTCAGCGAAGGCCAGTTGGGATACAACCCCGCGTTCAAGAGCCCTTACGACTACAACCCCGAACGCGCCCGCGCGCTTCTGGCTTCGGCTGGACTCGAAGGCGTCGAAGTGACTCTCTCCACGCCGGTCGGCCGTTACACCGCAGATCGTCAGATTGCCGAGGCGATGGTGCCGATGCTGGAAGACGCCGGGTTCAGCGTGTCTCTGGACACACCGGAATGGGCAACGCTCTGGGCCAATGTTCAGCAGGGCAACGTACCCTTCTACTATATGGGCCGTGGTTCGATGATCGACCCGTCGCGGGCCCTGCACCAATATTTCGCGACCGGTGGCTCGCCGCGGCTGGGCTTCTCGAATGCCGAACTGGATGCGCTATTGGCCGCTGAGCGCGCCGAGTTCGACCCCGCCGGCCGCTCGACCAAGATGCAGGAGGCGGTCGTCAAGCTGGTCGATGAGGCCCCTGCCGCATTCATGTGGCAGCACGAGATGGCTTGGGGCGTCGCCAACGGCGTGACCTTCAACCCGCATCCGGCGGATCAGGTCAACGGCTGGGAAATCCTCGTCGAGTGATCGCCCGCCCCCAACTGCCCGGGCCGCCCGTGTGGCGGCTCGGGTCTCGCGAGGACCCAACATGCTGATGTACCTTTCCAAACGCATACTTGGTGCGATCCCTGTCCTGATCGTGGTGGCCGCCGTGGTGTTCACCCTGATGCAGTTCGCCCCCGGAGACGCGGTGAACATGCTGGTGTCTGACGAGGCCTCCGAAGCGGACAAGGCCGCAATCCGCGAGGCATGGGGACTTGACCGGCCACCCCTTGTCCAGTTCCTCAGCTTCCTTGGCAATGCGGCCACAGGCGATTTCGGGATGTCCTTCAAGTACAAGGTGCCGGTGCTGGAACTGGTGCTGGAAAAGCTGCCCGCGACCATCGAACTGGCGCTCGCTTCGACCCTCGTGGCAGTGCTGATAGGTATTCCTCTCGGGGTTCTCGCAGGGGCCCGCCCGGGTACGGTCTGGGACAGCATCGCCTCGGCGTTCAGTTTTGCGGGTATCTCGATGCCCAATTTCTGGCTCGGCATCCTGCTGATCCTTCTGGTTGCCGGCCAGTGGCACCTTCTGCCTTCGGGCGGACGCGAACCCTGGGGCTTGAACCTTCCGACGATCACCGGTTTCAACCTGGTCGACTCCGTCCTGCAGGGACGCTGGGACGCCTTCGTCTCGGCGCTCAAATACCTCGCACTGCCGTCCATCGTCATGGGCACGAACATGATGGGCATCATCGCGCAGATGACCCGCGCCTCGGTGCAGGAGGCGCTGCAGGAAGATTACGTTGTCACCGCCCGGGCCAAGGGACTGAGTGGCAGCCGCGTGCTCTGGCGGCACGCATTCCGCAACGCGCTGATCGGGGTGGTGACGATCATCGGGCTCGAGTTCGGTGCCCTGCTGTCCGGCGCCATGATCGTCGAGACGGTCTTTGCATGGCCGGGCATCGGCAACCTGCTGATCCAGGGCATCGCCTCGCGTGACTTTCCGCTGATCATCGGTCTGGTGCTGGTCTACACAGGCCTGTTCATCATCGTGAACCTGCTGATCGACATTCTCTACACGATCATCGATCCCCGAATTCGGGTCAACTGAGGTGGCTTTCTTGATGCACACGCAATCCTCTACCGCGGCTCACCCCGGACGCTGGGCGCGACTCCGCAAAAGCTATCGCCAGATGACCGGGTTCAAGGCACTGTTCGGTCTTGGCATGGTTGCGCTCCTGCTGATCATGAGCATCCTCAGCCCGTTTCTGGCCCCGCACGCGCCGAACACGCAGGACCTGATGAGCGCCATGCGCCCCCCCGACTGGGTCGGCCCCCACGTTCTGGGCACGGATCACCTTGGTCGCGACATCCTCAGCCGGATCATCTACGGATCCCGCGTCTCCCTTCTCATCGCGGTCGCGGTGGCAGTCTTCGCCAGCCTGCTCGGCGTCTTCCTTGGCGTGGTCGGCGGCTATTTCGGCGGACGGATCGACGATGCGGTACAGAAGGTGACCGAAATCTTCTGGTCCTTTCCGCCCCTGATGCTGGCAATCGCCATTGTCGCCTTTGTGGGACAGGGGCTTCTGATTGTCGTGATCGCCCTGACCGCGCAACGCTGGATACCCTACTGCCGCGTGACCCGTGCCGAGACGATGGCCCTCAGGGACCGCGAGTTCATCCTCGCGGCTCGGTCACTCGGAGCCTCGAGTTGGTTCGTCATCCTGCACCACATTCTGCCGAACGTGACGCTTTCGATCATCGTGATGACCAGCTTTGCGATGGCCAACGCAATCATCGCCGAGGCATCGCTCAGTTTCCTCGGCCTCGGAGTACCACCCCACATCACCACCTGGGGCGGCATGCTGTCCGACAGCCGGGCCTATATCTCAAGCGCGTGGTGGATGGCGCTCTTTCCCGGCCTTGCGATCTTTCTCACCGTTTTGGGGCTGAACCTGCTTGGCGACGCCTTGCGCAACCAGTTCGACCCCAAACTGAAATCTCATTGACACTGACCCAACGGAGATCAAGCCATGTCGACTTTTACCCGAAGCCACCCCGATACGATGGACGGGGCCAAACGGTCGCTCGTCTGCAAGACCGGCGCATGGACCCACTTCATCGGACTGCAGCCCCGTAATCTCGACGGCGACATCAAGGAACAGGCCGCGGATGTGGTGGCCCAGCTTGAGGCTCTGCTGGAAGAGGCCGGACTGGCGCAGGAAGACCTGTTCACCGTCACCATCTGGCTGAAAGACATGCGCTATTTCTCCGCCCTGAACGCGGTCTGGAATGGCTGGGTGGACGAAACCAACCCGCCCGCACGCACCTGCGTCTCTGGTGAGCTTTACCGGCCCGACCTCTTGGTCGAAGTGGTCGCCGTCGCCTACAAGACCGAGGCCGCAGCATGACCATCCAGAAGACAGGGCGCATCGACAAATGGGGGCCAAAGATCTTTCTGGGATCGGCGGCGGGCGACATCGCCTCTGTCTGCCTGACAGCACCGGACAAGTCCGGCAGTTTTGCAGAACAGACCCAAGGTATTTTCGGGGTGATCGATGAACTGCTTGCCCAGATGGGCACGGACCGGACTGCCCTGATCTACGCTCAGGTCTGGCTGGCCGGGATCGAGCATTGGCCGGATTTCGTACCGCTCTGGAACGATTGGGTCGGGACGGACCACGCCCCTGGCCTGTCGGTGGTCGAAATGGCCGCCTCACGCCGGGACTCCCGCCTGGAAATCCGGGTCTGGGCCGACCGCCCGGCCGCCGCCTGACACCGGAGATCAGCTGTGACCCCCGTGAACAACCGACTTCTCGATATCAAGAAACTGACCGTCTGCTTCGGGGCCGACAGGACACCCGTGGTGCATGAGGTGTCGCTGACCCTGGCGCGGGGAGAGATCCTCGCGCTGGTGGGAGAAAGCGGGTCGGGCAAGTCGGTCACGACGAAAGCGGTGATGCGCCTGATCGACCACCAAGGTGGCCATATCACCGGCGGTCGCATCCTGCTTCACGCGCAAGGAACGGCCGAACCGCGTGATCTCGCGCGTCTGACAGAGCGAGAGATGCGCCGGGTGCGCGGCGCGCGAATCGCAATGATTTTCCAGGACCCCATGACGTCGCTCAACCCGGTCCTTACCATTGGCGCTCAGTTGACCGAAGCGATCCGCGAACACCGCCCGCATGCCGATGCTTCGGCCAAGGCGCGCGCCATCGAAATGCTCGAACGGGTCCGGCTCACCGATCCGATGCGCCGCTTCGACCAGTACCCGCACGAGTTGTCCGGCGGAATGCGCCAGAGGGTGATGATCGCCATGGCGCTGGTCTGCGAGCCCGACATCTTGATCGCGGACGAACCGACCACCGCTTTGGACGTGACCGTGCAGGCCGAGATCCTGCATCTTATCCGCAACCTGCAGAAACAGACCGGCATGGCGGTGCTGTTCATCACCCATGACATGGGCGTCGTGGCCGAGGTCGCGGACCGCGTTGCCGTAATGCTCTCAGGACGCGTGGTAGAGGAGGGTCCGGTGCGCCGCATCTTTGACGCGCCGGAACATGCCTATACCCGCAAACTGCTGGATGCGGCACCGAAGTTCCGAACCGCCGACCGCGAGACCACGGCGCGCACCGATACAAAGGGCCCGCCGGTCATGTGGGTGCGCCACCTCTCGACCCGGTTTCCCGTGCGGTCGGGCCTTTTGCGGCGGCACAGGGCCAACCTGCATGCGGTCAGCGATGTGTCCTTCGATCTCTATCCGGGCGAGACGCTCGCCGTCATCGGCGAAAGCGGCTGCGGCAAGTCCACCCTGGCCAAATCGCTCTTGCGGCTGGTGCCGGTACAAAAAGGTCAGGCCTTTCTGGCCAATCAGAACCTTCTGGGGCTCGAAGGCGATGCGCTCCGCGCGGCACGAGACAGCATCCAGATGGTTTTTCAGGACCCCTACGCAGCCCTCGACCCGCGCATGACTGTGCGCCGGATCCTGACAGAGCCGCTTCGCATTCGGGGCAAGCACCGAACCCATGCCGCAGACGACGAACGGCTTGCAGCACTGATCGCACGGGTCGGGCTGCCGCCTGACAGCCTCGACCGATATCCGCACCAGTTCTCGGGCGGTCAACGGCAGAGGATCTGTATCGCACGGGCGCTGACGATGCAGACCAGGGTTCTGATCGCGGATGAGCCCGTTTCAGCGCTCGATGTGGCCATTCAGGCGCAGATCCTCGACCTTCTGGCCGAACTGAAGCGCGACCAGGGGCTTTCCCTGATTTTCATCTCGCACGATATGGCCGTGGTAGAGCGGGTCGCCGACCGCATCTTGGTGATGTACCGCGGCATGATCGTGGAAGAGGGGCCGGCCAGTGACCTGCTCGCCGCCCCGGCCCACCCCTATACCCGGCGCTTGCTTGACGCGGTGCCGGTCTCGCACCCGGACCTGAGGTTCCGACGCGACTTGTCCGGGCCTGGCACCAGTGCGCCGGTCTTTCCCCTGGACACCGAGATGCCGCTGCGGCGCTGGCACACCGTTTCGCCGGGCCACCGGTATTGTGTCGATGAGGGCAACGCCCACTCATGACGAATGCCGAGGTATTGCCGACTTGCTGGCCTCAACTTGTGACGGTTTGAAATGGCTGCATCACAGGGCCATTTCACAGGTGTCGATGCCCGCCTCGTCCCGCCAGGGTCCATTCCTTCTCCGCCATTGTGACATGCCATAATCGGCGCACCGGCCGTCTCGACCCGAGGCGCGTCAGGCATTCGGAAGGCCGAGGTCCTGTGACAGTGTCTGCGAGAACCGTGTCAGGCAGTCGACGATCCGTTCATGGCCTTCGTCGTCGGTCAGTTCATTCGGGCCGATGGCCGCAACCGCAAGGCGGATCGTGCCGGAATGATCGAAGATCGGCACCGCAAAAGCGGTGATGCCGGGTGTCGGCATGTCCCGCGTCATGCCGTATCCGCGGGCCCTCGTCTTCTCGATCGTGGCCTCGAACCAGCCGCGGTCGACCTGGAAATAGCGCCGCCGGTCGCCCTCTGTGTCGGAGAACTCCTTCTCTACGAGCTCCGCACTGACCGCCTTCGGCAGGAACGCCGTGAAGACATGCCCAGAGGCGGTCATCGAGAGGTAATACACGCCGCCGACCCGGATGTTGAAGTGGATCGGGTCAAGCCGCTCCTCGATGTGGATGATGGTCGGGCCAAAGGGGCCCCAGACCGCGAGCGAGACCATCAGCCCCAGTTCCTCGGCAAGCTCCGGCACCCGCTTCAAGGTTTCCTTGTAGGGGTTGAGACCGCGCAGCCGGGCGAGGCCGAGGTGCAGGGCAAAGGGGCCCAGCGTGTACCAGCCGTGATCCGAGCGTTCCAGCAGCTTCATGTTGCAGAAACTGACCAGATAGGGATGCAGCTTGCCCGGGGCCAGGCCGGTGAGATCGGACAGATCCTTGAGCTTGATCGGACCGGAGGCCGCGACGAAGGCTTCGAGGATATGGCCGCCGATATCGATCGACTGGACGCCTCTCGGCTCCTTGGTCTTTTTCACTGTGCGCTCGGTCATGTCGTTCACAGTCCTGCGTCTTGAGGGGAAGCACAAGCCCCGGCCGCGCGACAGACAGGTCGCGCGGCCGGGGCGTGCATCATGTGACCAGCGCGCTCTTCAGGTGCAGCTTGGCCTTGAGCTCCTGACGGCACAACGCATGCAGGAAACAGCTCTGTTCGGCCAGAAACAACAGCTCCTGCGCCACCGGGTCGGCCTCGGTGGTGGTCAGGTGGACATGGGTTTCCACCGCCGCCGCGTCGCCGGCCCGGCCGGTGCGTCCCGAGGCGCCGCCGAGGCTGAAATGCATGTCCTGCAGGATCTGATAGCGCGCCACATCCAGCTTGTGCACGTCGATCAGGATGCCGAACTGTGTCATGAAACAAAATCCGATGCCGGCGGCAACATAGGCCTGGGCGTCGGGCGCCTTGCCCTGGCCGCCGTTCGCGGCGGTCTCGTCCGACAGGAATCGCCATTCGGTGCCATTGGGGGCGTAAAGCTGCTGGCGGATCTCCTTGACGCCATCGGCGCGGTAGACCGCGCTGGTGCCGACATGGATCAGGGTGCCCTTGGCGTCCTTGACCGAATAGGCACCGCTGGCCTTGCTGCCGACCGAGGCCGCACTGGGCGAGGGGCCGATCGGGGAAAGCAGCACGTCGCCACAGGGCACCACGCCAAGGCCTGGGTCGTCGGACATTACCTCCGGCAACAGCGCCAGATCCGGCCTGGCCTTGTCGGCCGGGGCGATCTCGCTGCCGTTGCGGGCCAGCCGGAACAGGCTGTCGAGTTGGCCGCGCAGCAAGCCGTTGAGCGGCGAGGCGGTGACCGCATCCATCAGGAACTGGGTGAGAGCGGAGCCTTGCAGGCTGCAGTCGATCTCGACCGTCAGCTCCACCGGCAGCGCGCCGCCCACCATGGTCTTGCGCGGCATCGAGCCGGTCATCGAGTAATAGTTGTCCAGCTTCAGCTTCAGGTCGCGGATCTCGACGCCGCGGATCTCGGCCAGGGCCGTGATCTCGGTCATGTAGGAGGCGATCATGCCGACCGCGAGAAAGCCCAACGGCGGCGGCGCGGCGTCATTGCCGTTGAGGTTCTTGCCCTCGTCGCTGACCATGCGCCAGGTCGCGCCGCCGCCTGCCGAAGCGACAAAGGCCTCCTTCTGGAACCCCGCAAGCGAGGTCACGACGGTGCGGTTGGCCGCTCCCAGGCAGATGTCGGGCGCGGCGCAGACCGGTGCCTGATCGGTCTCGACCCGGTAGATCAGCGGCAGGCCGAGATCGGCGATGACATTCGCTTTCGTCTTCATCGCAGACCTGCACATGCCGGGGAGTCCACCGCGCCGCGGCACAGAAACGCGCCGGCCGACTGCTCGGGGCGAATCATCTGCACCGCCCCTCGCGCCTTGATCCAGGGGGTTCGGCGGTTTTGTTTCATGAACAATCTCAGCATCTTGCTTTCCCTTTGTGTCCAATCCGCCGGTGCTGGCGAAATATTCTTGCATTCCCATAATAAATCGATAATTTGTAATTGTCTAACGTGTTAGAAATGGGAGGATAACATGGACCACGTTTCTTCATCGAGAAGCCTGTTGCTGGCCGGGCTGATGCTCGGCGCCTCGACGATGGCCCTGTCGGCCGCCGAGACCATCCGGCTCACCACCGTGTCGGGCTATCCGACCACCGCAGCTTGGGTGCAGAAGTTCGAGGACACCTTCGTGCCCGAGGTGAATGCACGCCTGGCCGAGGCCGGCACCTACGAGATTGACTGGGTCTATGGCTGGGGCGGCGCCATCGTCGGCCCGAAAGGCGAACTCGATGCGATCGAGTCCGGCCTGGCCGATATCGGCGTGGTCCAGACCGTGTTCCACCCCGACCGCCTGCGGGTCTATGACATTGCCTATGCCACGCCCTTCGTGACCACCGATCTGGACCTGATCACCAGAACCGTCAACGACCTCGCGGAGCAGTTCCCGGAAATGCACCACCCCTGGCAGGACAGCGGACAGGTCATGCTGACCACGCTCGCCGCGGTCGACAACTACCAGATCCTGCTCGACGGCGACTATTCCGGCCCGGAGTCCCTGCAAGGCAAGAAGCTGGGCGGGGCGGGCACCAACCTGCGCTATGTCGAAAGCGTCGGTGCGACCGGTGTGTCGTCGACCCTGGCCGATTTCTACAACGGGGTCGCCACCGGGATCTTTGACGGGGTCATCGTCTGGGCCACCGCGGCCGAGGCGTTCAAGCTCTACGAGGCGGCACCGACCTATGTCAAAGTCGATTTCGGCGGCGTGAACTCGATGGCGCTGAGCATCAACGAGTCGGTCTGGGGCGACCTGCCCGAGGAGGTCCAGACCGCCCTGCAGGAGGCGGCCGAGGTCTATCGCGCGGATCTGGCCAATTTCTCGATGCAGGAAGCCGAGCAATCGATCAAGGACATGGTGGCCGATGGTGCGACCGTGGTCGAGGTCAGCGAAGAGGATCGTGCCACCTGGGCCGCGGGCTTGCCCGATATCGCCAAGGAATGGTCGGGTGAAGTCGAGGCGATGGGGGCCCCGGGCGGGGCGATCCTCGACGCCTATATCGCCGCGATGAAAGCCGCCGGAGAAACCGTCCTGCGGGATTGGTCCGCCGACGGCTGACCGCCGGTCAAAGCCACCCTCCCGGCCGCCCGGCGGTGTGCGTAAGGACCCGCCGGGCGGC
>NZ_JAXMOR010000018.1:0-103803 GCF_034669705.1 Marinovum sp.
CCCCCCCCCCCCCCCACCCCCGCCGCCGGCACCCGCGTGGATGCCCACCAAACAGGCAAACCCCGCCCCGGACCTGATCCGGGGCCTCTTCGCCAGCAGCGCCCGTTCAGAAATCCAGCCCGAGGTCCAGTGTCCGCGCCGAATGGGTCAGCGCGCCGGATGAGATGTAATCCACCCCGGTCGCCGCCACCTCGGCGATCCGCTCCAGCTTCATGTTGCCGGAGGCCTCGGTCACCAGCCGCCCCGCCACCAGCGCCACCGCCGCGCGCAGGGTCGTGCTGTCCATATTGTCGAGCAGCACCACGTCGGCGCCGCCGACCGAGAGCACCTCTTCGAGCTGCGCCAGCGTATCGACCTCGATCTCGACCCGCATCATGTGGCTGGCCTGCGCCTTGCAGGCCTCGAGCACCGGGCGCACGCCGCCGGCGGCGGCAATGTGGTTGTCCTTGATCAGGATCGCGTCCGACAGCGAGAACCGGTGGTTGAACCCGCCGCCGTGCAGCACCGCCAGCTTCTCGACGATGCGCAGCCCCGGCGTGGTCTTGCGGGTGCAGGTGACGCGGGTCGCGGTGCCGCGGGTCTCGGCCACGAAGGCCGCGGTCAGGCTGGCGATGCCCGAGAGCCGACCGGCGAAGTTCAGCGCCACCCGCTCGGCCGTGAGGATCGAGGCCGCATCGCCCTCGATCTCCATCAGCACGTCACCCGGCGCGCAGCGGCTGCCGTCGGCCACCCGCGTCACCGGCGCCAGCGTCGGATCGACGAGGCGAAAGGCCAGCGCCGCCACCTGCAGACCCGAGACCACGCCTGCCTCGCGCGCGGTCAGCCGCGCGGTATAGCGGGTGCCGGCGGGGATCACCGTGCGGGTGGTGATATCGCCAAAACTGCCAAGGTCCTCGGCCAGCGCCATGCGCAAGATCGGCTCGAGCACAAGATCAGGCACGGAGGTCTGGGTTGGGGTCTGAAACGGGGTCTGGATCTGGGTCTGGGCGGTCATGCGGGTTCCTCTTCTGCCACCTTGGCCCTGAGGGCCAGCGCCTCGGCGAGGGTGATCCGGCTGCGCCGCGCCTCGGGCGCGGGCTGCGGGAAATCCTCGCGGAAATGCGCGCCCCGGCTTTCCTCGCGCAAGAGCGCGGCGGCGGCGATCAGCGTCGCGGTGGCGGTCATGTTGCAAAATGTCGGGCTGGCGGCGCAGGACGCCTCCAGCCGGGCGATCTCTGTCAGGGCGCGGCGCAGCCCGCTGGCGGTGCGGATCACGCCGACATCGGCGGTCATCACCGCGCGCAGCCGTGCCACGGCGCGCTCATCGGGCGCCTGCCCGCCCTCTGCGAAGTCCAGCGTAACCTCGGGGGCAGGCTCTGGCGTGGCAGTGCCGGCCATGCTCAATGCGCACGCGCGGGCATAGACCAGTGCCTCGAGCAGCCCGTTCGAGGCCAGCCGGTTGGCGCCATGCAGCCCGGTCGAGGCCGCCTCGCCGCAGACCCAGAGGTTGCCGAGGCTGGCGCGGCCCTCGGCATCGGTGGCGATACCGCCCATGTGATAATGCGCCGCCGCCGCCACCGGGATCGGCTGGCGCGCCGGATCGATGCCGGCGCGCAGGCAGGCCTCGGCCACGCCGGGAAACAGCGAAAGGATGCGATCGCCCAGCGCCGCGCGGGTATCGAGCGCCGGAGTACGTCCCGCCTGGGTTTCGGCAAAGACCGCCCGGGCGACGATATCGCGCGGCGCCAGCTCGGCGTCGGCATGCGCCGCGGCCATGAAGCGCGCGCCGTCGCGGTTGACCAGCACCGCGCCCTCGCCGCGCAGCGCCTCGGTGGCCAGCGGCGCCGGGTCCTCGCCAGAGGCAATGGCGGTGGGGTGGAACTGGACGAACTCCGGATCGGCGATCACCGCCCCGGCGCGCGCCGCCATGCCGATCACCTGGCCGCGGATGCGGCGTGGATTGGTGGTCAGCGCATAGAGCCCGCCGGAGCCGCCCCCCGCGAGCAGCACCGCCGCCCCGCGCAGCAGCAGCGGCGCCGAACCTGCGGGCGTGGCGCGTCCCAGCGTGACGCCGGTCACCCGGCCGTCGGCGACCTCGAGCCCGCTGGCCATCACGCCTTCGATCACCTGAACCGAGGGCGTGGCGCGGACCTGCGCCACCAGCGCCTTCATGATCTCGGCCCCGGCCTGGTCGCCCTTGACCCTGACGACGCGGGCAAAGGAATGCGCCGCCTCGCGCGACAGCACATAGCCGCCCTCAGCGGTGCGATCGAAGGGCGCGCCAAGCTCGGTCAGATCGAGGATATGCGCCCGCGCCGCGCGCGCCACCTGATCTGCCACCGCTGCGTCGACGATGCCGGCGCCAGCGGTCATCGTGTCGCCCGCATGGGCCTCGGCGCTGTCGGCGGGGTCCATCGCCGCCGCCACGCCGCCCTGCGCCCAGGCCGAGCTCGCGCCTTGGCCCAGAGGCTCGGGCGAGATCATCACCACCGGCTGCGGCGCCAGCTTCAGCGCCGCGTAGAGCGCCCCCAGCCCGGCGCCGATGATGACGATGCGGCCGGTCTCGACCTCTTGCACCCGGATCAGAGCCCCAGCTTGCGCGACAGGTCGATCATCCGCTCGACCGCGATGCGGGCGTTTTCCGCCACCGCCGGGTCGACCTCGACCGGGGTCTGCATCGCGTGCAGCGACCAGAGCACCTTTTCCAGGGTGATCTTCTTCATGTAGGGGCAGGCGTTGCAGGGTTTGGTCAGCTCGACCTCGGGCAGCTCTTCGGCCACATTGGCGGCCATCGAGCATTCGGTGACCAGCATCACCTTTTCCGGCCGGTTCTGCCGGACCCAGTCGATCATCCCTGTGGTCGAGCCGGTGAAATCGGCGGCCTGCACCACGTCGGGCTTGCATTCGGGGTGGGCGACGATGCGGGTGCCGGGGTTGGCATCGCGATAGGCGTTCAACTCGTCGGCGGTATAGAGCTCGTGCACGATGCAGGAGCCGGGCCAATAGACCACCTTCTTCGAGCTCTGCGCCGCCACGTTCTGCGCCAGGTACTGGTCGGGGGTCATGATGACCGTGTCGCTCTCCATCGCCTCGACGATCTGCAGCGCGTTGGCCGAGGTACAGCAGATGTCGGAGGCCGCCTTCACCTCGGCGGTGGTGTTGACATAGCTGACCACCGGCGCGCCGGGGTATTTCGCGCGCATCTCGGCGATGCCCTCGGCGGTGATCGATTCGGCCAGCGAGCAGCCGGCCTCCATGTCGGGCATCAGCACCGTCTTGGCGGGGTTCAGGATTTTCGAGGTCTCGGCCATGAAGTGCACGCCGCATTGCACGATGACATCGGCCTCGACCTCCTTGGCCTTGATCGCCAGCGCCAGGCTGTCGCCGACCACGTCGGCGATGCCGTGAAAGATCTCTGGCGTCATGTAGTTATGCGCCAGGATCACCGCATTGCGCTCTTTCTTCAGCCGGTTGATCGCCGCCACATAGGGCGCGAAGATCGCCCAGTCCGGCAGCGTCATCGAGGGTTTCATCGGCGCGAAGAGATCGGCCATGTCCTCGGCCAGATCGAGCGAGGGCGCGAGATCATAATGTTCGGCAAGCGTGCTGCGCATGTCGAGGTGATCGAGCATCGGAGAGGTCCTTTGCCAAGGGGCAGGGCCGGGCGGCCCGGGTACAGGGAGCGGCTTACATATGTCGGATGTGACCCAAGGTCAAAAGCCTGTTATCGGTAACCGCCGGAATATCGCCGCCGCGACGCGGTGTCACGGGTGACGCCGGGTGCTTCTGGGGGGCGCTGGCGTCGAAACGCGGCTTGCATGGGGCGGGGCGCGGTGCTAATTGCCTGACCGGCGCCGGTGTAGCTCAGCTGGTAGAGCACGTCATTCGTAATGATGGGGTCGTAGGTTCGAGTCCTATCACCGGCACCATGAATTCTAGTTTTGTCTAGCGATTACATGACCTTAGTCGGCTGACTGTGGTGCCAATCCACCCTAAAATCCACCTTTCGCAACGCGGTATCAGTCGGCCTCGGCAAGCATCTCCGCCAATTGCGCGACGGTCGCATCATCGCCAAACCGAAGCAGCATGTAGGTAGATGCCGCGCGGTTCTCGGTCCTAATTTCCGACAAAAGGCGCTCGTATGTCGTCCGGTGCATCCCTTTCGGCCTCATGCCCCAACCATCGAATGCACCGCCATCCCAATCCAGCCGCGCTTGCAGCTTCTCTACCCGTCGCATTGAGCGGTTGAGCGGGTCTTCCCGTTGGCTTGGATAGGCAAGGTCATGGCACTGACGACACGCGAAGACGCTCCCTCCGTAGAGGATGGCTACGCGTCGTCCGCATCCGCGCCCAGGGCAATGGAACCAAACGCGCTCACCGCCGAAGTTGCAGGGCGTTCGGCTAAGGCGCACGGGGTAGTCCATGTCTTGCCAGTCTTCGCTGTGGCTCCGCGTCCTGTAGATCAGGCGCAAGCTGGCATTCTCGATGGCCACTCGGATCGAACCGACCTTCTCGCCGTCTGCAGTCCATTGCCAGCCGAACCGGTTGCCGGGCTGCAAGAAGCCTTCACGGGCCCAGCGCCTCACATCTACGGACCGAAACCCCGCGGTCGTGTCTTTTGCTGAGAAATGCCAGCGTCTGCCGCTGCCGATACCGCCCATATGTCACCCACGATTCTGTCGAAATCATTAGGCAAATCCTATGAAATTCGAGTATTAGTTATCAAGCAGTTCAGCGGCCCATGCATAAAGGGCAACACAGGCAAGAGCGAACGCAAAAGCCAAGTGCAGGTCCAAGATCCAGTTAACCACCGCATTTGCCCCAACCCAATCGGTGACGAAAACACTATCTGGCCTGCAATAGTCTCTCGCGACCATCCAAGTGTCACTGGAATGCTGGGCCAAACAAACCCTGTCAGACGCAAGCCACAGAAAATCCATCTCTTGCCAATACCCCTCTTTTAGCCACAGCTTAACTTGCCGAAGCAAAATAATGACGCCGGAAAGAAACGACGCAACATTCGCGACGCCAAGGGAGAATATAAAGAGGGTTAGTGCAACCTCGAACGCCTTTCGGAGTGCGTTAGTAGGTCCGCGCAAGTGAGTCCGGATCCGATGCTCCCTATCCTCACCCCACACGCCTAAATAGGCAGAAGCGATCAGACAGCCCGCGAAAATAACTGCTCCAAAGATGTACGCGCTGAATATATGAGGCCCCATCGAAAATGGAACCACAGACAAGATACAGGCAATCAAAATCACCGCAAAGCGTTCAACTTTCTCACGCATGGCTGTTCCATAACCCTTCTTTGTTCGACGGCTGAACTGAGAAACGTCGAGCCCCTTTCGAGCCGAAGTTGCATGGCTACATCTACATATGTCCTGATTTTCGTGCATCGGCGCAAAAGGATTTTTCGCCTATCGCGTCACAATTTTCAGGACGGGGTCCGGCGTCGCAGTGTCCTTTAACGGTGAAGTGTCACAACCATTGTGACAGGCTTGCCGGGTTTCTGTGACAGGCTTTTGCGCTTTCCGCCACGTCCGAAACGCCATCGTTGCAGGCTTGCCGTCACAGGTCGCAAGTTCACTCAGGGCCCAGTGCGGCGACTGCCCGATGCCGTCCGGCCCGAGATATGCCCCTTGGGTCATGCAGATCAGCCCGCGTTCCTCCAAGGCGCTGAAATAGCCCGTGATGGTGTTGCGATGCACGTTCAGCAACTTGGCGGCGTCGCGATAGCTGAGAATCAGCCGCCCGTTGTTGCGTCCGTTGTACCGGCGCTTGAGAGCCACGTAGAGCGCCATCGGACCGGGCTTGAGCGTCGCCCAAGCTTCGGTCTGCATAAGGCTTTCGGAAAGCTGGACGAAACGCCCAGCCCCCTTTTTCTTGCTTTTGTAACTCTTGGCCATCAGTCGGGTTTCCCGTTGCGCAGTTCGGCGTAGACGCGGGCCAGGAACGGCGGAAAGCCGTGTTTCTGGATCAGGCGGCGTTCCCAACAATCGCGCCGCTCTGAGGCGTCCTGCGCGGCGCTCATGCCACGTTCCCTTTGCTGACACGGGTGACAGTGCTGCGCAGCACATAGCGCGCGTGCGTGCCGGAGAACGGGCCGTCGTGGCTTTCGGTGACGGTCTCAATCTCGATACCCAGCTTGCGCAGGTTGAAGACATATCCGGACCAACGCGGGCCGGGAGTGTCTATCGGGGTGCAGCCGTCAGGTCCTGCCGCCATCAGGCATTCGAGCGCCCAACGGTCGCGCCCGCCAACAATGATGGCCTCGACCAAGCCGCAGGTCTTTGTGATGTGGAAGGGGGCGTCGCCCCATGATTTGAGTTTGGCCATGTCCTGGCTCCTTGCTTGAGCAAGGCGCGGGGCGTATATGAAGGGGGTATCCAGCAAGATATATTCCCGTCCATAGCCCAGCGCTCATGCGCGGGTGGGACGGGTCTTAGCCCGCATTGGCCGCAATTGCGGCGTCGACATCGGCTTCAACCCAATAGAGCCTCGCACCGAATTTGATAGGTTTGGGCAGCCGCCCGGCGTCGATATCACGATAGACGGAGGAGCGGCTGCGGTTGCCGAGTTTGGATTGAAGGTCTTGAAAGTTGAGATAGCGCATTCGGGGTGCTCCTTGTTACACCCCGAATCACTAAGCTACTTTCGATTTGTTCTCATGTGGCCTATTGCCGGGAATGGTCCGAACGGAGAGTTTGGCTGCTTCAGTGCGCCTACTCTCACAAGTTCCAGGTCGTGAGCATATCCCATTATTGCGTCGGCACGTTCTCGAAAACCAAGGAATTTTTTCGCAAGACACCAGTCTGCAAGGTTCTTGTATTCGATGTGGATTTCTTGGGACTTCGCCGCTTCGACCACTGCATCACACGCGCTCAATCTCAGGCCGTCACTGCGCTCTTCATTGCGTGTTAAGGTCAACTGAAAAGCGTCACGGCAATATTTCGCGCCGTTGTATGCAAGCATCCGCATCACGAAATTGCCACCTATAGGCGGGCCTGTGCGCTTGGCATTGGGAAAACTGCCTCGAATAATCTGGCTGGCCGCCATCCTGCAATGTGCCGGTAAAACAGCGCCGTGAAAGACGTTTGTCGTGCAAACCTCGCGGAGTACATCATACGCCTCAGGAAGCCGTTGAGCGGCTCCGCACAAATTCGCTGCTGCTAGGTCATCTATTTCGTAGACGAACTGGCCACCCTCTTTGGCAATCCGCCTTATACCAGGAGTGGTTAAGGTTAGAAAGTGTGTGAAGCTAGAGTTGCTCAATATCTCTGATGTGACGCCGATGCTTTGGAGTTCGTCCAGCCATTCCCGCGCTGCCAAAACTGCCCGTTGATAATCTGATTCGTTTTTCTCGGATGAGTGGTCAGTCTTAGGCACTGTGAAGCCCAAATTTCAAAATACTATCGTTCACGGGCCTGATAATGATGCAGGCCCATCGCTCCGTCAAAGCCCGCCGTTGCTCCAATAAATCCGTCCGCCGATACGCCCGCTCCACCGCGCCGCCGGACACGTGTCCCAAGCACGTCTCAGCCACGTCATGCGGCGCGTTTGTCGCCTCTGCCAACCAGTCGCGAAAGCTCGACCGGAAGCCGTGCGGGCGCTCTGCCATGCCGCGCCGATTCATGAAGCTGCTCATGGTCATGTCGGAAATCACGCCTTTGCGCACACCCGGAAACAGCAGGCCGTCGCGGGCGAAGGGCTTGGCCTGTTCAATCACGCCCAGCGCCTCGGCCGACAGGGGCACGCGGAAATCCGTGGTCTTGTCCTTCCGGCCTTTCATGTGGTCCGCCGGGACGGTCCAGACGTCTCCGTCGATCTGGTTTAGGTGCAAGTAGCGCAACGGATAGGACCGAACCGCCGTGAGGATGAGAAGGCGCAGCGCCAGTTCGGTGACGGTCCCGCCGTTGAGGCTCTGGTAGAAGGCCGGAACCTCCTGCCACGGCAGGGCGGCGATGTGCTCGGCCTTGTGACGTTGTTGGCCCAAGAGCGCCTTGGCCTTGTCCGTCGCCTGCAAATCGACGTCCAGCCCCAGCGCCGCCGCGTGACGCATCACGATACCGAGCCGGTTCATGGCCTTGCGCGCGGTGTCGGCCTTGTCGTGCCAGATCGGCTTGAGCGTGTCGCGGATATCGATCTGGTCAATCTCGGCCACCGGCACCTTGCCCAGCTTTGGCAGGACGTGAAGTTCGAGCGGAGAGAACCAGCGCCCGGCCTTGCCGTCGCCTTTCAGATCGGCCTTGCGGCTCTCGAACGCGTCATACGCAACATCCCTGAGCAAGTTCAGTTGCCGGGCCGCGTCGCGCCGGTGCTTCTGGCGTTCCTTAATCGGATCGATGCCGCCTTGCGCCATCGCGCGCCAGCCCTCTGCCGCCCGTCTGGCGTCTTTGAGGGACATGTCGGGATAGCGCCCCAGACCCATCTCCCGCCGCCTGCCGTGAACCGTGACCCGGAGGAACCATTGCGCGCCACCGTCGTCTCGCTTGAAGAACCAGAGCCCTCCGCCGTCGGAGTGCTTGCCGGGGGCAATAGTCTTGAGCTTCGCTGCGCTGAGCTTGTTGAGGGGGCGGGACATTTTGGATCCACCTTTCTAGCCACCCTCTATATATGGTATGGCGTGGTGTCCCGTGAAGTACCGTTTTGAACCAAACCCCATATAATTAGGGCGATATTAGGGTTCGGCTTGTCCCGTGGTGCCCCAAGATGTAGCACGTGGATGCCTATCACCGGCACCAGCCAGTTTCCCGAACACCCTGACCAAGGCCGTTTGACCGTCGCGGCCCGCCTTGGCGCGCCCTGCAATGGCTGGGCTGGCACAGGCGGTCTCCCGCCCGTGCCCGTCTTTTCCGTGCCGGTCTCTCAATCGCCCTCGGCGACGCCGGCCTGGCGGGCGCGGGCGCGGCGGGCGCGGTAGCTGGGCACCACAACCAGCAGCAGCGCGATCACCAGCAGCGCCAGCGTCATCGGCCGGTCGAGGATGAAGCCCATGCCGTCGTAGAGCTGCATCGAACGGGCGAAGTTGTTCTCCATCATGCCGCCAAGGATGAAGCCGATCAGCAGCGGCGCCAGCGGGTAGTCGGCGAACTTCAGCGCCGTGGCGCAGACCCCGAAGCCCACCAGGATCAACAGCTCGGTGGCGTTGTTCTGGCCGATGTAGGCCCCCATCAGGGTGAAGAACAGGATGAAGGGGATCAGGTAGTTGCGCGGGATCGACAGCACCTTGGCGATATAGGGGATCAGCGGCAGGTTGAGGATCAGCAGCACCAGATTGCCGATGAACATCGACATGATCACCGCCCAGAACACCTGCGGCTCGTCGATCATCAGCCGCGGCCCGGGTGTGACGTTGAGCGCGATCAGCGCGCCGAGCAGGATCGCCGTGGTGCCCGAGCCGGGGATGCCCAGCGTCAGCAGCGGCACGAAGGAACCGGTGCAGGCGGCGTTGTTGGCGGTTTCCGGCGCCGCCAGCCCCTTGATCGAGCCCTTGCCGAACTCTTCCTGCTCTTCCTTGGTGGCGATGTTGCGTTCCACCGCGTAGCCGAGGAAGCTGGCGATGGTGGCGCCGGCGCCGGGCAGGACGCCGATGAAGAAGCCCTGCAGGGACTGCCGGCCGATCACCGGCGCGATCTGGCGCGCTTCGGCGCCGCTGATCCGCAGATTGTCGATCTTGCCGCTGTCGCCCGACATCTCGCGCTTCTTGAGCACCAGGAACAGCGCCTCGGGCAGGGCGAACATCGCCATGGCGAGGGTAATGAAGCCGAAGCCCGACTGCAGGTCCATGATCCCCATGGTAAAGCGCGGCATGTTGAACAGCGCGCCTTCGCCCACCGTGGCCATGATCAGGCCGAGGATGGTCATCAGGAGCGCCTTGGCCACCTGTCCGGTGCCGGCAAAGGCGGCGATCGCCGAGAGGCCCACCACCATCAGCGCGAAATACTCGGCCGAGTGGAACAGCAGCGCCACCGACGACAGCGCCGGGGCAAAGACCATCAGCAGGATGGCGCCAATGGTGCCGCCGGCAAAGCTCGAGATCGCGGCGATGGTCAGCGCCTTGCCGGCCTTGCCCTGGCGCGCCATGGGGTAGCCGTCAAAGCTCGAGGCGACGGTGCCCGCCACCCCCGGCGCGTTGAGCAGGATCGACGAGGTCGAGCCGCCGAAGATGGCGCCGTAGTAGACCCCGGCCAGCAGGATCAGCGCCGCCGAGGGATCGCCCATCGAGATCGCGATCGGGATCATGATGGCGATGATCGACATCGGCCCGAGACCGGGAAGCATGCCGATAAAGGTGCCGATCAGGCAGCCGGCGATGACCATCAGCAGGTTTTGCAGCGAAAGGGCCGTTTGCAGGCCGATCAGGAGTCCTTCAAGCATGTCTCAGCCCCTTTCAGAGGAAAATCGGCAGCGGCCGCAGGAAGATGCCCAGCACCTGTTCGACCAGATACCAGACGATGCCGGTGGCGGTCAGCGCGACGGGCAGCAGGATATAGAGCTTGCGTTCGCCCAGGATCACCGCGCCCAGGGTCAGGAACCCGACCGTCGACAGCAAAAAGCCCGCCGGCCGCAGCAGCAGCGCATAGGCCACCATCAGCGCCAGCAGCGCCAGCGCCGGGATCAGGTGATATTCGGTCAGGCGGCGGTAATCGATGTCCGGTTCGGCGGTCTCGCCGGCGGGTTTCTCGAGCCCCAGCAGGATCACCAGAGAGGCCAGGATGGCCAGCACCGACAACACCTTGGGAAAGGTCGAGGGCCAGATCGGGTTGCGCTGCATGAACGGCGGCAACAGCTGGTCCATGGTAAAGAAGGCGGCATAGGCATAGGCCAGCGCCACGCACAGGATGATGAAGGCGATCCAGCGATCCAGAGCCATTTGGGGTCCCTCCCTTTGAAAGTGGAAACGGCGGCTGCCTTGCCTGGTCAGCCGCCGTTCCGGTTGGTCACGTCAGGTCAGAGAAATCCGAGCTTTTTCATCAGGTCGCCGATGACCTGTTCCTGTTTTTCCAGGAAGCTGCGGAAATCCTCGCCCGAGTTGTGGATGTTGACCCAGCCGTTGCGGGCCCGGACCTCTTCCCACTCGGGGGTGTCGTACATCTTGGCGATGGCCTCCTGATAGGCCGTGACCTGCTCTTCCGGCAGGCCCGGCGCGCCGAAGAAGCCGCGCCAGTTGACGAAGCTGGTGTCGATGCCCTGCTCCTTCAGGGTGGGCGCGTCCTCATAGGCCGGCACCCGCTCGTCGGAGGTGACGCCGATAATCTTGACCTCGCCGGCCTCGGCCAGCGCCACCGCTTCGGAGAAGCCGGTGGAAAGTGCCGCGATCTCGCCCGAGAGCAGCGCCGCCATCGCCTTGCCGCCGGCGTCATAGGGGATGTACTTGACCTGCAGCGGGTCCTTGCCGGCCGCTTCCATCACCATCGCCGCCACCAGGTGGTCAAGACCGCCGGGCACCGAGCCGCCGCCGATGGCGGTGGCGTTGGGGTCGGCGTCATAGGCGGCCAGCAGGTCTTCCATGTTGTCGATGTCGCTGTCGGCGTTGACCACCAGCGCGGCGTAATCGCCGATCGTGCCGGCGACCAGCGTCAGGTCGCGGAAGTTCTGCGGAAACACGCCGGTGAGCGAACGGATGATGATCGGGGTCGAGTTGACCATCAGGGTGCCGTAATTGCTCTCGGCGTTCTCGATCAGGTAGCCGATCGCCTTGCCGCCGCCGCCGCCCGACATGTTCTCGTAGGAGGCATTGCCGACGAGGCCGGATTTGGTCAGGGCCTCACCGGTGCCGCGGGCGGTACCGTCCCAGCCGCCGCCGGCGCCGCCGGGGATCAGGAAATGGATGCTGTCGAGCATCTGGTGGCCGCCGGCAACGGCCGGTCCGGTCAAACTGAGGGCCGCGGCTGCGGCCAGAAGGGCGCGGCGGCCCAGTGCGAATGTCATATGGTAGTCCTCCCGTTTGACGACGCGGCGCAACCGCGTCATGTGAGAAGAGGGTTTGGTGGGGAAACCTGACACCAAGCTGACACGGAGGGCAAGGGAGGGCTCGCACCGGTGCGATTTCTTTTGATCGAGGACAATGTCCCGTTGGCCGGCGCGGTGGTCGACCGGCTCAGTCTCGACGGCCATGTGGTCGATCACGCCGGCGATCTGGAGACGGCGCGGGATTACGTGGCGACCACCTCTTACGATATGATATTGCTGGATATTATGCTTCCGGATGGCGACGGAAGCAGCTTTCTCACCCACCTGAGGCTGACCGAGAACCGCACCCCCACCATCGTGCTGACGGCGCGCTCTGAGGTGTCGGACCGGATCAGCCTGCTCGATCTCGGAGCCGACGATTACATGGTCAAGCCGATCGATTTCGCCGAGCTTGAGGCGCGCTGCCGGGCGGTGCTGCGGCGCCGCGGCAGCAGTGCCAGCAGCGTGCTGAGCCTCGGGGCGATTCGATTCGACGCGGCCTCGGGCGTGCTGCACGCGGGGTCCGAGGACATCCAGCTGCGCACTCGCGAGCTGCGGCTGTTCGAGGTGCTGATCAACGCGCCGGGGATGATCTTTTCCAAGCCGGCGCTGGTCGACCGGCTGTTTTCCTACGACGAGGACGTCTCGGAGAACGCCATCGAGGTCTATGTGGCGCGGCTGCGCAAGCACCTGGCCGGCTCTGACGTGACCATCACCACCGTGCGCGGGCTGGGCTACAAGCTGGAACAGACATGACCGCGCCGGTGGTTCAGGGCTCGATCCGCCGCCGGCTGCTGCTGCTGCAGCTCTGCGCCTCGGTGCTGCTGGCGGTGCTGGTCTATTTCCTGGTGCAATCGGTGGCCCGTCAGGTGGCACAGCAGAGCCAGGACAACATCCTCACCGCCTCGGCCCTGTCGGTGATCGACAGCGCCCGCATCGTCGACGGCTCGGTGATGGTCGACCTGCCCTACGCGGCGCTGTCGATGCTCGACAGCATCACCGACGAACGGGTGTTCTATGCCGTCCGGCTGGGCGACGAGCTGGTGACAGGCTATGCCGATCTGCCGCGCCCGCCGCGCGGCGCGGCGCGGGGATCGGCGCAGCTCTCGGCCGAGTTTCTGGGCGAGGCAGTGCGGATCGCTGCCGTCACCCGGCCGTTTGCCACCGATCTGGGCCGCAACGTGCTCGAGGTCAGCGTGGCGCAGACGCTTTCGGGCCAGCGCCAGACCCTGGCCTGGACCTCTCGGCTGTCGCTGGCCGTGGGCGCCGGCTTTTTCGCGCTGACCGTGGTGCTGGCGCTGCTGATCGCCCGCGCCACGATCCAGCCGCTCGACCGGCTGACCGCCTCGGTCTCGCGCCGCGGGCCGACCGACCTGCGGCCGGTCAACGCCCCGGTCCCGCAGGAGATGGCGCGGCTGGTGACCTCACTCAACGGCTTCATGGCGCGGCTCGAGGCCTCGCTCAACAGGTCAGAGGATTTCATCGCCGAGGCCGCCCACCGGGTGCGCACGCCGCTGGCGGTGGTGCGCACCAAGGCCGAGATCATCCAGCGCCACATCCACAAGCCCGAGAACCGCAAGGCGATGACCGAGATGATCGAGGCAATCGACGAGAGCTCGCGCACCGCCGGGCAGCTGCTCGATCACGCCATGGTCTCGTTCCGGCTCGACAGCCTGCCGCGCGACCGGGTGGATCTGCAGGCGCTGATGATCGACGCGGTCGAACGCATTCGTCCGGTGGCCGAGATCGCCGGTATGCGGCTCGCGGTCGGACGCTCGGAACCGGCGACGATCCTCGGCGATGCCATCCTGCTGCAGAGCGCGGTGCGCAACCTGCTCGACAATGCCATCAAGTACAGCCCGGCCGAGACCCGGATCGAGATCTCTCTGCGCCAGGCCTCGGACGGCATTCGCCTGACGGTGGCAGACGGCGGCCCCGGCTTTCCACCCCGCGGCGATACCGCCCAGTCCAGCGCCAGCAACGTCCAGTCCGGAGACAACCACGCCCCGCCGGGCGCCAGCGACGTCCTGACCGAGCGGTTCACCCGCGGCAGCAATGCCGCCGGGGTGGTCGGCTCCGGGCTGGGGCTGACCATCGTTCAGGACGTGGTGACGGCCCATGGCGGCCGGCTGATCCTCGACAACACCCCGGGAGGTGGCGCATGCGCCTGCTTGTTCTTTCCCTCGTCCTGAGCCTCGCGGCCCAGGCCCTCGCGGCGCTCGAGATCGAGGACCGCCGGCTGTTCGGCCCGCCGGAGGCCGCGCGGCAGCTGCGCATCCTCTCGACCACCGACATCGCGATCTTTGCGCCGCGGATCGAAAGCTACCTGTCGCTCACCCCCGATCTGGCGATCGACTACGTGGTCGCCAGTTCAACCGAGGTGATGAAGGTGGCCTCGGCGGCGCGCGCGCCCTTCGACCTGGTGATCTCGAGCGCCATGGACCTGCAGACCAAGCTGGCCAATGACGGTTTCGTCAGGCGCCACAGCTCGGAAGTGACCCGCGACCTGCCGGCCTGGGCCAGCTGGAACGACATGGTCTTTGCCTTCAGCCAGGAGCCGGCGGCGATCGTGGTCTCCGACGCGGCCTTTGCCGACACCGGCATCCCGCGCAGCCGCCAGGATCTGATCGACGTGCTGCGGCGCAATCCCGAGCGGTTTCGCGGCAAGGTCGGCACCTACGACGTGCGCGCCTCGGGGCTGGGCTATCTCTTTGCCACCCAGGAAAGCCGGGTGTCAGAGACCTACTGGCGGCTGACCGAGGTGATGGGCGGGCTCGGCGCGCGGCTCTACTGCTGTTCGTCCGAGATGATCGATGCGGTGGCCGAGGGCGAGTTGCTGGTGGCCTACAACGTGCTCGGCAGCTATGCGCTGCAGCGTCAGGACGCCGGCATCAGCATCATCCTGCCGTCGGATTTCACCACCATCATGCTGCGCACCGCGGTCATCCCCGAGACCGCGACCGAACCGGCGCTGGCCGGCGATTTCCTCGATCACATCCTCGCCCAGGCCTTCGGCGACGACCCGTCGCTCTCGGTCGACCGCTGGCTGAGCAACAGCGAGATGGCACTCAGCCGGATCAACCTCGGGCCGGGGCTGCTGGTCTATCTCGACCAGCTCAAGCGCGCGGCTTTCGACACCGAATGGACCAACGCCATCCTGCAGGATTGACGCGATCCGCGCTCCGGCCCCCGCGCCGGGACCCCGTGGCCGGCGGAGAGGCCCCGGATCAGGTCCGGGGCGCGGGGGGCCTGCTGTCGCGCCTTCGCGGATCTGGGGCACCGGCGGGCCGGGGTTGCGCGTCGGTCTCGATCAGCTCAAGCGCGCGGCCTTTGACAGCGAAAGACCCACGCGACCGTGCAGGACCAGCGCAACCGCGTCCCGGCCCCCGCGCCGGGACCTCGTGGCCGGCGGAGAGGCCCCGGATCAGGTCCGGGGCACGGGGGGCCTGCTGGCGCGCCTTCGCGGATCGCGCGACAGCGCCCTGCGCATCTCCTCGACCAGCGTCTCGGCGCCGAGCTTCGCGGTGAAGTCGCGTTCGATCCGCGCCCGGCCGGCGCCGCTCAGATGGCGCGCCAGGTCGGGGTCCTCGGCGATCCGCAGAATGGTGGCGGCCAGCACCTCCGGTTCCTTCGGTGGCACGAGGAGCCCCTCGACCCCGTCGTCGATCAGCTCGGCCACGCCGCCGGTGGCGGTGCCGATGGTAGGCACGCCGCAGGCGATTGCCTCCATGTAGGCCACCCCCAGCCCCTCGTACCAGCTGGCCAGCGCGAACACATGCGCCTGCAGCAGCCTGTCCCTGACCGTCGCCGCATCCACTGCGCCGAGCAGCCGGACATGCGCCTGCAGCCCGTACTGGCGGATCAGCTGCTCCAGCACCAGCCGAAAGCCGCTGCCGCCGTCATCGTCCTGGCCGGCGATTTCGAGCGTCACATCATGGCCGGCCGCACGCAGCTGCCGCACCGCCTCGATCAGGTCCTGATGCCCCTTGGCGACATTGAGCCGTCCGCAGGAGAACAGCCGCAGCGGTTCGCCGGGCTGCACCGGCACGTAAGGCGCGTCGCGGCGCAGGAACCCGGTGTCGACCCCCATCGGCCGCAGCACCAGAGGCGGCAGGTCGTCTGGCTGTTCGGCGCGCATCTCGGCGATCAGCTGCCGGGTGATGACGGTGGCAAAGCGGGCGTGGCGCCACTTGTAGCGCTGGCCCGGACCATAGACCTCGAGCGCGCCGTGCAGGGTGAGCGAATAGCCCGGCCCGCCGAGGTGCTGCGCGAAGGCCGCGATCAGCGCGGCGCGGCCGCAGGAATGCACGTGGACATGGGCGATCCCCTCGCGGGCACAGTGTTCGCGCAGCGCCTCGCCGGCGGCGGCACAGACCAGCACGTCCTTGAGCACCCCGGCCCCGTCGCGCCGCGCCTCGCGCAGCAGCTCGCCCCAGGGCAGGCGCGGCAACGCCCGGGCGGCGCGCGCCAGCGAGACCGCCCCGAGGTAGGTGGTGCGCGCCATCGCCGCCTGCGACCAGTCGTGCACGATCAGCCCGTCGGGCGGCGGCCGGGTGGACAACAGCACCGGGGTCACGCCCAGCGCCTCGATTTCGGCGATCTCGCGCCAGAAGAAGATATGGGTCTGCCCCGGGAACTGGGGCACGAGGTAGCCGAGTTTTTCCCGCTGGGGCATGTGGGGATTCCGCAGTTTCTTCCGCGCTGCATCATGGTTTGGCCACAGTTGCATGTATAGTCCCGCAGGCTGCTATTAACCAATATGAGGCCCCGACGTGCTGCAAAGGCCGCCTTTTGCACTGGCCGTGGTGATCCCCGCCCATGACGAGGCGCCCTGGATCCGGTCCTGTCTTGCTGCCGTGCTGGCCTCGGCCGGGCCGGCCTGCGCGCAGGTCATCGTGGTGGCCAACGGTTGCCGCGACGCCACCGCGGCGCTGGCGCGGGGCTGTGCCGGGGATTTCGCGGCGCGCGGTTGGCGGCTCGACGTGATCGAGCTCACCGAAGGCAGCAAGATCAAGGCGCTCAATGCCGGTGACGCGATTGCTCAAGCGCCGGTGCGTGCCTATCTCGATGCTGACGTCGAGGTCGATACGGAGGTCCTGGGTCAATTGGCAGAGCATCTGAGCGCCCCGGCCCCCGCCTATGCCAGCGGCCGGCTCGAGATCACCCGGCCGCGCACCGCCGTCTCCCGCGCCTATGCCAGGATCTACCGCCAGGTGCCCTTCGTGGCCCAGGGCGTGCCTGGCTGCGGGCTGTTCGCGGTCAATGCCGCCGGACGCGCACGCTGGGGCGACTGGCCCGACATCATCTCTGACGACACCTTTGCCAGGCTGCAGTTCACCGCAGCCGAGCGACATGCCGTGCCCGGGCGCTATCGCTGGCCGCTGGTCGAGGGCTGGCGGGCGCTGGTGCGGGTGCGGCGGCGGCAAAACATCGGCGTGACGGAAATCCACCACGCCTTTCCGGCGCTGGTGGCCAATGACGAGAAGCCCCGTGTCAGCAGTGCGCGCAAGCTGCGGATGGCGCTGGCCGATCCGGCGGGGTTTGCGGTCTATGCCGGGGTGGCGCTGGCCACCCGGCTGGGCGGCGACAGCGGCTGGAGCCGCGGCCGATGATCGCGGTGGTCCGCAAGTTCCGCGGCGGCTCGCTGACCGCGCGTGCCCTGCGCTCGGCGCTGTTCACCCTCGGCGGCTTCGGGTCGGCCCAGCTGATCCGGCTGGCCTCGAACCTGATCCTGACCCGGGTGCTCTTTCCCGAGGCCTTCGGGATGATGGCCCTGACCATGGTGTTCCTGCAGGGGCTGCAGATGTTTTCCGACGTCGGCGTCGCCCCGGCGATCCAGCAGAGCAAGCGCGGCGATGATGCCGATTTCCTTGATACCGCCTGGACCATTCAGGTGGTGCGCGGTTTCTGCCTTTGGCTGGCCGCCTGCGCGCTGGCCTGGCCGGCGTCGCAGATCTACGGCGAGCCGATGCTGTTGCTGCTCTTGCCGGGGATGGGGCTGACGCTGATCGTGCAGGGCTTCAACCCGACCAAGATGGAGACCGCCAACCGCCACCTGATGCTCGGCCGGGTGACCCTGCTCGAGGTGGCGACCCAGGTGATCGGCACGCTGGTGGCGGTGGGGCTGGCCTTCTGGCTGCGCTCGGTCTGGGCGCTGGTGATCTCGGGCATCTTCTCGATGTCGGTGCAGCTCTGGCTCAACAGCGTCTTTCTGCCCGGCCGGCGCAACCATTTCCGTTGGGAACGGCCGGCGGCGCGCGAGCTGATCAGCTTTGGCAAATGGATCTTCCTGTCGACGCTGGTGGGTTTCCTGTTCCACCAAGGCGACAAGATCATCCTCGGCCGCTACCTGCCGATTGCCGAGTTCGGGGTCTACAACATCGGCTATTTCCTTGCCTCCTTTCCGATGATGCTGGGGCTGATGATCACCCGCAAGGTGCTGATCCCGATCTACCGCGAGACCCCGCCCGGCGCGGACCCCGCGAATTTTGCCAAGCTGCGCAAGATGCGGGTGCTGGTCTCGACCGCGCTGATGGCGTTGCAGGCGGTGTTCGCCGCCTCGGGCGTCTGGCTGGTCGAGCTGCTCTATGACGAACGCTACGTGCTGGCCGGGCCGGTGGCGGTGGTGATCGCGATTGCGCAGATCCCGCTGGTGGTGGTGCTGACCTATGACCAGACGGCGGTGGCCGCCGGCGACAGCCGCCGCTTCTTCCTGCTGCAGGCCACCCGGGCCTGCCTGATGGTGACCGGGCTGATCGTCGGGCTGCAGGTCGGCGGCTTGCTCGGGGCCTTGGCGGGGCAGGGGCTGGCGATGATCGCGGTCTATCCAGTGGTGGTGCGTCTGGCGCGCAAGATGCAGGCCTGGGATCCGCTGCACGACCTGGTCTTTGCCGCCGTCGGCCTGGCGATCGGGCTGGGCGCCTGGGCGCTCAACGCCGAGGCGATCATGCAGCTCATGCCGGGGGCGCAGCCATGAGCAGACCCGTGCGCCGCCTGACCTGCGCCCAAATTTCACCAAGTTCTTCCGGTATCCATTTACCCGGGGTCACTGCGGGAATGCCGGATGTCTGCTGAGAATCACACCGCCACGGTCAGCGAGACCGATATCGCCATCGTCGGCATGGCCGCGCGCCTGCCGGGGGCTGCCTCTGTCGCGGCGTTCTGGGAGAACCTGCGCGCGGGCCGCTCGTCGATCGTCCGGCTGGACGAAGAGGCGCTGCGCGAGGCCGGCGAAAGCCCCGGGCTGATGCGCCATCGCAACTACGTGCCCTATGCCGCGCCGCTCGACGGATTCGCCGATTTCGATGCCGAGTTCTTTGGCCTCTCGCCCAAGGACGCCGCGATCATGGATCCGCAGCACCGGCAGTTCCTCGAATGCGCCTGGGAGGCGATGGAAAGCGCCGGCCGCCCGCCGGAGGCCGCCCAAGGCCCGGTCGGGGTCTTTGCCGGGTCTGGCATGGGCAGCTATTTCTATTTCAACGTCTGTTCCAACCCCGATCTGGTGGACCAGACCGGGATGTTCCTGCTGCGCCATACCGGCAATGACAAGGATTTCATGGCCACAAGGCTGAGCCATGTGCTCGACCTCAAGGGCCCCTCGCTGAACCTGCAGACCGCCTGTTCCACCTCGCTGGTCGCCACCCATTACGCCGCGCAGTCGCTGATCAACGGCGAATGCGACATGGCGCTGGCCGGCGGCGCCACCATCGAGCTGCCGCAGGGCCGGGGCTATCTCTACAAGGAAAACGAGATCCTCTCGCCGGACGGGCAATGCCATGCCTTCGATCACCGGGCGCAGGGCACGGTCTTCGGCTCTGGTGTGGGCGTGGTGGTGCTGCGCCGGCTGGCGGATGCGTTGCGCGATGGCGATCCCGTCTGGGCGGTCATCAAGGGTTCGGCAGTCAACAACGACGGCGCCGCCAAGGCCGGCTACCTCGCGCCCTCGGTCGAGGGGCAGGCAGCGGCAATTGCCGAGGCGCAGGCGATGGCGGGCGTGAGTGCCGAGACCATCGACTACGTCGAATGCCACGGCACCGGCACCTATCTTGGCGATCCCATCGAAGTCGCGGCGCTGACCCAGGCTTTCGAGGAAACCACCGATGCGAAAGGCTTCTGCCGCATCGGCTCGGTCAAGACCAACATCGGGCACCTGGACACGGCCGCCGGCGTCGCCAGCCTGATCAAGACCTCGCTGGCGCTGAGCCACCGCGAGATGCCGCCCAGCCTCGGCTATGAGAAACCCAACCCGGCGATCGATTTCGAGGGCTCGCCGTTCCGCGTCAATGACCGGCTGACCCCCTGGGCCGCGGGCACCGGCCCTCGCCGCGCCGGGGTCAATTCGCTGGGGGTCGGCGGCACCAATGCGCATGTGGTGCTCGAGGAAGCGCCGGAGCGCCCGGCCTCTGAGGCCAGCGACTGGCCGTTCCACATCCTCACCGTCACCGGCCGCAGCAAGGCGGCGGTCGAGGCCAACGCCCGCAAGCTCGCCGCCCACCTGCGCGCCCATCCCGAGCAGAGCCTTGCCGATGTCGCCTATACGCTGGAAACCGGCCGGCGGAAATTCGAGCACCGCCGGGTGCTGGTGGCCGAAAGCCACGATCAGGCCGCCGACCTGCTGGAAACGCTCGATCCGCGTCGGGTCTTTGCCCATAGCGCGCTGGAGGCCAGCCCCGAGGTGGTCTTCATGTTTCCCGGCGGCGGGGCGCAATATGCCGGGATGGCGCGCGATCTCTACGAGACCGAGCCGGTCTTTGCCGACTGGATCGACCGCGGTCTCGAGATCCTGCAACCGAAGCTCGATTACGACATCCGCGCCCTGTGGCTCCCGCGCGAGGAGGACCGGCACCGGGCCGATGCGCGGCTCAAGCAGCCCTCGGTGCAGCTGCCGCTGATCCTGATCGTCGAATACGCTCTCGCAAGGCTCTGGCAGAGCTGGGGCGTCGAACCCGCGGCGCTGGTCGGCCATTCCATGGGCGAGAATGCCGCCGCCTGTCTTGCCGGGGTGATGTCCTTCGAGGATTGCATCGGCCTCGTCCACCTGCGCGGCCAGCTCTTCGATACGGTGCCGGCCGGCGGCATGCTCTCGGTGTCGCTCTCGGCCGAGGCGCTGACGCCCTACCTCGGCGAGGGGCTCGACCTCGCTTCGGTCAATGCGCCGGAGCTCTCGGTCGCCTCCGGTCCGCAGGCAGCGCTGGATGCGCTGGAGGTGCGGCTGACAGCCGACGGCATCGACTGTCAGCGCGTCGCCATCGACATCGCCGCCCATTCCGCCATGCTGGAGCCGATCCTCGGCAGGTTCCGTGCCTACCTGAAGGGCATCACGCTGCATCCGCCACGCATCCCGGTGATCTCGAACCGCAGCGGCCAGCCGCTGACCGCCGACGAGGCCACCGATCCCGACTACTGGGTCGGCCACCTGCGCAACACCGTGCAGTTCGCGCGCTGCATCGGCACGCTGGCGCAGACCCCGAACCGCGTCTTCCTCGAGGTTGGCCCCGGCAAGGCGCTGGCCTCGCTGGCCCGCCTGCATCCCGATCTGCCCGCCAATCAGGTGCTGGGCAGCCTGCGTCACCCCGAGGACGCCGTCGCCGATGATGCCCATTTCCTCGCCGCCCTCGGCCGGCTCTCGGCGCTGGGCGTGGCGATCGACTGGGACCAGATCTGGGGCGAGGCGCGGCGCAACCGCGTGGTGCTGCCAAGCTATGCCTTCCAGCACCAGACCTATTACATCGAGCCGGGCGAGGCGCGCGACAGCCAGCCCGAGAGCTTCCTGACCCGCTCCGACGAGATCGAGACCTGGGCCAGCCGCATCGCCTGGGTGCCGGGGCTGGCCGCCTGCGAGGTGGATGTCGAGACCGAGCTGCACCTGACCACGCCCGAGACCTGGCTGATGTTCATGGATGACGCCGGTCTGGCCCGCCGGGTGGCCGAAAAGCTGCGCGCCGCCAACCACACGGTGATCGAGGTCTGGCCCGGCGATGCCTTTGCCCGCGCGGGCGAGGGGTCCTACGTGCTGGCGCCCGAGCGCGGCCGCGAGGGCTATGACCTGCTGATCCGCGACCTGATGGCGCATGGGGTGGTGCCGAGCCGGGTGGCGCATTTCTGGCTGGTCACCCGCGACGAGGGCCACCGCCCGGGCTCGTCCTATTTCCACCGGGTGCAGGAGCAGGGCTTCTACTCGCTGCTGTTCCTCGCTCAGGCGATGGAAGAGGAGAGCCTGCCCAAGCCGCTGCACATCACCGCGCTGACCAATGGGGCCGCCCGCGTCCGGCAGGACGCGCTGCGCTGGCCCGAGAAATCGACCCTCGCCGGCCCGCTGCGGGTGATCCCGCATGAGCTGCCGGGCGTCACCACCGCGCTGCTCGATCTGGAACTGCCGGAAGGCCGGACCCGCAAGGACCGGCTCGAACCGCTGGCGCTGCAGGTGCTCGAAGACCTGCTCGCCCCGCCGCTGAATTCCGAGGCCGCCCTGCGCGGCGCGAAACGCTTTGTCCGGGCGCCGCGCGCCTTGCCGCTGCCCGCCAGTGCGGATCCTTCGGTGCGCGAAGGCGGCACCTATCTGATCACCGGCGGTTTCGGGGGCATCGGTCTCAGCATCTCCCGCCGGCTGGTGGCCGAGGGCGCGCGCCACATCGTGCTGGTCTCGCGCAGCGCCCTGCCGCCGCGGTCCGACTGGGACCGCCATTGCAGGGCCCACGGCCCGCAGGATGCCACCACCCGCCGGATCGAGGCGGTCGCGGCGCTCGAGGCTGACGGGGCCGAGGTTCTGATCGCCGAGGCCGACGTCAGCAACCTGCAACAGATGCAGGCCGTGGCCGAGCAGGCAACCGAGCGCTTCGGCGCGATCCACGGCGTGATCCATGCTGCCGGTGTGGTCGATGATGCGCCGCTGCTGGCCAAGACCCAGATCGGCATCGAGAACGTGCTGACGCCCAAGATCCACGGCGCCAAGGTGCTGGCGCAGCTCTTCCCCGACGGCGCGCTCGACTGGCTGGTGCTGTTCTCCTCCAGCTCGACCGTCACCGCCCCCGCCGGCCAGGTCGATTACGTCGCCGCCAACGAATACCTCAATGCCGTGGCGCAGTCCTGCCACGGCGGCAAGACGCGGGTGCTGGCACTGAACTGGGGTATCTGGGCCGAGGTCGGCATGGCCGCCCGGGCAGTGGCCGAGCGCACCGGCGATCTGCCGGCGCCGCCGCGCACGCCCGCCGGCCAGCCGCTGCTCGACACCGCCACTTTCGATGACACGGGCGCGCGGATGTTCGAGGCCAGCTGGCGGCCCTCGGAGCGCTGGGCTCTGGATGAGCACCGCACCCGCGACGGCCGGGCGCTGCTGCCCGGCACCGGCTATCTCGAACTGGCCGCGGAGGCGCTCGCAACCCAGGGCGAGACCGGCCCCTATGCGATCCGCGATCTGACCTTCCTGCGGCCGCTGCACACCCCCGACGACAGCGACACCGAGATCCGCCTGCACCTGCGCCGTTCGGACGCCGGTTATGCGATGCAGGTGCGCAGTGCCGTGACCCACCAGGGCCGCACCGGCTGGCAGCTGCATGCCGAGGCCGAGCTGGCGCTGAAATCGCAGCCGATGCCGCCGCCGCTCGACCTGGCGGCGATCCGCGGCCGCTGCGAGGGCGGTCAGTTCAGCGAGATCCCGTTGCGGTCGGCGCAGGAGATGCACCTCGATTTCGGCCCGCGCTGGCGGGTGCTGCGCGCCACGGCGCTGGGCCGGGGCGAGGGCATCGCCGACCTGGTTTTGCCACCCGAGGCCGGTGATGACCGGACACCGCTGCATCCGGCGCTGATGGATATCGCCACCGGCTGGGCGATGGAGCTGATCGCGGGGTATGATCCGGCGGCGCTCTGGGTGCCGATGTCCTACGGGCAGGTGCAGGTTTTCGGCCCGCTGCCAGACCATATGGTAAGCTGGGTGCGCATCGCCGACAGGGCCGCCGCGAGCGACCCGGTGGCCCGGTTTGACATCACCCTGACCGACACCGAGGGCCGGGTCTGCGTCGCCATCGAAGGCTTCTCGATCAAGCGGCTCGATTCCGGCAGTTTCGCCGCCGCGCCGCGACCCACTGCCGCCGAATTGCGGTTTGACGCCGCCGATGAGGTCCAGCCCCTCTCGCCGGCCGAAGAGCGCCTGCAGCACAACCTGGGCCAGGGCATCCGCCCCAACGAGGGCGCCGAGGCCTTCCTGCGCGCGCTCGCCACCGACCTGCCGCAGCTGGTGGTCTCCTCGCTCGACCTGCCGGCGCTGATCGCCCAGTCGGGCCAGAGTGCCGCCACACCCACTGGCGGCCAGCAGTTCGAGCGTCCCGATCTCGACACCGATTTCGTCGCGCCGGAGACCGATATCGAACGCACCCTTGCCGGCTTCTGGCAGGAGCTGCTCGGGGTCGGCCAGATCGGCGCCGAGGACAATTTCTTCGATCTCGGCGGTCACAGCCTGATCGCGGTGCGGCTGTTTGCGATGATCAAGAAGACCTATCGTGCCGAGTTCCCGATCTCTGTGCTGTTCGAGGCGCCCACCATCCGGGCCTGCGCCGCGCTGATCGCGGCGCGCGTCGGTCCGCAAGCCGCCGAAGAGGGCCCGCAAGGGACCGAGGAGGACCAGCGCCGCTTTACCCATGTGGTGCCGATGCACGAGGGCGAGGGCAGTGACCGCACGCCCTTCTTCCTGGTCGCCGGCATGTTCGGCAATGTGCTCAACCTGCGCCATCTGGCCAACCTGATCGGTTCGGACCGGCCGTTCTATGGCCTGCAGGCGCGTGGTCTTTATGGTGACGACCAGCCGCACCGCGACATCCGCGAGGCCGCCCGCGACTATATCGCCGAACTGCGGCAGGTGCAGCCGCAGGGCCCCTACCTGCTGGGCGGCTTTTCGGGCGGCGGCATCACCGCCTACGAGATGGCCCACCAGCTCGAGGCGGTGGGCGAGGAGGTGGCGCTGGTGGTCATGCTCGACACGCCGCTGCCGGTGCGCCGCAGCCTGACGCTGAAGGACCGCGCGCTGATCCAGTGGCAGGAGCTGCGCCGCGGCGGGCTGGCTTATCCGCTGCGTTGGGCCGCCCGCCGCATCCGCTGGGAGCTCGACAAGCGGCGCGCTGTCGAGATCGAGGAAACCCCCGAGCACCAGTTCCACAACGCCGCCATCGAGGCCGCCTTCTACGATGCCGTGGCCGCCTATCCGATGCGCGGCTGGTGCGGCAACCTGCATCTCTTCCGCCCGCCGATGCGCGGCAAATGGCAGGTTTCCGGTGGCCGGCTGGTGGACGGCGACCGCGCCTATGTGCTGCCCGACAACGACTGGACCGGCTGGGTGCCCGGGCTTAACGTCGAAGAGGTGCCGGGCACCCATGATTCCATGGTGCTGGAGCCCAATGTCCGTGTCCTTGCCGCCCGCATCCGCGCCGCGATCGAGGCCGCCGAAGTGCCTAACCCTGTGTATGTCCCGAGTGATAAAGCGGCGGAGTGACCATGAGCCAATCGCGCCTATTGTGCATCCTGTTGAACTACCGCACCGCCGAGATGTGCGCCCGGGCCGCCCGCGCGGCAGTGACCGCGATGGAGGGGCTCGACGCCGAGTTGGTGATCGTCGACAACGCCAGCGGCGACGGCTCGTTCGCGGCGCTGCGCGACATGGTGGCCGAGGCGGGCTGGCCGCATGTGCGGGTGGTCGACGCCGGCCGTAACGGCGGCTTTGGCGCCGGCAACAACCACGGCATCCGCGCCGGGCGCAGTGACGGGCTGGCCCCGGAATATGTCTATATCCTCAACCCCGACGCTTTTCCCGAGCCGGATGCGATCCACGTCCTCACGAATTGGCTCGACGCCCACCCCAAGACCGGCATCGCCGGCAGCCTGATCCGCAACGAGGCCGGCGCGCAGGAATACACCGCCTTCCGCTTTCCCACCGCCGCCGGCGAGTTCGAAGGCGCCAGCCGCTTCGGCCCGATCTCTCGCCTGCTGCGCAGGTCCCGGGTGCCGCTCGATCTGCCGCAGCAGGCGCAACCCGTCGACTGGCTGGCCGGCGCCTCGATGATGCTACGCCGCGAGATGCTCGATCAGATCGGCCTCTTCGACGAGACCTTCTTTCTCTATTTCGAGGAAACCGACCTCTGCCGGCGCGCCGCCCGCGCCGGCTGGCAGACCGACTACCTGCCGCAAAGCCAGGTGATGCACATCGGATCGGTCTCGACCGGGATGAAGCGCTGGGACCGGGTTCCGCAATACTGGCTCGACAGCCGGCTGCACTACTTCACCAAGAACCACGGCGCGGGCTATGCCCTGCTGGCCACGCTCAGCCATGCCGGCGGCGCGCTGATCTGGCGGCTGCGCAAGGCGGTGCACCGCAGGCCCGACCTCGATCCGCCGCACTTCCTGCGCGATCTGCTGGCGCATCACGTCCGCGCGTTGCTGTCGCGCCCGGCGCGGCGCGCCGCTCACCCTTCCGCAAAGAGGCTGCCATGACCGCATTCACCGCCCTTCTCGTCGGAAACGACAGCCTGACCCGCGCCTGCGCCGAGCAGTTGCTCGAACGCGGCCACGGCATCGCGGCGCTGGTCACCCGGCTGCCGGATTTGCGCGACTGGGCCGAGGCGCAGGGCCTGCAGGTGGTGGCTCCGGGCGGTGATCTGGCGGCACGTCTTGCCGGTACGGCCTGCGACTGGCTGCTTTCGGTCGCCAATCTCGATTTGCTGCCGGCTGACGTGCTGGCGCTGCCCCGCTGCGGCGCGGTGAATTTTCACGACGGCCCGCTGCCGCGCCATGCCGGCCTGAACGCCCCGGTCTGGGCGCTGCTGGCCGGCGAGCGCCGCCATGGCATCGCCTGGCACATGATCGAGGGCGGCGTGGACGAGGGCGATCTGCTGGTCACCCGCGACCTCGACCTTGCCGACGACGAGACTGCCCTGAGCCTCAACCTGAAATGCTATGCCGCCGGGGTCGAGAGCTTTGCCGAGCTTTTGGACCAGCTTGCCGGCACCCCGGAACGCAAGCCGCAGGACCTGGGCCAGCGCAGGTATCACGGGCGGCATGCCCGCCCCGAGGCGATGGGCCTCTTGCGCTTCGACCGCCCGGCGGAAGACGTGGCCCGCGTGGTCCGGGCGCTCGACCATGGCGACTATCTCAACCCGCTGACCACCGCCAAGCTGATGATCGGCGGCACGCCCTACGCTGTCGGAACCTGCGAACTTGTCTCGGTCGAAGGTGCCCCCGGTGAGGTCCTTGCGGTGGAGGAGAGCCTGACCGTCGCCTGTGCCGAGGGCGCGGTCCGCCTTGGCGGGCTGCGGCGGATGGACGGCTCTGCGCCCGAGATCGCCACGCTTGCCGCCCCCGGCGACCGATTGGCGCTGGTCACCGACGAAGAGGCCCGCGCGCTCACCGATCTGGCTGAGGCGCTGGCGCCGGGCGATGCCGCCTGGCGCAAGGCCTTCGCCGGCTTACTCCCCGCGGCGATTGCCGGCGGCGGGCAGGGCGAGACCGGACGGGCCGAGCTCTCCTTTGACTGGCCCGAGGGGCTGAGCCTGCAGCAGAAGGCCGACCTGGTGCGGCGCTGGGCGGCCACGGCCAGCGGCGAGGACGGCGCCGGGATCGCTCTGGTGCATGACGGTCTGGCGCCCGACAGCGCCAATGCGCTTGGCTGGGTGCCGTTTCGCGACGGCGACGTGATCGAGCCGGTGCAGGCGCGTCCCGCCGTTGCCGCCGATCTCGCCCTGCGCACACCGGGGATCGAGGCGCTGACCCTGCCTGACGTGGCCTTTGCCACCGGCGGCCAGTCGCCCGCGCCGCTCACCGTCACCGCCGAGGGCCGGGTGCTTTACGATCGCGCCCGGATCAGCCCGGCGATGGCGCAGATCCTCGTCGACCGGCTGTCTGCCATGGCCGAGGCCTGCTCTGCCGGGGAAGCCCTGCCGCTGATGCCCGAGGCCGAGCGCGACCTTGTGCTGCACGGCTGGAACCGGACCGAGACCGCGCTTGACCGCGACCTGACCATGCAGACCGCTTTCGAGGCACAGGTCGCCCGGACGCCCCAAGCGCTGGCGCTGGTCGCGGCTGGCGAAGAGCTGAGCTATGCCGCGCTCAACGCCCGCGCCAACCGCGCCGCGCATCTGTTGCGCGAGAGCGGTGTCGGCCCCGGCACGCTGGTCGGGCTCTGCACCGCGCGCAATGCGCATCTGGTGGTGGGCGCTCTGGCGATCCTCAAGGCCGGCGGCGCCTATGTGCCGATGGACCCGGCCTATCCCGCCGACCGGCTGGCGCTCTACCTGCAGGACAGCGGCGCGCCGGTGGTGCTGACCGAAACCGCCCTGACAGACAGCCTGCCCAAGAGCGCGGCCCGGGTGATCTGCCTCGACGACCCGGCGCTCGGCGCTGCGCCGTCAGACAACCCCGCGCCGCTGGCCGGGCCAAAGGACCTCGCTTACCTGATCTATACCTCCGGCTCCACCGGACGCCCCAAGGGAGTGATGGTCGAGCACCGCAACGTAGTGAATTTTTACGCCGGCATGGACGCGCGCATCGGCCGCGACACGCCCGGAGCCTGGTTGGCGCTGACCTCGCTCAGCTTCGACATCTCGGTGCTCGAACTGTTCTACTCGCTGGCGCGCGGCTATCGGCTGGTGCTGGTCAGCGAGGAACAGAAGCTCGAGACCACCGCGCCGGGCGAGGGCATGGAGTTCAGCCTGTATTACTGGGGCAACGACGATGGCGTCGGCCGCGACAAGTACCGCTCGCTGCTCGAAGGCGCGAAATTCGCTGACGAGAACGGCTTTTGCGCGGTCTGGACGCCGGAGCGGCACTTCCATGCCTTCGGCGGCCCCTATCCCAACCCCTCGGTCACCGGGGCCGCGGTTGCCGGTGTCACGAAGAACATCGCCGTGCGCGCCGGCAGCTGCGTCGCGCCGCTGCACCATACCGCGCGGATTGCCGAGGAATGGGCGGTGATCGACAACCTCACCAATGGCCGCGCCGGGATGGCCATCGCCTCTGGCTGGCAGCCCGATGACTTCGTGCTCCGCCCGGAAAACACCCCGCCCGAGAACAAACCCGCGATGCTGCGCCAGATCGAGGAACTGCGCCGGCTCTGGGCCGGCGAGGCGGTGGAGTATCCTAAGGCCGACGGAACGATGCATGCGGTGGTGACCCAGCCGCGGCCGGTGTCGAAAACGCTGCCGGTCTGGGTGACCACGGCGGGCAATCCGGCCACATGGCAGGAGGCCGGCAAGATCGGCGCCAACGTGCTGACCCATCTGCTGGGCCAATCGGTCGCCGAGGTGCAGGCCAAGATCGCGCTCTATCACGACGCGCTGCGCGAGGCCGGCCATGACCCCGCCGATTTCACCGTCACGCTGATGTTGCACAGCTATCTGGCCGAAACCCGCGAGGCGGCGCGCGAGGTCGCCCGCGAACCGATGAAGGAGTACCTGCGTTCGGCCGCCGGGCTGATCAAGCAGTATGCCTGGGCCTTTCCCGCCTTCAAGCGGCCCGAGGGGGCGAAACACGCGTTTGACCTGTCGCTTGACGGGCTGAGCGAAGACGAGATGGACGCGATCCTCGAGTTTGCCTTCCAGCGCTATTTCGACGAGTCCGGCCTGTTTGGCACCGTCGAGGACGCGGTGGCGCGGGTCGAGAGCCTGAAGGAGATCGGCGTCACGGAAGTGGCCTGCCTGATCGACTACGGCATCGCGGTCGACACCGTGCTGGCCGGGCTGCGCCCGCTGGCCGAGGTGCTGCGGCGCTGCAATGCCGGTGTGGGGCGCGACCAGTCGATCGCGGCGCAGATCGCCCGCCACGGGGTGACGCATCTGCAATGCACCCCCTCGACCATGCGGTTGCTGCTGCTTTCGCCAGAGACCCGCAAGGCGCTGGCCTCGGTGGAGCAGATCATGCTCGGCGGCGAGCCTCTGGCGGGGGCCCTGGTGGATGAGCTGCGCGGGCTGACTGGCGCGAAGATCGAAAACATGTACGGCCCGACCGAGACCACGATCTGGTCGTCGACCGGGCCGGCCGCCGGCGGCGAGGCGATCTGCGGCATCGGCCGGCCGATTGCCAATACCCAGATCTATGTGCTTGATTCAGAAGGCAACCCCGCGCCGGTGGGCGTCACCGGCGGGCTGCATATCGGCGGCCAGGGCGTGACCCGCGGCTATTGGGGGCGCGATGACCTGACGGCCGGGCGCTTCCGTCCCAACCCCTTTGGCGCGGGGCGGATCTATGACACCGGCGACCTGGCGCGCTGGCGGGCCGATGGCACGCTGGATTTCCTCGGCCGGGCCGACACACAGGTCAAGCTGCGCGGCTATCGCATCGAACTGGGCGAAATCGAAGCCCGCCTCGAAACCCTGCCGGACGTGCAGCAGGCCGTGGTGGTGGTGCAGGAGGAACACTCGTTGACCGCCTTCTATCAGGGCTCGGCGAGCTGGCGCAGCCTGCGGCTGGCGCTGGCCGAGGCCTTGCCGAACTACATGGTGCCGTCGCGTATCGTGCAGGTGACCGAGTTCCCGCTGACCCCCAACCGCAAGGTCGACCGCCAAGCGCTGGCGGCACGGAGGCCGGTAACCGTCGCAGCCCCGGTGACGACACTGAAACCCGCGCCGCAACAGGCCGCGCCTGCAAAGCCCGGCGATGTCGAAGCGGTGCAGCGCCGGGTCGCGGCGGTCTGGCAGGAGGTGCTGGGGCTGGGCGAGATCCCGGCGCAGGGCAATTTCTTCGACCTCGGCGGGCATTCGCTGCTTGCGGTGCAGGCGCATCGGGCCTTGAAAAAGGCACTGGGCGCGACACGGCTGAGCATCGCCGATGTCTTCGGTTACCCGACACTGGCCGGCCTCTCGGCACGGATCGCCGAACTGGCCCGCACCTCCGTTGCGCGCAAGCGGCTGCCACCCGCGCCACAGCCACCGCATCCGCCCGCCAATCTCGGAGCCGAGCCTCGGATCGCCGAGGTGCTGCCCGACAACCCGCGTGCCGCAGCGCGGAAAGAGGCGATGGCGCGGCGCCGCGAGATGCGCGCGCGCAGGCCAGTGCCCTGAGCCTTGGCGGAACCGGGGCGGGTGCCGCAATATGTTGGATTAATTGTGAAAAATTCCGTCAGGAAACGCATTGTTTCCGGATTTTCACGCCGAAAAGCTGGCGAATTTGAAGCAAGTGCCCTAGGTTAACATCGGGGCAAGTCACCGGAGGCGCCGACTGTCGGATTACCGCAGCGCGGCGATCCAGTGAGGTGAAATGCCCCCTCGCGGGGGCGCGTGTTGGAGCATTGACATGAACCAGTTGGGATCGTTTTCCGATCTGAAGAACGTGCTGCGCCGGCGGCTGCCCCTGATCCTGCTGATCACGGTGCTGGGCTGTGCGCTCTCGGTCTATTTCGCGCTGCGGCAGCCCAAGGTCTATGAGGCCATCGCGGTGGCGCAGATCGAGGATGCCACCATCATCGACACCCGCACCGGGCGCACCGATGCGGCGCATCGGCTGACGCTGATCGAACAGCGGATGATGGCGCGCGACAACGTGATCGAGATCATCGAGGACTTCGACCTCTACGCCGAGGAAGACGAATCGATCGGCACCAAGGTCTCGCTGTTCCGCGATGCCACCGCGATCATCCCGGTGATGGACAGTACCCAGCCCTGGCTGACCAATGGCAGCCCCACCGGGCTGACGATCCGGGTGTCGATGTCCGATCCGCAGCAGGCGGCCGATGTTGCCAACGAGCTTCTGGCGCGGATCGTTGACCAGGGCCGGTCGCAGCAGGAAAGCCAGACCGAGCAGGCGCTGGCCTTCTTTACCGGCGAAGAGCGGCGGCTGACCACGGCGATCCTCGACATCGAAGAGCGGCTGGCGCGGTTCAAGCAGGAGAATGCCGACAGCCTGCCGACGGTGGTCACCGGCCAGCGCACGCGGCTCGACACCCTGCGCCAGACCGAGCTCGACATCGATCGCGACATCATCCAGCTGCAGACCAATCCCGGCCGCACCCGCGAAGGCGTGCTCGAATCGCAGATTGCCCAGCTTGCCGAGCAGCGCCGCCTGGTGCGCGACCGGATCGCCGTGGTCGAAGCGGCGCTGAACGCCGCGCCGGCGGTCGAGCAGGAGCTCAATGTCCTCAACCGCGAACTGACCCAGCTGCGCGAACAGCTGTCGCAGTTCTCGGCCAGCAAGGTCACCGCCCAGACCGACCGCACCCTGCAGCAGCAAAAGCAGACCGAGCGCTTCGAGGTGCTGGAAACCGCCCTCGTGCCGGAATACCCGGTGTCGCGCAGCCGCAAGAAGACCGCGATCATGGGCGGCGTCGCCAGCGTGGTGTTCGCGATCGGCCTGGCGCTGATCCTCGAGATCATGAACCCGGCGATCCGCAACTCGACCCAGCTGGAGCGCGCTCTGGGCATCCAGACTGTGGTGTCGATCCCGGTCATCAAGACCCGGCGGGAACGGCGAATGCGCAGCTTCATGGTGCTGGGATGGGTTCTCGGGCTTCTGGCGCTGATCCCGGCCGCCCTGCGGCTGATCAATGACCGCTGGCCGACGATCAACCCTTTTAGGACGGGCGATCGCCAGGCTGCCCGGCTCTGACCTGAAGCGCGGTGTCAGTCGCCGCAAATCTCGGCCGCTTCGCCTTCGGAGCGGTCGGGCAGCACCCCCAGCCACGGCGCTTAGGTGCCGAGGCGTCGCGCGACGTCACTCCCGCTTGGTTCTGATCTGAAGTGCGGTATCACACGCTGCGTTTCGCTTCGCATGGGGAGCGGTGGCGTACGACCCTGCGCAATGGCGTTTCGGGGCCATGGCGTCGGGCATCCCGGTTTTGATCTGAAGCTCGGTATCCCGCTCCGCAATCCGCGTCGCCTTCGCAGCGGTTGCGCACCACCCCCAACCAGCGGCGTTTCGCGGCCGCGGCGCCGCGCGACACCATCATGACCCGGCCGGAACATAAGCTGCGGTATCAGTAGCCGTAAATCTCGGCCGCCTCGCCTTCGGAGCGGTTGAGCACCACCCCGAGCAGGGGCGTTTCGGTGCCGAGGCGCCGCTCGACATCGCGGATCTGCTGCGGCTTGGTGATGCCGCCGCCGACCACCAGGATGATCCCGTCGAACAGGGGGCGCGCCGCCAGGACGTCATCGTTGACCAGCGCCGGCGGCATGTCAAAGAGCATCACGTCAGGCGCGAGGGCTGCTTCCATCACGTCGAGCACCACGGCGGTGTCGGGGTCCTGCAACAGCTCGGCCGCATAGGGTTCGGGCCGCGCATTGGTGCCAAAGGCCACCTGGTCGCCGATCTTGTACGCGTTGTCGGCCGGCCGCCGCAGCAGCTCCTGCATCGACAGGTTGCCGCGCAGGAACGCCGGCAGATCGGGCGGATCAGAGATGTTGAGCACCTTTGCCAACGTCGGGTGACGCATGTCGAGGTCAAGCACCAGCGACCGGCAATTGCCCTGCCGCGACAGCGAGACCGCGAGGTTGGCGGCCATGAAGGTCTTGCCACAGCCCTCGGTCGGCGAGGTGATGGCCACCCGGGTCCAGCCGTTTTCTCGCAGCGCCCGCAACAGCTTGGTGCGCAGCACGTCAAAGGCGGAATGCACCGGATCCTCGCGGGTGGCAGTGATGATGCGATTGCGCTCCAGTCTCGGCGCGTCGATCGCAAAGGTCGGCAGCCGGCCCCAGGTGCCGTCGCCGCCGCGCGTATCGGCGGTCTTGAGCGGTGCCGCGGTCTCGGCCGGTTGCGCCGCGGCGGCGGGCTCGGCGTGCTCCGGCGCGGCCTGTGCCGGCTTGGGGGTCTTTGCCTCGGGCGCGGCCGGTGTTTGCGACGCGCGCTGGGCGGGCGCTTCCGTCTCGCGCGCAGCTCGGTGTTGCGACAGGGGCTTGGCCGGCGCAGGCACGGCCGCCGGCTGCGTCCCGGACACGGCGGGCGTTTGCGTCTCCGGCGCGGCCGGTTGTGGCGTCTGGGGCTTCGCTGGTGCTTGCTTCTCGGGCGCGACCGGGGCCTGCGTCTCGCGTTTGGTGGGCGCCTGCGTTTCCGTCGCGGCCGGTTGTTGTCTCGCAGGCTTCGCGGACGCGTCCTTGATCGGCGCGGCCGGGACCTGCGCCTCGGGCGTGGCGGAATCGGGGGCGCGCGGTTTCGAGACCGGGACGCGGGAGACCGAGACCCGGGCGACCCGAGGCCTCGGGGCCGGGGTCTCTGACTTCGGGGTCTCTGCGACCGGAGCCTTGCGAACCTGCGTCGCCGGGCGCCTTTTGACCGGGGTCTCTGCCTCCGGGCTGTCCGTATGCGCGGAGTCTGTGGCCGGCTTTGCCTTGGTCGGTCCGGGCGCGGCCGCCTCGGGCTTCGCCGCCCGTGCCGGCTGGGACGTGCGGTCAGTTGGTGTGTCTTTCGGCGGCGCGGCCTTCGGGTCCGGTTGTGGCTGGCGCCGGGGCTCCGGCCGTTCCTGGCGCGCGGGCTCTGGCGCATGCGGGAGCCGGCCGCTCAGCGCCGGCTTCGGGTCCTGCCCCCCGGCCTCGCGCGCGGCGCGCTTCTTCCGTGTCCAGCGTTTTTCCATGCTCAATCGCTCTTGCCCAGACGGCGTGTTTATCCCGCCTTGTCATTCTCCGGCAGCAAACACCGGAATTCAGGCAGAATTAAGAATATTCCTTGGACCTTCTCAGAAACCGAACAGGTTGGCCCGGGTGATTGCCCTGTCGATGAAACGGGACCGGTCGCTTTCCGGCTGCCAGCCCAGCATGCGCTTGGGTTTGGCATTGTCAAACGGCGAGAGATGCGCCCGGCTTTTCCAGTCGCGCAACGAGGCGCGCAGCGCCCCCTTGCGCCCCAGCACGTGGCGTTTCAGCCGGTATTTCACCGCATCCGCCGCCCAGAACAGCTGCAGGTTGCCCGGCCGGACCGCGATCCGCGCGCCTGTGGTCTGGTGGATGGCATCGAAGTAGTCGCGCGCGGTCAGCATCGGCTCGCCCACGAGGGTAAAGCTCTGGCCTACGGCCTCGGGGTGGTCTCCCATGGCGATCAGCCCGTCGCAGACGTCATCGATCAGCACGAAGGGCAGGATATTGCGTCCCTTGCCCCAGATCCGCACCGCGCCAGCGCCGTGCCAGCGCCCGATCCCCCAATGCTGCAACGGCCCGCCGGGGCCAACGACGATGCCAGGCCGGGCGATGGTGACCGGCAGGCCGGTGTCGCGGTACATCTGCATCAGCCGGCGCTCGCATTCCGCCTTGGAGCGGGCATAGAGGTTGCGGTCCGCCATGTCGTCGGCAAAGCCGGTGTCCTCGGTGATCGTCTGGCTCGGGTCGGACATGTCATAGGACGCGATGGTGCCGGTATAGACCAGCCGCGAGACGCCGGCGGCCTGCGCCGCCTCGGCCACGCGGAGGGCAACGCCGACATCGTTTTCTAACGCCGCCTCCCATGTGGTCTCGAGCGCGCGGGCGAGGTTGTAGACCACCTCGATCCCCTCCATCGCCGCGCGCAGCCCCTCGGCATCCCTGAGCGAGACCGCCACGGTCTCGACCTGATCCGGCAGATCGTCAAACGGGCCGGAGCGCCCGCGCGACAGCACCCGGACATCGGTGCCGCGCGCCACCAGCGCCCGGGTCAGGTGTCGGCCGATGAACCCGGTGCCGCCGATGACCAGCGCCTTGGGTTGCGGATCGCGGGTCTTGGCGGGGAGCTGCGGTGCAGCAAGCGCCGGCAGCCGCGCCGCCAGCGTTGCATCGATCGCTTGCGTCACCTGCAGCGCCGCCTCGGGTCCAAAACGCGCATCGAGCGGGCGGCCGGTGCCAGCCGCGTCATAAAAGGCGCGCACCGCGCCCTGAAACGACAGCGCATAGGGCTGCTTGCGGTTGAGCGAGACCAGCTGTTTGCTGCCGTTCACCACGCCTTCGCGCAGCGCCTGACCGGCGAGACTCATCTGCCGCAGGAAGGGATTGGCGACGATATCGGCAGTGTTCTCGCGGCTCACCTCGAGGGTGTCATTGGCATAATCCAGACGTGCCATGGCGGAAGATCCGCGAATTGTGACCGAGCGGTCATCCATGATCTCTACCAGCGAGATATTGAACGACAGGTCCACCTCGCCGGCCCGCGCCATCACCCGCCAGACCTGCGGCCGTGTGCCCATGCCGGGCAGCTCGACCGGCTTGCCAACCTCAAGATGCAGCACCTCCACGGGGCCGAAAAGATCGACCGCGAAGGCATAGAGATGTGGGCCCAGCTCCTTCAACAGGTTGCCGGGCGCGCGCAACAGCCACAGCCCGTAAGGCCCCGAGCGCAGTGGTGGCAGGGGAAAATGCCAGTTTATCTCGGCCTGCGCCACGCGGCCCAATGCGCCCGAACGCACCATCGCCTTCAACCGCTCGTAGCCTGGCACACCGAGGAAATTATGCCCGGCGCCGAGGACCTTGCCGGAGGCTTCGGCGGCCGCCGCCATCGCCTCCATCTCGTCCACCGACAACGCCACCGGTTTCTCGACCAGGCAATGCAGCCCGGCCTCGAGACATTGCACTGCCAGCGCCCGGTGAAGCTGCGGCGGGGTGCAGATGTGCACCGCGTCGACCACATCCGCCGCGATCATCTCCTCGACCGAGGTGAAGACCCGCGCACCATGCGCTGCCGCCAGCGCGCCCGCGGCCTCGGCCGAGAGGTCGCAGACCGCCGCCAGCCGCGCCGCGCCGGTCAGTTTCACCGCATCTGCATGCCAGTCGGCGATATAGCCGGCGCCGATAATGCCTGTTCTCAAAACCATGTCACTCACTTGTACTCGATGATCCGCATGTCGCGGCCCGTCCACCTGCGCAGGTGAAACCGGAGCATGCCGATCAGGTTGGGAAATTTCGACAGCGTCAGAAAGACCGCGTGATGCAGCGCCACCGAAGGCGCCAGCCCTTCGTGCCGCATCAGCCCCTGCGCCGTGCGCAGCCAGGACGCCAGATAGGCCAGCAGCACCAAGAGGGTGAGCCAGGGCGCGGCGCTCAGGCCGAAGAGCGCCAGCACGGGCGCGAAGAGGCCCCAGACCCAGCTGCGCATCCGCTCGCGGCGGAAATACTCCGGGTGCAGATGGCCGACCTGCGCAAAACCGTGACCGGTGCGCACCGCGCGTTGCCACCATTCGCGGAACCGGGTCATTGCGGCGTCATGGCGGGTCATCTCCTCGGGGAGGCGATAGAGTGTCCAGCCGGCCTTGCGCAGGCGGCAGCAGAGCTCGTCATCCTCGGCGGCGATCACCCGGCCGTCAAAGCCGCCCGCGTCGAGATAGGCCGCACGACGCACCATCATGTCGCCGCCGCAGGCCGTGATCTTGCCCGCCGGTCGGTGCCATTCCACCTCGGCCAGCGCGTTGTAGACCGAGGCTTCGGGGGCGATTTCGCGCCGCCAGCCAGTGACCAGCCCACGCCTCGGATCGGCCAGCAGCGCCTTTTGCGCGGTCTCGATCCAGCCCGGCGCGAGGGCGCAATCGCCGTCGATGAACTGGAGGATCTCCGCCGCGCCACCGCTGGCCTCGAGATGGAGAAACCCTTCGTGGCGGGCGCGGGCGGCGGTGAAGGGCCGCGTCAGGTCGAGATGCACCACCTCGGCCCCGGCCGCCTCGGCCGCCGCGACGCTGCCATCGCGCGAGCCGCTGTCGACATAGACCATGCGCCGCGCCTGTCCCCGCGCCGAGGCAAGGCAGCGCTCCAGCCGCGCGCCCTCGTTGCGGCCGATCAGGATCAGGTCGACCGCGCTCATGGCCGTTTGCCCGGATGGGTGGCGCCGGCGGCATAGACCTCGAACAGCCGGCCGAGCCAGACCGCCTCCTTGGCGATGTCGAACTCGGCAACCACCCGGGCGCGCCCGGCCTTGCCCATCGTGGCGCGCCTGTCGGGATCGGCCAGTACCGCGCGGATCGCCTCGGCCAGTTTCAGCGCATCGCCCGGCGGCACCAGAAAGCCGCTCTCGCCATGCTCCACCAGCTCCGACACCCCGGCGACGGAGGTGGCGATCACCGGCCGGCCGGCCGCCATCGCCTCCATCAGCACCACCGGCACGCCTTCTGCAAAGCTCGGCAGCACCAGCGCATCGGTGTCCTTCAGTGCCTGCGCCACCTCGGACTGGCTGCGGTAGCCGGCGAACTCGACCACCTCGGCAAGCCCCAGAGCGGCGGCGTCCTGTTCCAGCCGCGCCCGCTCCGCCCCGTCGCCGATCAGGGTGACGCGCAACTCTGGCAGCTCTTCGCGCAGGAAGCTCAGCGCCTCGAGCAGCACCGGCACCCCCTTGACCGCCGCCAGCCGGCCGACAAAGGTCAGATGCGGCGGGCCGCCGCGCGGGGATGGGGCATAGCGCGCCGGGTCGATGCCGCAATGCACGATATGCAGCTTGTCCCAGTCCGGGCGGTCGGAAAAGATCATTGCCTGCGCCCGGCAGAACTCGGAAATGCAGGCGACAAACCGCGCCCGGGCGATCTTTTCGTCCAGCCGCCAGTGCTCTGGGGCAAAGAAGATATCCGGGCCATGCAGGGTGAAGCTGTAGGGGATGCCGGTCAGCTCCGAGGCCAGCATGGCGACGGTGCAGCTTGCCTTGGCGATATGGTTGTGCAGGTGGCGCACGCCGTGGCGCTGCATGTGATCGGCCAGCAGGATCGCCTCGGCGAAATAGAACATCTGCCAGAGGCCATTGCGAAGCCCCCCCGGCGCCGTCCGCCAGGCCAGCCGCAGGGCGCGGAAGAACCGCTCCGGGTGGCGCAACAGCCGCAGCTTGGCGCGCGCCAGCCGCAGCGGGTGTTTCGCCGCCTCCAGCACGTGGAAGGTCTGCGCCGCCTCGGTGATCTGTTCCTCGCCCACCAGGTGCTCTGGCTCGGTGCGGCGGATCGAGGCGGTCAATACGGTCAGCCCCTGCGCCCGCAACGCCGCCACTTCGCGCTGGATGAAGGTGTCGGTGGCGCGGGGGTATTCGCCGGTGAGATAGAGCAGCGTCATGCCTGGGCCTCGTGCATCAGCGCCTCGAAGCTCTGCGCCTGTCGCAGGCCCAGCACCTCGCGCATGCGGCTGTTGTCATAGCTGACCGGCAGGAAGCGCGCGCGCAGCACCTCGGGGCGCAGCAGGCCCGGCAGGCGTTGGCGTGGCGCCACCGCGGTGGCCAGCCGTGCCAGCGGCATCAGCCAGCGCCAGTTGAGCGGCAGAACCAGCGGCGGCTTGCCGGCAAGGCAGCCGAGGTAGCGGCGGCGGTCCGGCAGGTCCTCGTCGAGCAGGTTGATCGGTCCGGTGGCGGGTCGCAGGGCGGCGGCCAGCAGCGCCGCGGTGCAGGTCGAGATATGGCAGAGCGGGATCTCGCCCCGACCGGCCAGCCGCAGCAGAACCGGCCCTACGGCAAACCCCAGATGCGCATTCCAAAGCCGGTCGGGGCCAAAGACCGCTCCGGCGCGCAGGATGGTGAGCCTGTGGCCCTGCGTTTCGGCGGTGGTCGCAACCAGCTGCTCCTGCGCGGCCTTGTGGCTGGCATAGGCGTCGGCCTTGGCGTCGGCGTCGAGCAGCGGGACGCTCTCGCCGATCATCTCGCCGGTCTCGGCCGTCGCCATGTCATAGACCGCCATGGAACTCAGATGCACCAGCTTGGCGCCCTCGGGCAGGGCGACCAGCAGGGCCTGCGTCGCCTGTATGGTGTCCCGCGCCTGTCGGGCGGCATCGCCCGAGAGCGAGGCCGCCAGGTGCAGCACCACGTCGGCCCGCGCGCAGGCGGCGGGCAGGGCGGCGAGATCGGTCAGGTCGCCTTCGAGCACCGTAATCCCGGCATCGTCGCGCCAGCCTTTCGGCGCGGTCGCCGCGTCGCGCACCACCGCGATCACCGCGTGGCCGCGCGCCCGCGCCGCAGCGACGGTGTGGCGGCCGACATAGCCGGCCGCGCCGGTGATCAGCAGGGTCAGCGCGCCCATGGCACAGGCTCCGGTTTGCGGCAGCGGGTCACCATGTCCTGCGGCCCGGTGTCGTCGCCGGCATATTGCATCGCCAGCGTCACCTCGGTCAGATGCAGGGCGAAGTCGTTGTCGAGCCGACAGTCACGGCCCTCGGCCAGCGCATCCAGCATCTCGACCGGCCCCAGCGCGAAGTTCATCGCCGCAGCGCCCTTGCGAGAGACCTTGGGATGGCTCGGCCCGCCGGGCTTGCACCGCCGGCCGATAGGCAGCTCCAGCAGCCGCCGCCGCAGATTGACCCGCGGGTGAAATCGCACGGCAGCGGCGTTGTTCCACGCTTGTTTCATCGCCAGCACGCCCCTGTCGCCGATGGCGCGGATGCGGTGGTCATGCGGCGCGACGATCGAGCAGGTCAGCCGCGCCACCTCGCCGCCATGGAAGAACAGCGTGGCAGTGGCGAAATCCGGGGTGTTCGCGCCGCCGGGCTTGTCGGGGATCACCTCGGCCGAGGCCGCCACCACCCGGCGCACCGGACCGAAGGCGGCGATCAGCCAGGCCAGGTAATAGCCCGCGTGTTCGAGGGTGCAGCCCACGCGAAACTCGTCTTCGGCGGGCCAGGGCGCGCCGCTTTCGCTGATCCAGCTGCCATAGCGGGCCTGCGGCACGAAGCCGTCGTCAAGCTCGGCATAGACCAGGCGCACCGGGCCGGCGGTGCCGCGGCGGATCTCGCGCAGGAAGACCTGCGCCGCCTCGCCCAGCACGCTGCTGGGCGCCGAGGCCAGCATCAGCCCGGCGGCGTCGGCCTGGGCCTTGAGGGATTGCGCCTCGTCGAGGGTCATCGCCAGCGGCTTTTCGCACCAGACATGCCGGCCAGCGGCGAGACAGGCACGGTTGATCTCGAAATGCGCATGCGGATTGGTGAGGTTGAGCACCAGCGCGCCCTCTGGCAGCGCCTCGAGAAAGCCCCGCAGATCGGCCTGCGGCGGCACGTCCCAATGGGTGCAAAAGGCGGCAAGGCGCGCGGTGTCGGTGTCATGCGCGGCCACCACCCGCAGATCGCGATACAGCGCGAAGGAGCGCATGTAGAGATCGGCGACAAAGCCGCAGCCGATGAGACCCACGGCGCGCATCACCGGCCCCCGAAGGCGAGGGCAGGGCGAAGGGTCGTGCCGATCCGTGTCAAAGGCATGCGCGCGGCTGTCCGTTCGTGGCTGTTCGTTGCTGTCAGGCGGTATTAACCACCCGAAGATGGCAATTTTTCGGCCGGCGGCGGCCGGGACGCAGAAAATGCCGCGCCGCCGCGCGGGATTTGCGGTTTTTCCTTACCTTCGCCATCTTGCGCGCCGATGATATGCCCGTTCAAGCGGAGGGCAACGTGTATTTCGAGGTAGGAGAATACCGGCTGGCGATCACCATGCCGCGTCGCGCCGGGCTGATGGCCGAGGTCGCTGAGCGTCTGGCGCGCGGCGAAGGGTTTGCTCTGGCGACGGTCAATCTCGACCACCTTGTCAAGCTGCGGCAGAGCGCGGCCTTTCGCCGGGCCTATGACGCACAGGACCTGGTGGTGGCGGATGGCAACCCGCTGGTCTGGCTGTCGAAACTGGCCGGCGACCCGGTCGAGCTGATCCCCGGCGCCGACATGGTGGTGCCGCTGGCGGAACTGGCGGCGGCGCAGGGCGTGCCGGTGGCTCTGGTGGGCAGCACCGAGGCGGCCTTGCAGGGCGCGGCCGAGGCGCTGTGCGCCCGGGTGCCCGGCCTGCAGGTGGCGGCCCGGATCGCCCCGCCGATGGGCTTCGAACCGGCCGGGCCGGGGGGCGCGGCGGTCCTGCGCGAGGTCGCGGCTTCTGGCGCGCGGCTGGCCTTTCTGGCGCTGGGCGCGCCGAAGCAGGAGGTGCTGGCGGCGCGCGGCCGCGAAATCGCGCCGGGGGTGGGCTTTGCCTCGATCGGCGCGGGGCTCGATTTCCTTGCCGGGGCGCAGCAGCGCGCGCCGAAGATCGTGCGCAGCCTCGCGCTGGAATGGCTCTGGCGGATGCTGTCGAACCCGCGCCGGCTGGTCGCGCGCTATGCGCTCTGCGCCGCCATCCTGCCGGGCCATGCGCTCACCGCGCTGCGCCACCGGAGAGGACCGAGCCTCAGGCCCGGGTCGAGCGGATCTCGCTGACGCCCAGCACTTCGAGCACCTTGGCCTCGATATCCTCGGCATTGAGCCCCGCCACCGCGTACATGTCGCGCGGGCTGGCCTGGTCGATGAAGGTGTCCGGCAGCACCATCGAGCGATACTTGAGCCCGCTGTCGAACACGCCTTCCTCGGCCAGAAGCTGCGCCACATGGCTGCCGAAGCCGCCAACCGCGCCCTCCTCGACGCAGATCAGCGCCTCGTGTTCGGCGGCGAGCCTGAGGATCAGGTCGCGGTCGAGCGGCTTGGCGAAACGGGCGTCGGCGACGGTCGGGGTGATGCCCTTGGCTGCCAGCGCCTCGCAGGCGTCGAGCACCTCTTTGAGCCGCGCGCCGAAAGAGAGAAGCGCCACGCCCTTGCCCTCGCGCACAATGCGCCCCTTGCCGATCTCGAGCGGCACGCCCTTTTCCGGCATCTCGACGCCGACGCCCTCGCCACGCGGGTAGCGAAAGGCAATCGGGCCTTCGTCATGCGCGGCGGCGGTGGCGACCATATGCACCAGTTCCGCCTCGTCGGCGGCGGCCATCACCACCATGCCCGGCAGGTTGGCCATGAAGGCCACGTCGAAGGCACCGGCGTGGGTGGCCCCGTCGGCGCCGACCAGCCCGGCCCGGTCAATGGCGAAACGCACCGGCAGGCGCTGGATCGCGACGTCATGCACCACCTGATCATAGCCGCGCTGCAGGAAGGTCGAGTAGATCGCGCAGAACGGCCGCATGCCGCCGGCCGCCAGCCCGGCCGAGAAGGTCACGCCGTGCTGTTCGGCGATGCCGACGTCGAAGCAGCGGCTGGGGTAGCGGGTGTTGAACAGGTCAAGCCCGGTGCCGTCCGGCATTGCCGCGGTCACCGCGCAGATCCGGTTGTCGCGCTCGGCGGCCTTGATCAGCTCCTGCCCGAAGACCTTGGTATAGGCGGGCGCGTTCGAGGGTGTCTTCTTCTGCTTGCCGGTGACCACGTCGAACTTGGCCGTGGCATGGCCCTTGTCATCGGCGGTTTCGGCCGGGTGATAGCCCTTGCCCTTGCGGGTCAGCGCATGGATCAGGATCGGCCCGGTGGCGCGCGCCTGCACCGTGCGCAGCACCGGCAACAGCTGGTGCAGGTCATGGCCGTCGATCGGCCCGAGGTAGGAAAAGCCCAGCTCCTCGAACAGGGTGCCGCCCACCGCCATGCCCTTGAGCATGTCCTTGGCGCGCTTGGCACCTTCTCGGAACGGCTCCGGCAGCATCGAAACCGCGGCCTTGGCGGCGGACTTGAGGTCCTGGAACGGCGCCTCGGCATAGAGCCGCGACAGGTAGGAGGACATGGCGCCCACCGGCGGGGCGATCGACATCTCGTTGTCGTTGAGGATGACGATCATCCGCTTGCCTAGGTGGCCGGCGTTGTTCAGCGCTTCAAACGCCATGCCGGCGCTCATCGCGCCATCGCCGATCACCGCGATGGCATCGCCGTGGCCGGTGTCGCAGGCACCGCCGAGATCGCGCGCCACGGCAAAGCCCAGCGCGGCCGAGATCGAGGTCGAGCTGTGGGCCGCGCCGAAAGGGTCATAGGGGCTTTCGCTGCGCTTGGTGAAGCCCGAGAGCCCGCCCTTCTGGCGCAGGGTGCGGATGCGGTCGCGACGGCCGGTGAGGATCTTGTGCGGGTAACACTGGTGGCTGACGTCCCAGATGATCTTGTCGCGCGGCGCGTCGAAGACCGCATGCAGCGCCACCGTCAGCTCGACCACGCCGAGACCGGCACCGAGGTGGCCGCCGGTCTCGGAAACCGCGCTGATCGTCTCGTCGCGCAGCTCATGCGCCAGCCGCACCAATTCCGCATCGGAGAACTGCTTGAGGTCGGCGGGGCCGTGGACACGGTCCAAGAGCGGGGTTTCCGGGCGGTCAGACATGCACGGCTCCTTGGCCTACTAGATGTCGCGCGAGATAACGAAGCGGGCGGCCTCGCGCAAGGTTTCGGCCCGCGGACCGTAAGGGGACAGCGCGTCGCAGGCCTCCTCGGCCAGCGCTTTGGCGCGGGCGCGCGCCGGCTCCAGCCCGAGTAACGAGACGAAGGTCGCCTTGCCCGCCGCCGCGTCCTTCTGCAGCCGCTTGCCGGCCCGCGCGGCATCGCCCTCCACATCCAAGATGTCGTCGGCGATCTGAAAGGCAAGGCCGAGCGCCCGCGCATAGTGCCGCATAGGGGTGATATCGGCGCCGGCCATCCGCGCCCCGGCCTCGGCCGACCAGCCGATCAGCGCGCCGGTCTTGCCGGCCTGCAGCCGGGTGATCTGGTCCAGCGTCAGCGGAGTTTCGGCGGTTTCGGCGGCGATATCGCACGCCTGTCCCAGCACCATGCCGCGTGCCCCCGCCGCCTGCGCCAGTGAGAGGGTCAGCTCGGCACGCACCGCGGCGCGGTCGTGGCAGCGCGGATCGGCCAGCATCTCGAAGGCCAGCGCCTGCAGCGCATCGCCGGCAAGCACCGCGGTGGCCTCGTCCCATTTCACATGCACGGTGGGCTGACCGCGGCGCAGGTCGTCGTCGTCCATGCAGGGCAGGTCGTCATGCACCAGGCTGTAGGCATGGACCGCCTCGATGGCCCCGGCGGGCCAGAGCGCATGTGCCGCGGCCACGTCATGCAGCCGGGCGCTTTCCATCACCAGGAAGCCGCGCAGCCCCTTGCCGCCGGCGATGGCGTGGCGCATGGCGCGGGTCACCGGCAGTTCGTCGAACCCGGCGATCACCCCGTCGAGATGGGCCAGCACGCGGGCGGCATCGGTTTTCAGGGCGTCGGTGAACATCCGGGGCTGTCCTCGTGGCGCGCCGCCGCGGGCGGTGGTGCGGGCAGAGACTGCGGGAGCCTCCGGCGGGAGTTTATCTGGCAAGATGAAGCAGGGGGAGGCTCAGAGCCCCTCGACCGGGCGCGAGCCGGTGGCGTTGCCCTCGGCATCGGTGGTGATGGCGTGAACCTTCTCCTCGGCTTCCTTGAGCTTCTGCTCGCAGCGTTTCTTCAGCGCCGCGCCGCGTTCGTAGAGCTTGATCGAATCGTCGAGCGCCACGTCGCCGCGTTCAAGCTGGCCGACCACGCGTTCCAGCTCGGCCATGGCCTCTTCGAATGTCAGATCGTCTACCGTTTTCTCGCTCACGCCGCGGCCTCCTGAAGCGTTTTCACATGCGCGGTGACGGATGCCGCCAGCGCGGCGAGATCATAGCCGCCTTCCAGAACAGAGACCACCCGGCCGTGGCAGGACTCGGCCGCGATCTTGCAGATCTGTTGCGTCAGCCAGATAAAATCCTCGGTCGACCAGTTGAGATTGGCCAGCGGGTCGTCGCGGTGGGCGTCGAACCCGGCCGAGATCACGATCAGTTCGGGGGCGAAGTCGCGCAGCCGGGGCAGGGCCTCGTGGCTATAGGCGTCGCGCATCTCGTAGCCGTCCGAGCCGGGGGCGAGCGGGATGTTGAGCACATTGTCATGCGCGCCACGCTCAGAGGGATCGCCGCTGCCGGGCCAGAGCGGCATCTGCTGGCTGGTGATCAGGAGCGCGCGGGGCTCGTCCCAGAGCAGCGCCTGTGTGCCGTTGCCGTGGTGGACGTCGAAATCCACCACCGCGACACGGCTCAGGCCATGGCGCTCGAGCGCGTGCTTTGCGGCAATGGCGGCGTTGCCGAAGAGGCAAAAGCCCATCGGCGTCTCGGTCTCGGCGTGGTGTCCGGGCGGGCGCATGGCGCAGAAGGCATTGCCGGCGGCGCCCGACAGCACCCGGTCGACCGCCTCGCGCACCGCGCCGACCCCGCGCCATGCGGCCTCGAGACTGCCCGGAGACATCCAGGTGTCGGCGTCGAGCTGGTGCAGGCCCCGGGCCGGGGCGGCGGCCTCGATCCGGGCGATGTAGTGTTCGGGGTGGCAGAGCAGCACGTCCTCGCGGGTCCCTTCCGGGGCGGTTTCGACGGCGATGTCGTTCTGGCGGAAGGCATGCAGGATGTGTTCCAGCCGCGCCACCTGTTCGGGGTGACCGTCGGGTGTCACATGCCTCAGCCCGGCGTCATGGGTCAGCACCAATGTTGTCATTCTCGCCTCCCTCGGGTGGTCTTGTCGACAAGGCAGTGTTTCGAGACGGGATGCAAGGTTCGGGAACGGGGCGGTGGGTTGGAAACCCACCCTACGGTGGCCTGTAGGGTGGGTTTGCAACCCACCGCCGCCGCCGCAAAACGCTCAATCCGGTGCCAGCATATACCCCGCGCCGCGCACCGTCTGCAGGTAGCGCGGCTGTTTCGGATCGGCCTCGAGCTTGCGCCTGAGCCGGGTGATCTGCACGTCGACCGCGCGTTCCTGGCTCTGGCCCTTGTCGCGGCCGAGGTCCTCGACCAGCTGCGTCCGGCTCACCGCCTCGCCCGGCCGCGCGGCGAAGATCCGCATCAGCTGGCTCTCGGTGGCGGTCAGCCGCACCGGTTCCTCGCCCTGCCAGAGCTCGCCGCGCTCGATATCATAGCGCAGCGGTCCGAGTGACAGGAGCTTGGGCAGGGCGCTGTTCTCGGGCGCCTCTGGCATGCGGCGCAGGATCGCGTTGATCCTGAGCAGCAGCTCCTTGGGCTCGAAAGGCTTGACCAGGTAATCGTCGGCCCCGGCCTCGAGCCCGGCGATCCGGTCCTCGGTCTCGCCCTTGGCGGTGAGCAGCAGGATCGGCGTGGTCGAGGCCAGCCGCAGGTCGCGGGTCAGGCTGATGCCGTCTTCGCCCGGCATCATTACGTCGAGCACGATCAGGTCGAAGTCCAGCCCCGAGAGGATGCGCCGTGCATGGCCGGCATCGCGCGCTGCGGTGACCAGAAAGCCGTTGCGGATCAGGAACTTCTGCAGCAGCAGCCGGATGCGCTCGTCATCGTCGACAATCAGCAGGTGGACGTCCGGTGCGCTCATGTCCGCGGCTCCCGCAGGGCGCGGTAGTTGCGGCGCATGTCGGCGTCCATCATCGCCTCGAGCACCTGGCGAAAGCCGGCCACGGCCTCCGGCCCGGCCTTGCGATAGGCGGCGCGCATCCGCGCCCTCTGGGCATCCGACAATTGCGCCTCCAGGGCTTTTCCCTCTTCGGTCAGGTACAGGTGGCGCTCGCGCTTGTCCAACCGGCCGACCCTGCTTTCCACCAGACCGTCGGCGATCAGCGTGCGCAAGACACGGTTCAGCGATTGCTTGGTGACGCCGAGGATGCTGAGCAGGTTGTTGACAGTGGTGCCCGGCGCGCAGTTGATGAAATGCACCGCCCGGTGATGGGCGCGGCCATAGGACAGCTCATCGAGGATCCGGTCAGGGTCGGCGGTAAAGCCGCGATAGGCAAAGAACATCGCCTCGATCCCCTGCCGAAGCTGTTCGTCGGTCAGATAGAGCAGCTGCTCTCCGCTGGGCTCTGCCATGCCTCTCCCTTCCGGTCTTTTGACCCACAGTACGTCAGCCTTGTTGACATTCCAAGACTCAACTGGTAGCGACGATCAGATTTTGCGCAATAATATGTCCGCACCGGACCGAAACCGCGCAACATATGGAAAACGAAGGGCTTTGGAGGAGCGACATGGCTGGCTCATATGATGACCGCGACGGCAAGATCTGGGTGGACGGGACGCTCGTCGACTGGCGCGATGCGAATGTGCATATCCTGACCCACGGGCTGCATTACGCCAGCTCGGTGTTCGAGGGCGAGCGCGCCTACAACGGCCGGATCTTCGAGAGCGTGCGTCACTCCGAGCGGCTGCTGGCTTCTGGCAAGCTGCTCGACATGCCGATCCCCTATTCGGTCGAGGAACTCGAGGCCGCGAAATACGAGGTCCTGAAGGCCAACGGCCTGACCAATGCCTACGTCCGCGTGGTGGCCTGGCGCGGCTCTGGCGAGGACATGGGGGTCGCCTCGGCCAAAAACCCGGTGCGGGTGGCGGTCGCGGCGTGGGAATGGGGCGCCTATTACGGCGACGCCAAGATGCAGGGCGCCAAGCTCGACATCTCGAAGTGGAAACGCCCCAGCCCCGAGACCATCCCGACCTCGGCCAAGGCCGCCGGTCTCTACATGATCTGCACCATGTCCAAGCACGCCGCCGAGGCCAAGGGCTGCTCGGACGCGCTGTTCATGGATTACCGCGGTTACGTGGCCGAGGCGACCGGCGCCAACATCTTCTTCGTCAAGGATGGCGAAGTGCATACGCCCGACCCCGACTGCATCCTCAACGGCATCACCCGGCAGACGGTGATCGGCATGCTCAAAGAGCGCGGCATCACGGTGCATGAGCGTTACATCATGCCGGAAGAGCTGGAAGGCTTCGAGCAGTGCTGGCTGACCGGCACCGCGGCGGAAGTGACCCCGGTGTCGCAGATCGGTGACTATACCTTCGAGGTCGGCGCGCTGACGCGCGAGATGTCCGAGGCCTATGAGGCGCTCGTGCGGAAATGATGATGTGAGGCGGGGCGGAGGGGTCCTCCGCCCTGTCTCGTTCTGGCACGGCTTCTAGCCGCAGCCACGCGATCCCCGAGCCGCGCATCGACAGGCCGCGGTACGACGGCTCAGTCGGGCAGGTTATCCCAGCAAAACCTTACAAAGTTCGATCATCGGCAGCCAGATCGCCGCGCCGAGGGGCGGCGTCGTGGAGGCACGGCTTCGGCATGACGATGCGCGGCGGGCTTGCGGCCCGCTGGCAAAGCGCCGACGCGTCCCACCCGCCGTAGGGTGGGTTTCCAACCCACCTCCACCCCAAGGAAAAAAGACCCGGGCCAAAGCCCGGGCCAGTCCAACAGGGAGGATGCATGTGATAACCCGCACATGCAACGGGATCTCGGTCACCTGTTAAAGGTGAACTTAACATAGCACTTTATCGCCCGCCGATCCATGCGACCTTTCAGGCATTGAGCCGATATCCGCCCGATTCGGTCACAAGAAGCCGCGCATTCGACGGTTCCGGCTCAATTTTCTGGCGCAACCTGTAGATGTGCGTCTCAAGCGTGTGCGTCGTCACCCCGGCATTGTAGCCCCAGACCTCGTGCAGCAGCACGTCACGCGGCACCACGCCCTCTGGCGCGCGATAGAGATATTTCAGAATGTTGGTTTCCTTCTCGGTCAGCCGGATCTTCTTTTCATCCTCGGTGACCAGCGTCTTCATCGACGGCTTGAAGGTATAGGGCCCAAGCGCAAAGACCGCGTCCTCGCTCTGCTCATGCTGGCGCAGCTGGGCGCGGATCCGGGCCAGCAGCACCGGGAACTTGAACGGCTTGGTGACATAGTCGTTGGCCCCGGCATCAAGCCCGAGGATGGTGTCGGCGTCGCTGTCATGGCCGGTCAGCATCAGCACCGGCGCCTTGACGCCCTGTTTGCGCATCAGCCGGCAAAGCTCGCGGCCATCGGTGTCCGGCAGGCCGACGTCAAGGATGATCAGGTCGAAATGCGAGGCCTTGACCTTTTCCATCGCCTCGGCCCCACCGGCGGCCTCGAAGACCTCGAAATCCTCGGTGATGATCAGCTGCTCTGCCAGCGCCTCGCGCAGGTCGTCATCGTCATCCACCAGGAGCAGGTTCTTGAGTTGTGCCATTCGGTCCTCCAATTCTCTTGCTCCCGACATTGGGGTGCGCCGGGCGGGGGGCAAGTTTTGCTGCAAGCCGTTCACGCGCTCGTGTGAAAATAACCCGGCTGGCAAGGAAATGTTTCAAGTCCCGCGCATTACCGGCTACATCACTCGCCAGATGACTGGACGTTTTGCACCCGATACGGCGGAGTTGATCAACCGCGCCCGCGCCGATCTGCGGATGGGCGTGCCGGTGCTGCTTTGCGGTCATGACAGCGCCGCGCTGGTGCTGGCGGCCGAGACTATGGGGCCGGCCCGGCTGGCCACCCTGCGGGCGCTGGGCGGCGCACCGGTGCTGACGATCACCGGCCGTCGGGCCGAGACGCTCAAGGCGCGCGCCTATGATGGCGATGTCGCCCGCCTGCCATTGCCCGACGAGGCCGATTGCGCCTGGATCCGGGCGCTGGCCGATCCGGCCGACGATCTGCGCGTGCCGATGAAAGGACCGCTGTTCGCCCTGCGCGCCGGCGACGCGGCGCTGCACCGTCTGGCGGTCTCGCTGGTGAAATCGGCGCAGCTGCTGCCCGCCGCCGTAGTGCTCGAGACCGACCCCGCAACCCTGCCCGACGCGGCCCTGCTCACCCGGCTCGAGGCCCACAGCGCCGGCCCGCTGCTGCTGCGCGCCGGCGATCCGCATCCGGTGGTGGCCGCCCGCCTGCCGACCCGTCTGGCCCAGGGCGGACGGCTGCACATCTTCCGCCCCGACGATGGCGGGGTCGAGCACTACGCTTTCGAGATCGGCCGGCCCGACCGGGCGCAACCGGTGCTCGCCCGGCTGCATTCCGCCTGTTTCACCGGCGATGTGCTGGGCTCGCTGAAATGCGACTGCGGCCCGCAGCTGCACGCCGCACTGGCGCAGATGGGCGCGGCGGGCTCGGGCGTGCTGCTCTATCTCAACCAGGAGGGGCGCGGCATCGGGCTGGCCAACAAGATGCGCGCCTACAGCCTGCAGGACCAGGGCTTCGACACCGTCGAGGCCAACCATCGCCTGGGCTTCGAGGATGACGAACGCGATTTCCGCATCGGCGCCGACATCCTCAAGACCATGGGGTTTGCCGGGGTCCGGCTGCTGACCAACAACCCGCGCAAGATCGCGATGATGGAGCACACCGGCATCGCGGTGACCGAACGGGTGCCGCTCAAGGTCGGCCAGACCGACCAGAACGCCGCCTATCTCGCCACCAAGGCGGCGAAATCGGGCCACCTGCTGTGATGCGCCTCACCCCCCTCGGCCTGCGCTTCGCCGGCCGGCTCTGGCCCTGCAGCATCGGCCGCGGCGGGCTGACCCGCGACAAGCGCGAGGGCGACGGCGCCACCCCGCGCGGCACACACCACATCACCGGGCTGCTCTACCGCCCCGACCGCATGGCGCGCCCGACCCCCTGGGCCGAGCCGATCCTGCCCGGCGACCTCTGGTCCGACGCGCCCTCGGATCCCGCCTACAACAGCCTCGTCCGCGCGCCCTGTGCCGCCTCGCACGAGGTGCTGCGCCGGCCTGATCCGCTCTATGATCTGGTGTTGCTCACCGACTGGAACTGGCCCGAGGCCACCCCCGGCCGCGGCTCGGCCATCTTCCTGCACCGCTGGCGCCGCCCGGGCTATCCGACCGAAGGCTGCCTCGCCTTCCGCCCCGACCACCTGCGCGCCATCGCCGCGCTCGCCGCACCCGGAACGCGGCTGGTCGTGCCCTGATCCAGCCCTTCTTCTGTTCAAAAATACCCTCGGGGGAGTCGCCAGAGGCGACGGGGGCAGCGCTCCCTTACCGCCCCTCGGGTACGCAGTCACCGCCGTTGAAACAGGCAATCACCCGCTGCCGCATCGCCTCGGTCGGCTGGCCAAAGGCAAACCCGCCACACGGGGTGATCGCCACTTCCGGGACCGCGCGGTCTAGGTTGACGAAGGCGAGGTACTCCGCCCCGCTCACCGCACCGGCGCACCACGGCCCGAAACACTGCGCGTTCAGCGTGATCTCGCGGTCATAGGGAAAGGTGAAACCGGCCCGCGTCAGCGCCTCGCCGGTCAGCCGCGCGGCGATCCGGGTCTCCGGCGGGGTGTTCTGCTGGTTCGCCATGTCGGTCACCGGCAGCTGGGTTTCGTCGAACGTCAGCGCGCCCACCACCACCGTATAGCGGTCCGTGCTCTCGGCCGCCTCACGATAGGTGGCGGCGACGTCCGGCGGAAGGCAGGTCAGCGCCTGTGCCCCGGTGGACCAGAGCAGAAGCGGCAGGGCGGCACTCATACGCATTGTCATCTCTCCAGATGCGGCCTGAATTCCTCGACCACGCGGGCATAGGCCGCGCGTTTGAAGGGCACGATCTGATCGACCAGCTGGTCATGCGGCAGCCAGCGCCACTCGGAAAACTCCTGGTGGTCGTCGGCATCGAGACGCACCTGGTCGTCAGTGCCGTGAAAACGCATCAGGAACCACTTCTGTTCCTGGCCGCGAAACTGCCCCTTCCAGATATTGGGCACCAGCTCATGCGGCAGGTCATAGGGGATCCAGGTCCGGGTCTCGGCCTCCACCGTCACCAGCTCGGGCAGCACCCCGGTCTCTTCCTGCAGCTCGCGCAGCGCCGCGTCGCGGGCCTCCTCGCCGGCGTCGATGCCGCCCTGCGGCATCTGCCAGGCCGCGGACTCGCTGTCGATCCGCTGGCCGACAAAGACGGAGCCGCCGGCATTGACGAGCATCACGCCGACGTTGCGGCGATAGGGAAGGCGGGCGATCTCTTCGGGGGTCATGCGGGCCTCGTCATACAAAATCGCCCCCGGCGCGGGCCGGGGGCGACGGGGTCTTATTCGGACTGGCTGCCGAGGGCCGAGAGGCCCTTGAGGATGTCGATGGCATAGGCCAGCTGGTAATCCTCTTCGCGCAGTGCAGCGGCGGCCTCGGCCTTGGCGCGGTCTTCCTCGATCTGCTTGATCTCGTCCTCGCTCAGGCTGTCGTTGTCGAGCGAGCCGCGCAGGTCGGCCTCGGAGCGCGAGTTGGGTGTGGTGTTCTCGTCCTCCTCCTCGTTCGGGGCGCGGCGCGGCTGTTCGACCACGATGTCGGGCGAGACGCCGAGCGCCTGGATCGAGCGGCCAGAGGGGGTGTAGTAGCGGGCTGTGGTCAGCCGCATGGCGCCGTCACCGCGCAGCGGCATGACGGTCTGCACCGAGCCCTTGCCGAAGCTCTTGGTGCCCACGACGATTGCCCGGCGGTGATCCTGCAGCGCGCCGGCGACGATCTCCGAGGCCGAGGCGGAGCCGCCGTTGATCAGAACCACCAGCGGCTTGCCGTCGGCCAGGTCGCCGGGGGTGGCATTGTAGCGCTCGCCGTCCTCGACGTTGCGGCCGCGGGTCGAGACGATCTCGCCCTTCTCGAGGAAGGCATCCGACACCCGGATCGCCTGGGTCAGCAACCCGCCGGGGTTGTTGCGCAGGTCAAGCACGATGCCGTTGACATTGTCGAGCCCGCCGGCGGCCTCGATCTCCTCGGCCAGCCCCTCTTCGAGGTTGGGGGTGGTCTGGTCGTTGAAGGTGGTGACCCGCAGCACCACGGTCTCGCCCTCGGTGCGGGTGCGCACGGCAGTGAGCGTGATGGTGTCGCGGATGATCGAGACGTCGAAGGGCTCTGGCTGGTCCTCGCGCACCACGGTGATGATGATCTCGGATCCCACCGGCCCGCGCATCATCTCGACCGCCTCATCCAGCGTCAGCCCGAGCACCGATTCGCCGTCGACATGGGTGATGAAGTCGCCGGCCTCGATGCCGGCGGCATCGGCCGGGGTGTCATCGATCGGCGAGACCACCTTGATGAAGCCCTCTTCCTGGGTCACCTCGATGCCGAGCCCGCCAAATTCGCCACGGGTCTGCACCCGCATGTCGGCAGCGTCATCGGGCGAGAGATAGCTGGAATGCGGGTCAAGCGAGGTCAGCATGCCGTTGATCGCCGCCTCGATCAGCTCGCCCTCGTCGACGTCCTCGACGTACTGCGCGCGGATGCGCTCGAAGATGTCGCCAAACAGGTCGAGCTGCTCGTAGACATTGCCCGAGGCGCGCTCTTCCTGCGCCAGCAGCGGGCCGGCAAGCTGGGTGGTTGCGACAATGCCTGCCAGCGTACCGCCGACGGCGGCCATGACGAACTTCTTCATTGGTGTCTTATCCCTTGTCGGTGGTGCGGAACCAATCTTGTGGATCCACGGGCTGATTCAGCTCTCTGACCTCTATATAGAGCGTTTCCGGGCGGGCGTTTCCAGCCCCTTCACCCGATAGTGACACATCCGCCTGCAACTCTCCGCCCATCAGCCCCAACGGGTCGCCGGCGGGCAGAACCTGGCCGGTCTGGCCAAAGACCGCCTCGAGCCCGGCAAAGATGAACAGCGTGTCGGCCTGCGGCTCGAGGATGGCGACCAGACCGTAGTTCAAGAGCGGCCCGGCATAGCGGATGGTGGCGGCGGTGGGGGTGGTCACCACCGCCTGCGGCCCCGTCGCGATCAGCATGCCGGGGCGACGCACGCCGGCGGCATCGGCCTCGCCGGCGCGACGCAACAGCTGGCCCTGAACAGGGAGCGGCAGGTTGCCCTTGCGGTGGCTGATGTCGGGCAGGCTGCCCGGCGCCTCGTCGCGGGCGATGGTGCTGAGACCGCTGGCAAAGCCCTCGAGCGTCTCGGTGGCGGCGATCAGCACCGCAGTCTGCAGCGGATCCTCGACAAAGCGGCGCGGCAGGTCGGTGCGGTCGGCCACTGCCTTGCTGAGCGCGGTGCGGGCTTCCTGCGCGCCCTGCAGCCCTTCCTGCAGCTTGGCCTGCGATTGCGCCTGCAACAGCCGCAGCGCCTGCACCTCCTCGAGATCGGCGCGCAGCGCATCGGCCCGCCCCTTCAGCCCAGGGGTCACATCCGCCAGCAGCATGCCGGCACGCGCGGTGCCGGTGGGTCCAGAGGGATGCAGCAGCGTCGCTGGCGCAGGCGCGCGAGACATCGACTGCAACACACCCAGCAGCTGCGAGATTTCCTTGTCGCGGGCGGCCAGATCCTCGGTCAGTTGCGCCTCTGTCAGCGAGGCCGAGCGCATGCCGTCGCGCAGTGCCGCCAGCCCGGTCTCATAGCCCTTGACGATCTCGGTCAGCGCCTTGACCCGCTCGCGCCCGCCGCGCGCTTCGCTCAGCGCCTGGGCGCTTTCCTCGAGCATCCGCACGGCATCGCGGGCGGCCTCGGCGGTGGTCATCTGCGCCTCTGCGCCCCCGGCAAGCAGGACGGCGAGGCTCGCGGCACGCAGGATCATGCGATCAGGCTTTCCCCGGTCATTTCCTCGGGTTTCTCGAGGTTCATCAGCGTCAGCAGCGTCGGCGCGAGGTCGCCCAGCCGGCCACCCTGCCTGAGACTGGCCCCTTCGGGCCCGCCCACGAGGATCACCGGCACCGGGTTCAGCGTATGGGCGGTATGCGGCCCGCCGGTCTCGGGGTCGATCATCTGTTCGCAATTGCCATGGTCCGCGGTGACGATCATCGCGCCGCCGGCCTTTTCCAGCGCCTCGAGCGCCCGGCCCAGCCCGGTGTCGACGCTGGCGCAGGCCGCTTTTGCCGCCTCCAGATCACCGGTATGCCCGACCATGTCGGGGTTGGCGAAGTTCACCACGATCAGGTCATAGCCCGCCTCGATTGCCGTGACGAACTGGTCAGAGACCTCGCCGGCGCTCATCTCGGGCTGCAGATCATAGGTTGCCACCTTGGGCGAGGGGGCCATGTAGCGGTCTTCGCCCTCTTCGGGCACTTCCTTGCCGCCGTTGAGGAAGAAGGTGACATGCGGGTATTTCTCGGTCTCGGCCAGCCGGAACTGCTTCAGCCCCTTTGCCGCGACCCAAGCGCCCAGCGTGTTGACGACGACCGTCTTGGGATAGGCGGCGGCCATGAAACTGTCGTGGGTCTTGGAATAATCCACCATGCCGAGGATCGAGGCCCACTGTGGCCGGTTGCGGTTCTCGAAGCCGTCGAAGTCATCCTCGCCTACCGCGAGCAGGATTTCCCGCGCCCGGTCGGCCCGGAAGTTGAGGCAGAAGAAGCCGTCGCCGTCCTTGGCCCCGTCATAGTCGCCGATCAGCGTGGCGGGAATGAACTCGTCGGTCTGGTCACGCTCATAGGCTTCCTTGACCGCCTCGATGGCATTGGCGGCGCTGTGCTCGGCCGTGCCGCCGACCATGGCGCGATAGGCCTTTTCGACCCGGTCCCAGCGGTTGTCGCGGTCCATGGCGAAGTAGCGCCCGGTGACGGTGCCCACCTTCGCGCCCTCGGGCAGCTTCGAGACCAGCGTCTGCAGGAAGCCGTCGGCCGATTGCGGGGCCACGTCGCGGCCATCGGTGACCGCATGCACCACCACCGGCACGCCGGCGCTGACGATCATCTCGACCGCGGCCAGCACATGGTCAATATGGCCGTGCACGCCGCCATCCGAGATCACCCCCATCAGATGCGCGGTGCCGTCATGGCCGCGGACAGACTCGATGAAGGCATGGATGGCGGAGTTTGAAAAGAACGAGCGATCCTCGATCGCAAGGTCGATGGCACCGAGGTCCATCGCCACCACCCGACCAGCGCCGATATTGGTATGGCCGACCTCGGAATTGCCCATCTGGCCCGTGGGCAGGCCGACGTCATTGCCGTGGGTGATCAGCGTCGCATTCGGGCATTCGGCCATCAGCCGGTCGAAATTCGGCGTCCCGGCCTGGGCCACGGCGTTGCCCTCGGTCAGGTCCGACAGCCCCCAGCCGTCGAGAATGCACAGAACCACGGGTTTCGGAGCAGGCATGATGTCTTCCTTGTCCTGAACATGCGCCCGCGCCGGCTGTCCCGTTTCGGGCGTCGTCTCTTGTCAAATACCCACGCCCCGGCCGGGGCCGGCGCGCGGTGGCTCACTGCGTGTAGGTCGGGTGGAACAGCCCGCCCGGCGAGAGGGTAAAGATATCCGCCCCGTCAGAGGTCACGCCCACCGAATGTTCGAACTGCGCCGAGAGCGACTTGTCGCGGGTCACCGCGGTCCAGTCGTCGGCCAAAACCTTGGTCTCGGGGCGGCCGATGTTGACCATCGGCTCGATGGTGAAAAACATGCCTTCCTCGAGCACCGGCCCGGTGCCGGCGCGACCATAATGCAGCACATTGGGCGGCGCGTGGAACACCGTGCCCAGCCCGTGACCGCAGAAATCCCGCACCACCGACATGCGCTGCGCCTCGACGAAGCTCTGGATCGCATAGCCGATGTCGCCGAAGGTATTGCCCGGCTTCACCGCCTCGATGCCCCGCATCAGCGCATCATGGGTCACCTGGATCAGCCGCTCGGCCTTGCGCGGCAGCTTGCCGGCCACATACATCCGGGAGGTATCGCCGAACCAGCCATCCTTGATGACGGTGACGTCGATGTTGAGGATATCGCCGTCCTTCAGCTTCTTGTCGCCGGGAATGCCGTGGCAGACCACATGGTTGACGCTGATGCAGGACGCGTGCTGATAGCCCTTGTAGCCGATGGTGGCCGACTTGGTGCCCAGCTCCGTCACCCGGCGCTCGATAAAGGCATCGAGCGCGCCGGTGGTCTGGCCGACCTCGACCATCGGGGCCACCTCGTCGAGGATCTGGGCGGCGATCTGGCCGGCGTCGCGCATGCCGGCGTAATCCGCCTGCTCGTGGATCCGGATCCCGTCGCGCGTCATGCGCCCCTTGTGACGGTTCATGCAATTGCTCCGTTCAAAAACGTCTCATCGGCTGTCTTATGCGTTTGCAGCGTAAAGAGCCAGCCCGCGCGGAACAAGATACCGCTCGCAGCGGCCTGTCGGGGTCTCTGACGGCGTCAGGAGGTCACCAGCACACCCATCCCGGCCAGGATCACCACCGCCCAGGTCAGCCGGTGGCGCAACTGCCCCTCGCCCAGCAGGAGCGAGCCCGTCAGCACCGTCAGCAGCACGCTGACCTCGCGGGTGGGCGCGACATAGGCTACCGGGGTGAAGGTCAGCGCGTAGAGCACGAGGATATAGGCCAGCGGATTGAACAGCGCGATGATCAGCAGCCCGGCGCGGTGATCGCGCCACTGCACCCTGATGGTGGCGCGCCGGGACAGCGCCACAGGGGTGAGCAGCGCCACGCGGGCCACGCTCGAGACGTAATCCAGCAGCAGGGGCGAGATCAGCAGCACCGAGACCGCATAGGCATCCCAGACCGTGTAGCTGCCGATCAGCCCGCCGGCGGCAAGGCCGAAGAGCAGCGAGGTCGAGACCCGTTGCCCCTTCACCCGGCCGCCGGTGGTCAGCATCAGCACGCCAAAGACGATGCAGAGCGCGCCGAGCGCCATCTGCAGGGTGAGGATCTCGCCGAGGAAAAGCACCGCGAAGCTGGTCGAAAGCAGCGGCCCGGTCGAGCGCGCGGTGGGATAGACCAGCGACAGGTCGCCCTTGCGGTAGCCCAGCTGCAGCAACAGGAAATAGGCCATGTGCAGCCCGGTGCTGCCGGCCAGGAAGAGGATCTGCTCGGGTCCGAAGACCGGCGCCTGGGTTGCCAGCACCCAGAGCGCCAGCGGCGCATAGATCACCACCGTCAGCGCCGAGAACAGCCAGACCAGCTCCGGCCCGCCGCCGATCCGCTTGAGCTGGAAGTTCCAGGTGGCGTGGCAGACCGCCGCCGCCAGAACAAGCGCCAGACCGAGAAGAGACATGCAGGACCTCGCGGTTGAACAGGCGGCCTCAGGCCGGGGTGAAGGGCATCGGCCCGGCCGGTCGGATGGCCTCTGGCGACAGTGCGCAGCCCAGCACCATCACCTCGACGCCGGCGGCGCAAGCCGTGGCGAACCCCGCCGCATAGGCCGGGTCGATATCCGCCGCCAGCCGCATCGCCGTGCAATCGTTGCGCTGCACAAGGTAGAGCATCACCGCGCGGTGACCGGCCTGCGCCATCGCTGCCAGCTCGCCCAGGTGCTTGGTGCCGCGCGCGGTCACGCTGTCGGGGAACTCGGCGAGGCCTGCCTCGCGGCTCAGCGTCACCGATTTCACCTCGACATAGCAGTCGCGCCGGCCCGCCGCGCTCAGCAGGAAGTCGATCCGGCTGTTCGCGCCGTATTTCACCTCCGGCCGCACCGTCTCGTAGCCCTCGAGCCCCGGCACCGCGTCGGCCTCGAGCGCGGCGCGCAGCGCGCGGTTCGGCACCGAGGTGTCGACCCCCACCAGCACGCCCTCGGCCGGGGCGACCAAGCGCATGCCGTAGTCCAGCTTCTTTTTCGGATCGTCATTGGGTTCGAGCCAGACCCGAAAGCCCGGCTCGGCCAGCCCGAGCATCGAGCCGGGATTGGCGCAATGGGCCACCACCTCGCGGCCATCCTCGAGCCGGCAATCGGCGAGAAAGCGTTTGTAGCGGCGCAGCAGCGTCGCCGGCACGAGAGGGGTTTGAAAGCGCATGCGCCCGGCCTATACCTCAAAAAACCCGTGATCAAGGAGGCCCCGATGGCCAACCCCACCGCCGCCATGCTGGTGATCGGCGACGAGATCCTCTCTGGCCGCACCCGCGACGCCAACATGCATTATCTCGCCGGCGAGCTGACCAAGCACGGCATCGACCTGCGCGAGGTGCGCGTGGTCTCCGACGATGCGCCGGCGATCGTCGCCGCGGTCAAGGCGCTGTCCGAGGGGTTCACCCATGTCTTCACATCGGGTGGCATCGGCCCGACCCATGACGACATCACCGCCGACTGCATCGCCCGCGCCTTCGACGTGCCGATCGACGTGCGCGAGGACGCCCGCGCGCTGCTGGCCGAGCATTACGCCAACACCGGCCGCGAACTCAACGACGCCCGCCTGCGGATGGCGCGGATCCCTGATGGCGCGACGCTGATCGACAACCCGGTGTCGATCGCGCCGGGCTTCATCCTGGAAAACGTCCACGTGATGGCGGGGGTGCCCAGCGTGTTTCAGGCGATGGTCGCGACGGTTTTGCCGACGCTCTCGGGCGGCGCGCCGCTGCTCAGCCAGACCCTGCGGGTTCAGCGCGGCGAAGGCGATATCGCCGGGCCGCTGGGCACGCTGGCGCAGGAGTTCGACGATCTCTCCTTCGGCTCCTACCCCTATCAGCAGGACGGCGCCTACGGCGCAAATATCGTGATCCGCGGCCAGGACGGCGGCCGTGTCGACGCGGCGATGACGCGGCTCAAGGCATTGTTTTCCGAATGAGGCCGGGGGCCGAGCAGGTGATGGCGGTCTGCGAGGCGACCTGGCCGCCGGTGCGCCGCCTGGACTGCGGGCCGTTCGAGCTGCGCGACGGGGCGGGCGGCGGCAAGCGGGTCTCGGCCGCCACCCTGCGCGCCGGGGCCGACTGGTCCGAGGAGGACCGGCTCCGGGCCGAGGAGGGGATGCGCGGGCTGGGACAGACGCCGCTGTTTCAGGTCCGCGCCGGCGAGGACCGGCTCGACGCCGGGCTCGCGGCGGCGGGCTATCGCGTGGTCGATCCGGTGAACCTCTACGTCACGCCGGTGCAGGCGCTGACCGACCGGCCGATCCCCCGCGTCACCACCTTCTGCATCTGGGAGCCGCTGGCGGTTATGCGCGATCTCTGGGCCGAGGGGGGCATCGGCCCCGAGCGGCTGTCGGTGATGCAGCGGGCCGACTGCGCCAAGACCGGCCTCCTCGGCCGGATCGAGGACAGCCCCGGGGCCGCCGCCTATGTCGGCCTCGTCGATGGCATCGCCATGCTGCATGCGCTCGAGGTCACGCCGGACAAGCGCCGCAAGGGGCTGGCGCAATGGATGATGCGGCAGGCGGCGGTCTGGGCGGCCGGTCAGGGCGGCAGCCACCTTGCGGTGCTCTGCACCGAGGCCAACGTGGGCGCCAACGCGCTCTACCGCGCCATGGGGTTCGAGGTGGTGGGCCATTACCACTACCGGCTCTGGCAGGGCTGAGCGGGGCCGGACGCAAAACCGCCCCCCGAGGGTCTCGAAGGGCGGCGGGTCATTCGCGTCGGTCTGGCGTCAGATCCAGTACATCGGGGCGCCGTAGTGTTCGTGCACCCGCTGTTCCCAGGCGCGGTCGCGGTGCCAGTCGTCGTGGCGTTCCGGTGCACCCTGCACCTCCGCCTCGGTCAGATCGGTGCTGAAGCCGTCGCGGCTGACGTCATACGACAGCTTGCCCCAGGGCACCGGGTGGTGCTCTTCGCCGAGGCCGAAAAATCCGCCAAATCCCATGACCGCATAGGCCACCTTGCCGGATTGCTTGTCGATCATCAGGTGGTCGATCGTGCCGATATGCGTTCCTTCGCGGCTGTAGACCGCAGTGCCGTTCACATCGGTCGACGACACCAGACTGCCATTGCCTTCGGTACTCATTCCTAGGTCCTCCAATCGGTGGACTGATGAAACCCGCAGGCGCTGCCAATGTTCCGCCAGCGCCGCCCCGCCACGGCGGCTTTCCGCCCAGTCCCGCCGGCCGCAGCGGCAGGGGCGCGGGGCGGTTGAAAGCTCCGGCGTTTTGCGATTTCCTCTCACGACACCCAACCGGAGCCCAGCCCATGCCCGCCCCAACCCCGCCCTCTGACAGCCCCACCGCGCTCGTCCTGCCGATGGTCGATCCGCTGCCCGAGGCCACCGCCAGGTATTTCCAGGTCTGCGAGGAGAAGCTGGGCATGGTGCCCAACGTGCTGCGCGCCTATGCCTTCGACATCGACAAGCTCAACGCCTTCACCGCGATGTACAACGACCTGATGCTCGCCGGCAGCGGGCTGAGCAAGCTCGAGCGCGAGATGATCGCCGTGGCGGTGTCGTCGATCAACAAGTGCTTCTACTGCCTCACCGCCCATGGCGCCGCCGTGCGGCAGCTCTCGGGCGATCCCGAACTGGGCGAGCTGATGGTGATGAACTGGCGCGCTGCAGGGCTCGATGCGCGCCAGACCGCGATGCTGAGTTTCGCCGAGAAGGTCACCAAGGCCAGCGCCGAGGTGACCGAGGCCGACCGGCAGAGCCTGCGCGACGCGGGGTTTTCCGACCGCGACATCTTTGACATCGCCTCGGTCGCGGGGTTCTTCAACATGTCCAACCGGGTGGCCAGCGCCATCGACATGCGCCCCAACGCCGACTACCACGCGATGGCGCGCTGAGCTTGCGGGCGCTGGCGTTTCTTGCCTGCGGGCTGGCGGCCCCGTTGGCGGCGCAGGATCTGGCGCTGCCGGCGGGCGCGGCGCTGACCTATGAGCAGAAGAGCGACCCCGGCTCCTATGCGCTGCCCACCGGGCCCTTCGTCGATGGCGAGGTGCCGGTCAGCGTGGTCGAGGGCGCGGTGCTGCGGCAATCCTACCGGGTGCCGGGCGACATCCGCACCACCCTGCAACTGCTGGCGCCGCTCAGGACGCAGATCGCCGCCTCCGGCTACGAGATCCTCTTTGACTGCCGCACCCGGCAATGCGGCGGCTTCGATTTCCGCTTCGGCACCGAGGTGCTGCCCGGCCCCGGCATGTATGTCGACCTCACCGATTTCCGCTTTCTCGCCGCGCGCGACAACGCCGGCAGCGCGGTCTCGCTGCTGGTCTCGCGCAGCGGCGCCGCCGGCTTTGTCCAGATCATCCGGGTCGGGGATGCCGCCGAGGGCGGGCTCAGCGCCGCGCCCGGCCCGGAGCGGCCGGTGCTTCCGCAGGACAGCGGCGCAATCGCCCAACAGCTCGAGACCCGCGGCCGGGTGGTGCTCTCGGACCTGTCGTTCCAGACCGGTTCGGCCACCCTGGGCGCTGGCGCCTTCGACAGCCTCGCCGCGCTGGCGCGCTATCTGTCCGACTTTCCGAACAGGCGGATCGCGCTGGTCGGCCATACCGATTCCGTGGGCGCGCTCGACAACAACATCGCCCTGTCGCGGCAGCGGGCGATCTCGGTGCGCGACCGGCTGGTGCGCGACCACGGCGTGCCGTCAGCCCAGCTCGAAGCCGGCGGCATGGGCTATCTGGCGCCGCTGACCAGCAACCTGAGCGCCGCGGGCCGCGAGGCCAACCGCCGGGTCGAGGCGGTGCTGGTCTCGACCGAATGATCCGCGAGGGCCGCGTGGCCCAAGGCCGTCCTCAGGCCATTCAAAGCGCTTTCACGGTGCAATTGCTGGCTGTATTCCCCTGAAACGCCCGGCAAGTGTGCGCCATATCAACATCACTCGCAATTCTCCCGCGTTAGGGTCTGACAACCTGGAGGGGCCCAACCCCCTGACACACGAGGGACGTATCAGTTGGACATGACGATGACACAGCTTGCCACGGGGCTGACCGTAGAAGAGCGCGCCGCCCTCGCCACCGCCTATTCGGCGGCGCTGTCCTACCGCACGGCGATCTCGCATCAGCCGGCACGGCCGGCGGTGGGGCTTGACGAGGCGATGGAGCGTTTTCGCGGCCCGCTGAGCGAGGCGGGCGAGAGCGCGCCGAAGGTGATCGAGCAGATCACCGCCAAGTCAGAAGGGGCACTGCACGCGATGACCGGGCCGGGGTTCTTCGGCTATGTCCTTGGCGGCTCGCACCCGGTGGGCGTGGCGGCGGATGCGCTGGTCTCGGCCTGGGGGCAGAACGCCGGGTCGGCCAGCGAGACCCCGGCAATCACCGGCATGGAACGCACGCTCTGCGACTGGCTGGTCGACCTCTTCGGACTGCCGGACGGCACCGGCGCGGGGCTGGTCACCGGCGCCAGCGCGGCGAATTTCTGCGGCGTCCTGGCGGCGCGACATGCGCTGCTGGCGGCGCAGGGCTGGGACGTGGAGCAGGACGGGCTGATCGGCGCGCCGCCGATCCCGGTGCTGATCGGCGCCGAGGCGCATTCGGCGGTGACCGCGGCGCTGCGCTATTCCGGTCTTGGTGCCGGCCGCGCCTGCCGGGTGGCCACCGATGAGCAAGGCCGCATCGATCCTGCGGATTTCGCCCGGAAGCTGGCGCTTTGCGAGGCGCCGCCGCTGGTCATCCTGCAGGCCGGCCAGATCAACACCGGCGGGTTCGATCCCTTCGAGGCGCTGATCGAGAGCGTGCATGCACGCGGCGGTTGGGTCCATGTCGACGGCGCCTTCGGCCTTTGGGCCACGGTGGTGCCCGAGCTGGCGCATCTGTGCACGGGCGTGGCGCGGGCCGACAGCTGGGCGGTGGATCTGCACAAGGGGCTGAGCGCGCCGTTCGATGCCGGTGTGGTGCTGGTCCGCGACCGGGCGGCGCTGGTGGCGGCGATGTCGGCGCGGGGCGCCTATCTGCCCTCGCAGAACGCCGAATGGGAGCCTTCCGACAGCACGCCGGAACTGTCACGCCGGGCGCGTGGCGTGCCGAGCTACGCCATCCTGCGTCACCTCGGCCGCGCCGGCGTTGCCGAGCTGATCCTGCGCCACCACCGCCTCGCGGTGCGGATCGCGCGGGCAGTGGCGGCCGAGCCGGGTCTGACCGTGGCCAACGACGTGGTGTTCAATCAGGTGGCGGTCTGCTGCGGCGAGGGCCCGGCGGGCGACCGGCTGACCAAGACGGTGCTGCGCGACGTACAGGCGCGCGGCAAGGTCTATCCTTCGCATGGCGAGTGGCGCGGGCGGCAGATCATCCGCATCTCGGTCTCGGGCTATGCCACCGGCGAGGCACATGCCGACCTGGCAGCGCAGGAGATCATCGCGGCCTGGCGGGCGCGGCGCGATGCGTAGGATGCGGGGTGGTTTTCAGGACGCTTGCCTCCGGACCCCCGGGATTTTCACAGCACCAGAGACGTAGGGGCCTGGCCTTACTTGGGCCGCGAGGCGACCCAGCAATAGCCGTCGGGGTCGAGGATGAAGGTCTCTCTCAGCCCGTGCGGCTTGTCCTGCGGCGGTGCCAGCAGTGTGCCACCGGCGGCCTCGGTGCGGGCCGCGGCGGTTTCGGGGTCGCTGTCATACAGCCTGATCTCGAGGCCCAGGCCCCGCGGCGGCGTCTCTGGCAGCAGGGCATGCAGCGGGTGGCTGGCATAGGTGGCATCGGCATGCAGCTGAAACAGCTGGTCGCCGTATTGCACGATGGCGAAATCGTCGGACAGCCGGTGCACCTGCATGCCGAAGACCTGCGACAGGAAACCGGCGCTGCGCCGCACGTCGGTGACAAGGATATTGAGCCCCAGACCACGCAGCCCGGCGCCGAAGGCGTCGGGTGAAATGCTGTCGTAGTCGGCCATCAGCGCCCCCTTTGCTGCGCGCCCATGGTTGAAGTCCCCCCCGGGCTAAGTCAATGTCACCGGCAACGCACGCGCAAGAACGGGGATCGGCATGGCAGGCAGCGACATCAACAGGGCGATCCAGACGCCCGAGCTTCCGCAAGAGGCCTTTTTCACCGATGCCGAGCAGGCGGTCGAGCATCTGTGCATGCTCTACGAAAAGGCCACCGCCTTTCTCGCCGATGCCTTTCGCAAGGCGATGGTCGAGGGCCAGCCGGCGATCCGCTACCGCGCCTTCTATCCCGAGATCCGCATCACCACGGCGAGCTTTGCCCATGTCGACAGCCGGCTGAGTTTCGGCCATGTGGCCAGCCCCGGCACCCACGCCACCACCGTCACCCAGCCAAGGCTGTTCCGGCGCTACCTGACACAGCAGATCCGCCTGCTGATGGACAACCACGGGGTGCCGGTCTCGGTCGCGGTGTCGGATACGCCGATCCCGGTGCATTTCGCCGTCGCCGCCCAGACCGACGTGACCGTGCCGCAGGAAGGCGCCGCCGAGTTCATCCTGCGCGATGTGTTTGACGTGCCGGACCTCAGCACCACCAACGATGATATCGTCAACGGCACCCATGACCGCGGCGCCGGCCGGCCCGAGCCGCTGGCGCCGTTTACCGCGCAGCGGGTGGATTACTCGCTGGCGCGGCTGGCACATTACACCGCCACCGATCCGAAGCATTTCCAGAACTTCGTGCTGTTCACCAACTACCAGTTCTATGTCAGCGAGTTCGAGGCCTTTGCCCGCGCCATGCTGGCCGATCCCGAGAGCGGCTACACCAGCTTTGTCTCGACCGGCAATATCGAGATCACCGAAGCCGACCAGGAGATCCCGCCGACCCTGAAACAGCCGCAGATGCCGACCTATCACCTCAAGCGCGCCGGCGAGGGCGGCATCACCCTGGTCAACATCGGCGTCGGCCCGTCGAACGCCAAGACCGCCACCGACCACATCGCCGTGCTCAGGCCGCATGCCTGGCTGATGGTGGGCCATTGCGCCGGCCTCAGGAACACCCAGGCGCTGGGCGATTTCGTGCTGGCGCATGCCTACCTGCGCGAGGACCGGGTGCTCGACGACGACCTGCCGGTCTGGGTGCCGATCCCGGCACTGGCCGAGATCCAGATCGCGCTCGAGGAGGCGGTGGCCGAGGAAACCCAGCTCAAGGGCTATGACCTCAAGCGGATCATGCGGACCGGCACCGTCGCCAGCGTCGACAACCGCAACTGGGAGCTGCGCGATCAGGAAGGCCCGGTGCAGCGGCTCAGCCAGTCGCGTGCCGTGGCGCTCGACATGGAGAGCGCCACGATCGCCGCCAACGGCTTTCGCTTCCGGGTGCCCTATGGCACGCTGCTCTGCGTCTCTGACAAGCCGCTGCATGGCGAATTGAAGCTGCCCGGCATGGCCTCGGCCTTCTATCAGACCCAGGTGGCGCGGCACCTGCGCATCGGAATCCGGGCGATGGAACGGCTGCGCGAGATGCCTCTGGAACGCATCCACAGCCGGAAATTGCGCGCTTTCGACGAAACCGCCTTCCTTTGACGCCGGGTCAAGCGCGAAAACCCCTATTTTTATGACGCGACGCGCCACTAATCGTTGTGTCCCCCCGCAACATGACGTTTAATGGCGGCGATGAGGCCCAAGTGCTGGGCAGACCGAAGGAGACCAGAAAATGGCAAAACCCCTGACCAAGACTCAGCTCGTTGCGGCTCTGGCAGAAGAACTCGACACCGACAAGAAGAACGCCACTGCGGCGCTTGACGCGGTGTGCAACATCATCACCCGCGAAGTTGCCGGCGGCGGCGCGGTGACCCTGCCGGGTGTCGGCAAGTTCTATCTCAAGGAGCGCCCGGCGCGGATGGTGCGCAACCCCGCCACCGGCGAGCAGTTCCAGAAAGAGGCGGACAAGGTCGTCAAGGTGACCATCGCCAAGGCCCTGAAAGACAGCGCCAACGACGAGTGACCCGCAAGCTGGCGCCCCGGCGCCGCTGCAGGAGTTCCCGAATGGCCGGCGCCCCTCGCGCCGGCCATTTTTGCTTGACCTTCCGCCACGGCCCTGAGGTCATCCCCGAGCGAGGCCCGCAGCAGGAGGACAGACCACGATGCCGCATGATCACGGTCACGCCCATCTCGACCCCGGCTCCGGCGACCGCCGGGTGGCGCTGGCGATCTGGGCCAATGCGGCGCTGACGCTGGCGCAGATCCTCGGCGGTCTGGTCTCTGGCAGCCTCGCCCTGATCGCCGACGCGCTGCACAACCTGTCCGACATGGCCTCGCTGGTGATCGCCTTCGCCGCGCGCAAGATCGCCCGGCGGCCCGCCGATGCGCGGATGACCTTTGGCTACGGCAGGATCGAGGTGGTGGCGGCGCTGATCAACTACACCACGCTGATCTTGGTGGGCGCCTACCTGATCTACGAGGGCGGCATGCGGCTGATCGATCCGCCCGAGGTGGCGGGCAGGTGGGTGGTGATCCTGGGCGGCGTGGCGCTTGTGGTGGATGCGCTGACCGCCGGGCTGACATGGTCGATGCAGAAGGACAGCGTCAACATCCGCGCGCTGTTCCTGCACAACCTGTCGGATGCGCTGGCCTCGGTGGCGGTGATCCTCGGCGGCACGCTGATCCTGCTTTACGACCTGCGCTGGGTCGATCCGGCGATCACCATCGCCATCGCGCTCTACATCCTTTACCTCGCCCTGACAGAGATCGGCGGCCCGATCCGCACCCTGATGCTGGGCAGCCCGCCGGAGATCGACAATGCCGCGGTGATCGCCGCCCTGCGCGCCACCCAAGGGGTCGCGGATGTGCATCACGTCCACCTCTGGCAGATGCAGGAACACGCCGCGGCGCTCGATTGCCACGTGGTGCTGACCGATGCAGGTTGGACCCGGCTCGAGGCGATCAAGTCCGAGATCAAGGACCGGCTGCAGGACCGCTTCGGCATCCGTCATTCCAGCCTCGAATTCGAGCATGCCGACCGCACTGACTGCGAGCCGAGGCTCTACAGTCAGCGTTGAGCCTTGCCTTTTGCCCGGGTTCGGCCAATCTGGGCGCGGGCCGGGCGATGGCGTCGCCCCGGATGGCCCCGTCCCCAACATCCTGAACGCCGGGATCTTTCCTTGACGAGGAGGGTCGCCATGACGGCACGTCCTGATTTCTATCGCTTCCACAATGGCCAGAAAGCGCCGCTGCAGTTTTCCGAGGCCGAATACGAGGCCCGGCTCACTGGCCTGCGCGCCCGCATGGCTGCGCTCGGCTGCGATGCGGCGGTGCTGACCTCGATGCACAACGTCAGCTATTACAGCGGCTTCACCTATTGCGCCTTTGGCCGGCCCTACGCGCTGGTGGTGACACCCGAGACCCACGTCACGATCAGCGCCGGGATCGACGCCGGCCAGCCGTGGCGGCGCTGCCATGGCGACAACATCACCTATACCGACTGGCAGCGCGACAACTATTGGCGTGCGATCCTGTCGGTCACCGGGCCCGGCCGCGCGCTGGGCTATGAGGGCGATCACCTGACGCTCTTGCAGCGGGACAAGCTCGCGGCGTTCCTCACGCCGTCGCGCATGGTGGATCTCCACGAGACCACCATGCGCCAGCGGATGCACAAGAGCGCCGCAGAGATCGCCTTGATCCGCGCCGGGGCGGCGGTGGCGGATGTCGGCGGCTATGCGATCCGCGCGGCGATCCGGCCGGGCGCGCGCGAGATCGACGTCGCCATGGCCGGCCGCGACGCGATGGAGTTGGAGATCGCCCGGCGCTTTCCCGAGGCCGAGTATCGCGACAGCTGGGTCTGGTTCCAGTCGGGCCTCAACACCGACGGCGCCCACAACCCGGTGACGGCCCGAGCGCTGCAGCGCGGTGACATCCTGTCGCTCAACACCTTCCCGATGATTTCGGGCTATTACACCGCGCTCGAGCGGACGCTGTTCGTGCAGGAGGTCGACCCGGCCTCGCTCGCGCTCTGGCAGGCCAATGTCGGCGCGCATGAGCTGGGGATTTCGCTGCTGAAGCCGGGCGCGCGCTGCGGCGAGGTGACGGAGGCGATCAACCGCTACTTCGGGGAACGCGACCTGCTGCAATACCGGACCTTCGGCTATGGCCATTCCTTCGGCGTGCTCAGCCACTACTACGGCCGCGAGGCGGGGCTGGAGCTGCGCGAGGATATCGACACGGTGCTGGAGCCCGGCATGGTGATCTCGATGGAGCCGATGCTGACGATCGCCGAGGGGCAACCGGGGGCTGGCGGCTACCGCGAGCATGACATCCTGATCCTCACCGAAGACGGCAACGAGAACATCACCGGCTATCCCTACGGGCCGGAGTTCAACGTGGTGGGCTGACCGGCGCGCTCGGATCTTGATGCGAGCTGGGCGGCTCTTTTCAGGGGCGGCTCGCTTTGGCGGGCCGGGAGGTCCCGGGTCAGGCCCGGGACGGGGTTGGATGCGGGTGCGGATTGCGGATTGCATGGTACCCGCCCCGTGCGCAGCTCGGCCCTGATCTGTCGCTGACCTCCTTGGCGGGCCTGCTGGTCGGCCGGGGAGGTCCCGGGTCAAGCCCGGGACGGGGAGGAATGCGGGCGCGGCGTGCGCCTTGCTTGGAATCCCCACGACGCGCGCCCCGGGCTTGACCCGGGGCCTCTCAGCCCACGCATCGGAAGACCCCGGATCGGGGCCCGAAGAGCGGCCAAAACGCCGCAGCCCGGGCCCCGAAGAACCGGATTGTACCAGCAGTCAAAAGGGTATAGAGGTCGCGTGACCTCAGGTCATCGCCATCCCGGTCGCCACCATCGTGGCCAGCAGGACACCATAGACGATGAACACGGCCGGCAAGGTGCCGGCGCGGCTGCGTGCATCGCGGATGATCTCGTCTCGTGTCATCATCGGTCCACTCCTTGGGTGTTGAGCGGTGGGCATCCAATGGCGCTAGGCCATGAATCGCAGGTAGGCGATGCGGCTGAGTCGGACAAGCGCTCTATTGATAAAATCAATGCCATCAACGCATACCCGGTTTGCGCCTGGCGCATGGCACCCCTGATCGTGCCGCTTCCACACGTTGCGTGTCGCAAACAGGCCGCGGGTGGTCCACTGTCAGCGATCGCCGAACATGTCGCCCAGCCCGCCCAGCACCGAGCCTTCGCCCTTGTTGCCGCCGATGCCGCCGGCCTGCAGCACCCGGTCGGCCAGCCGCGAGAACGGCAGGCTCTGCAGGAACACCGTGCCCGGGCCACGCAGCGACGCTAGAAACAGCCCCTCGCCGCCGAAAACCATGCTCTTGAGGTTGCCGGCGCGGGCAATGGAATAGTCGATGCCGGAGGTGAAGGCGGCGATGCAGCCGGTGTCGACCCGCAGCTCCTCGCCGGCGCGCAGGTCGCGCCGGATCAGCGTGCCGCCGGCGTGGACAAAGGCCATGCCGTCACCGCGCAGCCGCTGCAGGATGAAACCCTCGCCGCCGAAAAAGCCGACCCCCAGCTTCTTTTGAAAGGCGATGTCGGTGCTGGTGCCGAAGGCGGCGCAGAGAAAGGCGTCCTTCTGGCAGATGATCTCGCCGCCGAGCTGCGCCATGTCGAGCGGCACGATGCGTCCGGGGTAGGGTGCGGCAAAGCCCACGCGGGACTTGGCCCGGCCCGCGTTGGTGAAATGGGTGAGGAAGATCGACTCGCCGGTCAGCACCCGCTTGCCGACGTTCATCAGCGCGCCCATCACGCCGCTCGTCGGGGTCGAGCCGTCGCCCATGCGGCTCTCGAAGGTGATGCCGGCCTCCATGTAGGTCATGGCACCGGCCTCGGCGATCACCGTCTCGCCGGGGTCGAGCTCGACCTCGACGATCTGCATGTCATCGCCGAAAATCTCGTAGTCCACCTCGTGACAGCGCATGGCCTGGTCCTTTTTCCGGTCGCCTCGCCCACGATGATAGCGGCACCGGCGGGGTCCGGGAAAGCCTGCGGTGACGGATGCCGCAACGTCAGATGATCTCGTCCTCGTCGAACAACGGCGCCGCCTCGCGCTGGGCCGACATGCCGTCGACCACCGCCTCGGCCACCTTGGTCGACGGTGTCAGCGCCACGTGGAACAGCGCGTCGCCCTCGTTGACCACCGGCATGTTGGTGCGGCCGATGATGATGCCCTCCATCTCGCTCAGCACCTCTTCCTCGACATCGCCGGTGGGGTCGGCGACCACGCCCAGCACCTCGCCCTCGGTGACATAGTCGCCGATGGTGCGATAGGTGCGCAACAGCCCGCCGAGCGGCGCGCGCTGCCAGCTCGAGCGTTCCGAGAGCAGTGGCGGCGTCCTGACATGCGGCACGCCGCGGGGGCCGATCATGCCGAGGTGATGCATCACCCTCAGGATGCCGGACAGGCCGGCGCGGGCGGCGTATTCGTCGAACCGCAGGCCTTCGCCGGCCTCGTAGAGCAGCACGTCGCAGCCCGCCTCCTCGGCGGCAAAGCGCAGCGAGCCGTCGCGCAGCTTGGATTGCAGCATCACCGGCGCGCCGAAGGCCCGGCCCATGTCGGCCAGCCGGGCATTGCCGGGGGTCAGGCGGATCTGCGGCAGGTTCTCGCGGCGGATGGCGGCGGAATGCAGGTCGATGCCGAGGTCCGAGCGGGCGACGACCTCGGTCATGAAGATATGCGCCAGCCGCGCCGCCAGCGAGCCAGAGGGGTGGCCCGGGAAACAGCGGTTGAGATCGCGGCGGTCGGGCAGGTAGCGCGAATGGTTGATGAAGCCGAAGCTGTTGACGATCGGCACCGCCAGCAGGGTGCCGGCCAGCCGCTCGATCGGCTTGGCCCGCAGCAGCCGGCGGACCACTTCGACGCCGATCACCTCGTCGCCGTGGATCGCGGCCGAGACAAAGATCACCGGGCCCGGCTTCTTGCCATGAAAGACATGCACCGCCATGGTGACCGGGGTGTGATCGGGCATTTGGCTGACCGGCAGTTCGACGATGCCATCGGTGCCCGGATCGAAGCTCTTGCCGCCGATCTCGAATGCCTTGCGTGCCGTCATCACCGTCTCCCGAGCCTGTCCATCGCGTCGGGCGATTAGGAGGGATCCGGCCGGGTTTGTCCATGGCCGGCACGCCGGGCCGCCGCTGCGTGGTGCCGGATTGTGTCGCCGGCGGCATCTCGGGCTGACTGCGGGGGGAGGCTGGCGTGGAGGTCCCGGCGCGGGGGCCGGGACGGGGTGTGCCTGCAGGTCCCCACCCCGGCCGCCGCGCCGGGGCCTCGCGGCTCAGGCCGGGCGGGGGCCGGGATGGCGCAGCGCCGCCATCCCATTCTCAAGGCGTGGTTCAGCCCGGAACCTTGGTCTTGCGCAGATAGGGCAGCACGGTCTCGAACTCGCCGAATTTCTCCTTCGCCGCCTCGTCATTGACCGCGGTGGGGATGATGACGTCCTGGCCCACTTGCCAGTTGGCCGGCGTGGCGACGCCATGCTTGGCGGCGGTCTGCAGCCCGTCGAGTGCGCGCAGCACCTCGGCGAAATTGCGGCCGACGTTCATCGGGTAGGTCATCGACAGCTTCAGCTTCTTGTCCGGGCCGATGATATAGACCACCCGCACCGTGGCGCTGTCATTCGGCGTGGCGTTGTCGGGCAGGTAGAACTCGGCCGGCAGCATGTCGAAGGCCTTGGAGACCGCGAGGCCATTGTCGGCGATGATCGGGAATCCGGCCTTGGTGCCGGCGACCAGCTCGATATCCTTCTTCCAGCCCTTGTGCTCTTCGACGCCATCGACCGAGATGCCCAGCACCTTTGTGCCGCGCTTTTCCCACTCGTCCGAGAGCTGTGCCACGGCGCCGAACTCGGTGGTGCAGACCGGGGTGAAATCCTTGGGATGCGAGAACAGGATCGCCCAGCTGTCGCCGATCCAGTCGTGAAAATCGATGGTGCCCTGGTCGGTCTCGGCGGTGAAATTCGGCACGGTGTCGTTGATGCGCAGTCCCATGATGACTCCTCTGGTCTGACGATCCGGCGGTGCCGGATAATTTGATCAAATCACTCTTGCGGTCTCTTGTGACCGTTCTGATGTGGTGACACAGTGCCGCTAATCCAAGGGAGGTCAACCAATGATCGAGAAACGCCAGTTCTACATTGACGGTGCCTGGGTGGACCCGGCTGCACCGAGCGATCTTCACGTCATCGACCCGTCCACCGAAGAGCCCTGCGCGGTGATCTCGCTCGGCGATCAGGCCGATACGGACGCCGCCGTCGCTGCCGCCCGCGCCGCATTCGACGGCTGGGCCGCGACCCCGCTTGATGCGCGCGTGGCGCTCCTGCGCAAGCTGCAGGCGGTCTACAAGGCCCGCGCCAGCGAGATGGGCGAAGCCATCAGCCAGGAGATGGGCGCGCCGATCGACTATGCCAAGGCCAACCAGGTCGGCGCCGGGCTCTGGCACATGGGCGGGTTCTTCAAGACGCTCGAGGGCTTCAGCTTCGAGAGCGATTTCACCGCCACCGAACGCCACCTGAAAGAGCCGATCGGGGTCTGCGGGCTGATAACGCCGTGGAACTGGCCGATGAATCAGGTGGTGCTCAAGGTGTTCCCGGCGCTCGCCGCCGGCTGCACCGTGGTGCTGAAACCCTCCGAGGTGGCGCCGCTGTCGTCGCTGCTCTTTGCCGAATTCGTGCATGAGGCGGGCTTCCCCAAGGGGGTCTTCAACCTGGTCAACGGCGACGGCCCGGGCGTCGGCTCGCAGCTGTCGGTACACCCGGATGTCGACATGATCTCCTTCACCGGCTCGACCCGCGCCGGGATCGCGATTTCCAAGGCCGCCGCCGATACGCTCAAGCGTGTCTCGCTCGAGTTGGGCGGCAAGGGCGCGAACATCATCTTTGCCGATGCCGACGACGACGCGGTGGCCCGCGGCGCGCGGCACTGCTTTGCCAACTCCGGCCAGTCCTGCAACGCGCCGACCCGGATGCTGGTGGAACGCTCGCGCTATGACGCGGCGGTCGAGACTGCGGCGCAGGTGGCCGAGGCCACGCGGGTGGGCCCGGCGTCGGAGGAAGGCAAGTTCATCGGGCCGGTGGTCTCTGAGGTGCAGTTCGGCAAGATCCAGGCGCTGATCGAGACCGGCATGCAGGAGGCGCGGCTGGTGGCGGGCGGTCCGGGGCGGCCCGAGGGGCTCAACCGGGGCTATTTCGTGCGGCCGACGGTCTTTGCCGATGTGAGCAACGACATGACCATCGCCCGCGAGGAGATCTTCGGCCCGGTGCTGTCGATCCTGCCGTTCGACAGCGAGGAGGAGGCGGTGGCGATTGCCAATGACACGCCCTATGGGCTGGCCGACTACGTTCAGACCCGCGACGACGACAAGCGCCGCCGTGTGGCGCGGCGCCTGCGCGCCGGGATGATCGAGACCAATGGGGAAGGCTTTGCGCAAGGCTCGCCCTTCGGCGGCTACAAACACTCGGGCAATGGCCGTGAGGGTGGCGCGCACGGGATCGACGAGTTCCTCGAGGTCAAGGCGGTCTCGGGCTGGGCGGCGGAGTAGCCGCGGTTTCATCCGGCGGCTGTTCCGGCCTGGTCTTTGGCTCGCGGGCAGGTGTCGGCAAGAGGTCCCGGGTCAAGCCCGGGACGGCGGCGAGACAAACCTCAGGCCTGTTACGAAAAAAGCCCCGGTGCATCACACCGGGGCTTTCCATTGGTCCGGAAGGGCGGGTTACTCCGCGTCTTCCTCTTTCTTGGCTTCTTCGCCGGTCTCCTGGTCCACGACCTTCATCGACAGGCGGACCTTGCCGCGATCGTCGAAGCCCAACAGCTTGACCCAGACTTCCTGGCCTTCCTTCAGCACATCCGAGGGATGGTTCAGGCGGCGGTTCTCGATCTGGGACACATGCACCAGACCGTCGCGCTTGCCGAAGAAGTTCACGAAGGCGCCGAAATCGACGATCTTCACGACCTTGCCCTTGTAGACCTTGCCTTCCTCGGGCTCGGCCACGATCGAGTGGATCATGTCGTAGGCGCGCTGGATGGCTTCCCCGTCGGGCGAGGCGATCTTGATGATGCCGTCGTCGTTGATGTCGACCTTGGCACCCGACTGCTCGACGATCTCGCGGATCACCTTGCCGCCGGACCCGATGACTTCACGGATCTTGTCGGTGGGGATCTGCATGGTCTCGATGCGCGGTGCGTGGACCGAGAATTCCGCAGCCCCGGTCAGCGCCTTGGACATCTCGCCCAGGATGTGCATCCGGCCGTCTTTCGCCTGCGCCAGGGCGGATTTCATGATGTCGGGCGTGATGCCAGCCACCTTGATGTCCATCTGCAGCGAGGTGATGCCGTTCTCGGTGCCGGCAACCTTGAAGTCCATGTCGCCGAGGTGATCTTCGTCACCCAGGATGTCGGACAGGATCGCGTAGGAGCCGTCGTCCTCGAGGATCAGGCCCATGGCCACACCGGCAACCGCCGATTTCAGCGGAACGCCAGCGTCCATCATCGACAGCGAGCCGCCGCAGACGGAGGCCATCGAGGACGAGCCGTTGGATTCGGTGATCTCCGACACGACGCGCACGGTATAGGGAAAATCGGTGGGCGCCGGCAGCACGGCTTGCAGCGCGCGCCAGGCCAGTTTGCCGTGACCGATCTCGCGGCGGCCCGGAGGGCCCACGCGACCCGCTTCGCCGACCGAATAGGGCGGGAAGTTGTAGTGCAGCAGGAAGTTGGACTTGAAGTTGCCGTGCAGCGCGTCGATGAACTGTTCGTCATCGCCGGTGCCCAGCGTGGTCACGACCAGGCCTTGCGTTTCACCACGGGTGAAGAGCGCCGAGCCGTGGGTCCGCGGCAGCAGGCCGGTCTCGCATTCGATCTGGCGCACGGTGGTGGTGTCACGCCCGTCGATCCGCTTGCCGGTCTTGACCACGTCGCCGCGCAGGATGCCGGCTTCGAGCTTCTTGAGCGCCGAGCCAAGGTTCGGATCCTCGAGCTGCTCTTCGGTCAGCTTGTCCTTGATCGCGGCGCGTGCTTCGGAAACAGCAGTCGTCCGTTCCTGCTTGTCGGTGATGGCGAAAGCGGCGCGCATCTGCTCTTCACCGGCGGCTTTCACCGCCTCGTAGAGCTCCGAGTAATCCGGTGCCTGGAAGTCGAAGGGCTCTTTCGCGGCTTCTTCGGCGAGCGAGATGATCAGGTCGACGACCGGCTGGATCTGCTCATGCGCAAAGGTCACCGCGCCCAGCATCTCGTCTTCGGTCAGCTCGTAGGCTTCCGATTCGACCATCATCACGGCGTCCTTGGTGCCGGCGACGACCAGATCGAGACGCTGTTCGGGGTTGAGGCGCAGGTTGTGCATGTCCTCGACCTCGGGGTTGAGGATGTACTCGCCATCCACATAGCCCACGCGGCAGCCGGCGATCGGGCCCATGAAGGGCGCGCCCGAGATCGTCAGCGCGGCCGAGGCGGCAATCATCGCGACGATGTCGGGGTCGTTGACCAAATCGTGGCTCAGCACGGTGCACATCACCAGCACTTCATGCTTGAAGCCATCGACGAACAGCGGGCGGATCGGGCGGTCGATCAGGCGGGCAGTCAGCGTCTCTTTTTCGGTCGGACGCGCCTCGCGCTTGAAAAAGCCGCCGGGCACCTTGCCGGCAGCGTAGTATTTTTCCTGGTAGTGCACGGTCAGGGGAAAGAAGTCCTGGCCCGGCTTGGGCTGCTTGGCAAAGGTCACGTTGGCCATGACGGAGGTCTCGCCCAGCGTGGCGATGACCGAGCCGTCGGCCTGACGGGCAACCTTGCCGGTCTCCAGCGTGAGCGTCTCTTCGCCCCACTGCATGCTTTTCTTCGAGATATTGAACATCATCGTATCCTGTATGGGGCGCTCCCGGGCGTATCCCGGGTCCCCGTTTGAGTGGCGGCCCCATTGCCGCCGACCCCTTTCATCATTTCATGCGCCGGGGTCGAAGCGTCACGTCTCAGATGGCCGGGGCATACAGGGTTTCGGTCCACTTGGAAAGGCGTGAGTTGGCGCGCCCCGGCGCCGCTGGCCCTTGCGGGCTTAAGGGTTTGGTAAAACCGCCCGTGCTAGGCAAGAGGGCCATCCTTGGTGCGCGGGCTGGCGCCCTGCGCCGCCCGGTGGCGGGCTGCCGGCCATGCGTTCTCTGGCTGGCGGTTCATTCCGGCGACTGGGGGCCGAGCCATTGTTGATGCGATCCGATTTCAGACCTGTGCTTGCCATCTGCCTCCTGCTGGCTCTGACCGGCCCGGCGCGGGCGGCCGAGGGCCGATGCCACTACGAGGAATGGCTGTTGGGCCTGATCTATCAGAGCGAAACCATGGTGGACGAGATCGAGGCGGCCGGCCGAACGCGTCACGGGGCCGTCTTGGCCATCACGCTGGCGGCGCATGACAGCGCGGCCCTGCGGCGCGCGCGGCAGCGCGACGGCTATGACGCGTATGCCCCGCTGGTGGCCCGGCACGTGGCAGCCGCGCGCGCGCTTCTGGCGCGCAGCAGCGCGCGCCCGGCGCTGCTGTCGTCGCTCAGGACCAGCACGGCGCAGCTGCTGGCCGCTGTGGCGCAGGTGGATTGCGCCGCCAAATACGCACCCACGGCGGCGGCCTCGGCCCAGTCAGGCACCCGGACCGTCGGCACCAGCGGCGGCAGCGGCGTCCGGTTGGCGATGGACTGGACCGCGGCGCCGGTTTTCCTGCTGGGCCTGGGGCTGCTGGGTGGCCTGGTTCTGCTCGAGCGGCGCACCCGGTCCCGCAAGCGCCGCAACCAACGGTTCGTCTGCGACATCGCCTGCAGCGTCCGGGTCGGTGGCACCGCGCATGACAGCCGGATCATCGATATCAGTGCCGCTGGCGCCAAGCTGAAGCTCGGGCTCGAGGGCGGCGGTGACCAGCCGGTCGAGATCACCTCTGGTGCCTTTCGGACCGCGGGCCGGGTGGCCTGGTCGAATGCGCATTACTGCGGCGTGGTGTTTGACCGGCCGCTGTCTGCGGATGTTCTGCAACAGGCGATCCTGCCGCGGGCGGGGGCGGCCTGACCGGAACTTTTCATCGGGTGGCGCGCAATGGCCGGACACGAAAACGCCCGCCAGTTTGCACTGGCGGGCGCGCCCGATCCTTGCGGACCGTGAAACCTTAGCGGCGGATTTCGAGGCGCTTGATCAGGTCCTGATACCGCGCTTCTTCCTTGCCTTTGAGGTAGTCGAGCAGTTTCCGGCGCTGTGCGACGAGCTTCAGGAGGCCACGACGGGAGTGGTTGTCCTTCTTGTGGGTCTTGAAGTGCTCGGTCAGCGTGCGGATGCGCGAGGTGAGGATGGCCACCTGAACTTCGGGCGAGCCGGTGTCGCCGTCCTTGGTGGCGAATTCCTTCATCACGCGGGTTTTTTCTTCGACAGTGATCGACATCGGGGTCTCCTTTCGGAAATCTAAAGGGTTATGGCGCAAGCCGGGATGTCGTCCAGCAAGGCCCGTGGAGAAAGCCCCGACCGCAAGGCCGGGGCAAGAGCGCCCTATAGGGCATTTCGCAGGCGTTGGAAAGGGCCGGGTGGTGCCGGCTCATGCGGCAGGGGGAAGCACCTCCCACAGCGCCGCCTCGGCCTCGGAGACCAGCAGGATATCGGCAAGGGACAGGTCTTCGGCCCCGCGCAGCAGCGCCACCTCTGCGCCATCGACCGTCAGCCTCAGCACCTCGGGGTCCGCGGCGTCGCGGGTGAGCTCCACTTCGACGCTGTCGGAGGGGGGCTCGGCGACGAGCAATATCTGGTCCGTTCCGGGCTCGAAATCGATCAGCGTCACCGGCGCGCTGCCGCCGCGCAGCAGGATATCATCGGCGCCGGCGCCGCCGGTGACCACATCGCCGCCATCGGCGAGGATGGTGTCGTCGCCGTCGTTGCCGTTGAGGTAATCCACCGCGTCGGAGCCGGTCTCGGTGCCGTCGAGCAGGTCGTCGCCCTGGCCGCCAAACAGCGAATCGCTCCCCAGGCCGCCCACTAGCGTATCGGCGTCGTGACCGCCGAGCAGACCGTCGTTGCCCTCGCCGCCGATCAGCGTGTCCTGGCCCTGGCCATCGGTCAGAACGTCGTCACCGGCACCGCCGTCAGAGCGGTCGTCGCCGCCATGACCGTAGAGCGAATCGTTGCCGGCCTCGCCGAGAAGGGAATCCGCGCCGCCCTCGCCATGCAGGGTATCGTCCTCGCTGCCGCCATGCAGCGTGTCGTCGCCGTCGCCGCCCCAGATCCAGTCCTCGCCCTGGTCACCGGCCAGCAGGTCGTCGCCCCCCTGACCGTCGATGGCGTCGCTGCCGGCGCCGCCGGAAATCACCGAGGCGTCGCCCCCGGAGAGCGTGTCGGCGTCGCTGGTGCCGGTCAGGGGGTCGATCTCCGGGTTCTCCGGAGGGTCTGCCTCCGGATCCTCCAGGGGCACGATCATGTCGTTGGTCCCAAGCTCATCCTCGGTGAGCTCGGTCGCCTGAGCCCGGCCGGTCTGGTCTTCTTCGTCCTCGCCGATCGTTCCGATCATCATGACCGAACCGACAGCGGCCATGCCCAGCAGGCCCGCAATCAGCAACATGTTGATACACCCTCTTTCCCGCGGTCAGTATTCCAGAAACAGGGCGTCCTGAGCAAATCTTTTCCGCCGGAATGGTTAACGCCTTCAGGCGTTTACCCGGTGTTCACCACGAAATGCTGTGGCTTCTGCGCATAGGAGACATAGAGCGGATGCCGGGGCAGCCCGTGGCGGGTGAGCCCGAGGGTAAAGAGCTTGCTCGGTGCCCGGGCCAGCAGCGGCAGCGCCTCGGCGTCGCGGGCGCGATGGGCGCCATGCACGCCCCAGGCGGCCAGCACCATGTCGGCCGCCTCGCAGGCGCGGGCGAGATAGGCGTCGTTCTCCGGCCCCACCGGCGCCTCGGCGGCGCGCAGATCCGCCGGCGCGGTGGCGCGATAGGCAAAGAGGTTGACCACGTCGAGCGCGCCGAACCCCAGCAGCCGGGCGCGTTTCTCGCAGCGCGCGATGGTCGGGTCGTTGACCTTTTCGCTGGCGGTCGAGGGATTGAGCATGACAAAGGCGAGCCGCCCCGCCGCCGCGTCCCAGACCCGGGTCAGCCGGTAGCGGTAGTGCCCGCAGTCGCTGTAGACCGCCTCGGACCGGCAGTCCGGGGTGTCGTGGGTCCGGGTGACGAGCATGGCTCAGTCGAGCACGAAGACGCGCGAGGGCTGCAGCTTGCCGCCGCGATACTCGCCGACTGCCACCGGTGTGCCGTGGTGGCTGACCCAGGCGGTTTCGCCGAACTCGACATCGCCGCCGCCGGTCACCTCGGCCGGGTTGCCGTTGCGCAGCCGGGTCATCGCTTCGAGCCCGCAATGCAGCTCGGGCAGCTCGCCCAGCCCGGTCTCGAGCGGCAGCAGCAGGGCGTCGAGATCGGCGGTCTGCGCCAGTTCCTCGATCCGGTCGAGCGTCACCGCATTGTCGAGATCGAACGGCCCGGACCAGACCCGCCGCAGGGTGACCACATGGCCGAAACAGCCCAGCACCCGGCCGAGATCGCGGGCGATCGAGCGCACGTAACCGCCCTTGCCGCAGGTCATCTCCAGCACCGCGGTATCGGCGTCGGGGCGGTCCACCAACAGCAGCTCCTCGACCCAGAGCGGGCGGGCAGCGATTTCGACATCCTCGCCGTCGCGGGCCAGTTTGTAGGCGCGTTCGCCGTCGATCTTCACCGCCGAGAACTTCGGCGGCACCTGCTCGATATCGCCGACGAACTGACCGAGCGCCGCCTTGATCTCTTCGTCGGAGGGGCGCAGATCGGAGGTCTCGATCACCTCGCCCTCGGCGTCGTCGGTGTTGGTAGCGGCGCCCCAGCGGACGGTGAACTCATAGGCCTTCATCGCGTCGGTGACGTAGGGCACCGTCTTGGTGGCCTCGCCCAGTGCCACTGCCAACAGGCCGGTGGCCTCGGGGTCGAGCGTGCCCGCGTGGCCGGCCTTTTTGGCCTGGAACGCCCAGCGGACCTTGTTGACCACGGCGGTCGAGGTGGGCCCCGCGGGCTTGTCCACCACCAGCCAGCCGGAAATGTCGCGCCCCTTGCGTTTGCGTCCCATGATGTCTCCGCGATGTGATTGAAGCGCGGGGGATAGGAAACGCCGGCCCAGCCGTCAATAGGGGGGCAAGAAAAACGGCGGGCTCCGGCCGTTCCGTGGTAGACTGTTGGCCTGCCAGGACAGCGAGGGCTCGGATGGTGGAGAGCGACAAGCGGTTCACCGGATCGATCCCGGACGTCTATGACGCCTGGCTGGTGCCTTTGATCTTCGAGACATATGCCGCCGACATGGCGCGGCGGGTGGCGGCGCTGGGGCCGGGCGACGTGCTGGAGACCGCCGCCGGCAGCGGTGTGGTGGCCCGGGCTCTGGCGCCCCGTCTGCCAGAGGGCGCACGCTATGTGGTCTCCGATCTCAACCCGCCGATGCTGCGCCGGGGGGCGGCGCGCCAGCCGGCCGGCGGGCGGCTGCACTGGCAGCCGGCGGATGCGCTCGACCTGCCGTTCGGCGACGCCAGCTTCGACGTGGTCTGCTGCCAGTTCGGCGCGATGTTCTTTCCCGACCGGGTGGCCGGACATCGCGAGGCACGGCGCGTGCTGCGGCCGGGCGGTCGGTATATCTTCAGCGTCTGGGACGAGATCGCCGCAAACGGCTTTGCCGACTGCGTGACCCTGGCGCTGGAAGAGATGTTTCCCGACGATCCGCCGCGCTTTCTGGCCCGGGTGCCGCATGGCTATCACGATCCCGACCGCGTGCGCGCCGATCTGGCCGCGGCGGGGTTTGCCGAGGTCACGCTGGAGACGGTCGGCGGCGAGAGCCGGGCCGGGGCAGCCCGCGATCCGGCGATCGCCTATTGCCAGGGCACGCCTTTGCGCAGCGAGATCGAGGCACGCGGGCCGGCGGCTCTGGCCGAGGCCACCGACCTGGCAGAGGCGCGGATCGCCGAGCGCTATGGCCCCGGCCCGGTGCTGGCCCCGATCCGGGCACATGTGGTGTCTGCCGGACGGTGACGACCGGGTCGGGTCCAAGCGCGGAGGCGCGGATCAGGGAGGCAGGCGTCCGGCGGTCAGACCCGGCGGTCAGACCCGGCGGTCAGGTCAGGCGTCCGGCGTGACCACGGCGATGATCGGCCCCATCGGAAATCCGAGATCGCTGCGGCCGAGGTCGGGCGCATGCAGCCGCGAGACATTGCCGTCGAGAAACAGCGCCTGCGGCACCTTCAGCACGTCGCGAAAGAAGCTGGCGAATTCCCAGAAGGTGACGGTGTTGTTGGAGATCACGAAATACGCGGTGTCGCCGCGCTCGGAGGTGCCGACGCCGTTGCGGATGTAGCGCGAGGTGCCGTCGGGCAGGAAATCCGGGTGCAGATCGCCGTCGATTACCAGCATCGGGCCGGATTGCGTGGCATAGCGGCAGTCCGGCGCCTGTTCCAGATAGCGCAGCGTCTCGATCACGTCGGCGCGGTCCGGGCGCAGGCAGAGCACGCCGTTGGGCAGCAGGCCGAAGTTGCCGGGCCCCTCGCTGGCGATCACCCGCATCTCCTCGCGGCCGTCCTCGATGTAATGGCCCACCGGGTCCCGGTCGTCGTGGTACATGCCGCCGTTGGTGGCAAATCGCAGCTGCTTGCCCTCGGCCTGCACCGCGCGTTCGAGATTGGCAAAGGTGCCATAGGGCAGGCCGTTGTCATCGGCGCGGTAGAGCCGCAGCTCCTCCTCGCCGGGCTGCACCTTGCAGACCGTGAAGCGGTTGCCTTCGTGCCGCTCGTCGCTGCAGCTCACCGCCGCGGCCTCGCCGGCCGCCAGGAGCAGCAGGGCGGTCAGGGCGCCGCGCCGGCTCATTCGTCCGCGTCGCGGTCGTCCAGGTCGCGGCGGACGCTGTCCTGGGCGAACATCCGGCGGGTGTCCTCGAGCCGGTCGAAGGTGTCATCGAGCCGGAACCGCAGGTCGGGCGCGAACTTGATGGTCAGCTGCTTGCTGACCAGCCGCCGGATCTCGCCCTTGTTGCGGGCCAGAAGCGCGACGACGTCCTCGCTGCCCTGGCCGCCCAAGGGGCAGACATAGGCGGTGGCGATGCGCAGGTCGGGCGACATGCGCACCTCGCCCACGGTGATCGACACGCGGTTGAGATCGGGGTCATGCACCTCGCCGCGCATCAGGAGCTCGGAGAGGGTCCGGCGGATCAGCTCGCCGACCCGAAGCTGGCGCTGCGAGGCGCCCTGACCGTCTGGTATGTTGTTCTTAGCCATATCCCGCAGATACGCTGTCGCGCGGGCTTTGCCAAGACGGGCGGCAGGCGGTATGTGAAGCCAAACCGCAGGAGACAGAGACATGAGCGCACCCCTTCCCGGCATCGTGATCACCGGCGCCTCTGGCCGGATGGGCCGGATGCTGATCCAGAGCGTGAGCGAGAACGACCGCATGCGGCTGGCCGGCGTGGTCGAGCGCAAGGGCCACGACTGGATCGGCCGCGACGTCGGCGAGGCGATGGGCGGGGCGGCGCTGGGTGTCACGGTGACCGACGATCCGCTTCCGGTCTTTGCCGAGGCGCAGGCGGTGATCGACTTTACCGCGCCGGCGGCGACGGTGGAATTTGCCCATCTCGCGGCCCAGGCGCGGATTTGCCATGTGATCGGCACCACCGGCATGGAAGAGGCACATCTGGCCAAGATCCAGGCCGCGGCGCGGCACGCGGTGATCGTGCGCGCCGGCAACATGAGCCTCGGGGTCAACCTGCTGACGCTTTTGGCCGAGAAGGTCGCCCGGGCGCTGGATGACGATTTCGACATCGAGGTGATCGAGGCGCATCACAACCGCAAGGTCGACGCACCCTCTGGCACCGCGCTGATGCTGGGCGAGGCGGCGGCAAAGGGACGTGGCGTCAGGTTGGCGGAGGTGGCGGATCGCGGCCGCGACGGCATCACCGGCGCGCGGCAGAAGGGCGATATCGGTTTCGCAGTGATTCGCGGCGGCGACATCGTCGGCGAGCATGACGTGATGTTTGCCGCCGAAGGCGAGCGGATCACCCTGCGGCACGTGGCCTCGGACCGCAGGGTGTTTGCCCGCGGCGCGCTGAAGGCGGCGCTCTGGGGGCAGGACAAGGCGCCGGGCGAATACGACATGATCGACGTGTTGGGGCTTCGCGAGTGATGCGCCCTTCGGGGGCGCTGCCCGCGGACCCCCGGGAATATTTCCGGCCAGAAGAAGCAGGGGGTGGCGGTCCGGGCGCGGGCGGCGCTCAGAAGTCGATGGCGAGGCCCTTCTTTTCCCAGTCGCCGTAGCGCACCGGTTCGGGGCCGTCGCGGCCGCCGAGCTCGGTCGGGAGGGGGGGCTTTGCGGCCGCTTCGAGGCGGCGGGCATCGGCCTCGTCGAGGGCACGCCGGGCGGCGTCGGGGAGCGCGGCGCGGCGCTGGGCTTCGGTCTGGTCCATCGGGCTTTCCTCTTTTCCTGCTCCCAGATATATGCGGAGCCTTCACTTGGGCAAGCGGTCTGGAGGTCGCGGATGGCAGCAACGGCACGCGCAGGGGCGCTCTGGCTTCTGGGACAGGTCCTGACCGAGGGGCGGCTCTTGTCGGAACTGACCGGCGCGACGCAGCATTTGCGGCTGGAACCGGCCGAGCGGGCGCGGGCGCAGCGGCTGACGCTCGAGACCCTGCGGGGGCTGGAAAAGGCCGACCGGGTGCTGAAACCCTATCTGCGCAAGATGCCGCCGCCGGCGGTGCGCAACGTGCTGCGGCTGGCGACGGTGGAGCTTTGCCGGGGCGGCGATGCCCATGGGGTGGTCAATGATGCGGTCGAGCATGTGCGGCGCGGCAAGCGCACTGCGGCCTACGGCGGCATGGTCAACGCCGTGCTGCGCAAGGTGGCGGTGGAGGGCGCGGCGAAATGGGCCGAGCTGCGGGTGCCGCATCTGCCGAAATGGCTGCGCCAGCCACTGGCCGAGGCCTGGGGCGGTGACGCCGTGGCGGCGATGGAGGCGGTGCAGTTTGCCGGCGCGCCGCTCGATCTGACAGTGAAGGGCGAACCAGAGGTCTGGGCAGAGCGACTGGGCGGCGAGGTTCTGCCCACCGGGTCGCTGCGGTTGACCGCGCCGGGGCAGGTGAGCGCCCTGCCGGGGTTCGGAAGCGGCGACTGGTGGGTGCAGGATGCCGCCGCGGCGCTGCCGGTGCGGGGGCTGGGCGATGTCTCGGGGCTGACGGTGCTCGACATGTGCGCCGCGCCGGGTGGCAAGACGCTGCAGCTGGCCGCCGGCGGCGCGCAGGTGACGGCGCTGGATATTTCCGAGGCCCGGCTGGGGCGGGTGCATGAGAACCTGGCGCGCACCGGGCTGTCGGCCGAGGTGGTGGCCGGCGATGCGCTGAGCTTCCGGGGCGGGCCGTTCGATGCCGTGGTGCTCGATGCGCCCTGTTCGGCCACCGGCACCATCCGGCGCCATCCCGACCTGCCGCTGGTGCAGCGTGGCGAGGCGATCGGCGGGCTGATCGAATTGCAGGCGGCACTGCTCGACCGTGCGCTGTCATGTCTGAAGCCCGGCGGGCGGCTGATCTATTGCACCTGTTCGCTGCTGCCTGACGAGGGCGAATGCCAGGTCGATGCGGCACTGGAGCGCCACGAGGGGCTGCGGGTGCTGCCGGAGGCCTTTGACCTGCCCGGGGTGGCGCCGGAGTGGCGCAGCAGCGAGGGCGGGCTGCGGCTACGGCCGGACTACTGGGCCGGGCGCGGCGGCATGGACGGGTTCTACATGGCCTGCCTCGGCCGCTAGAAGGCGCAGGTTCCGGGTCGAACCTCTGGGCGGTTTCGGGCGATCACGCCTGTGGCCGACCCGGAGTGAGCGATGTTCGAGACAACCCTGGCGCTGATCTTGTTTCTCTTGCCGCTGGCCTGGTCGCCGGGGCCGGGCAATTTGTTCTTTGCCGCCTATGGCGCGCGCTTCGGGCTGGCCGCGACGCTGCCTGCGAACGCCGGCTACCACCTTGCCACCTGGATCGTGACGCTGGGCCTCGGGCTGGGCTTTGCCGAGGTCAGCGCGCGGGCGCCGGGGCTGTTTGCGGTGATGCGCTGGGCGGGGGCGGCCTATGTGCTCTGGCTGGCCTGGGGGCTCTGGCAGGCCGATGCGGCCCGGGGGCCCGCGGCGCGGCGGGCGGGCGCGGCCGGCGGCGCGCTGCTCCTGCTGCTTAACCCCAAGGCCTATCTGATCATCCTGCTGATGTTCTCGCAGTTCATCGAACCGGACCGGGGCGCGCCGGGCGTGCTCTGGATCGCCACGGTCTTTACCCTCAACAACCTCTGCGCCTTTCTGGTCTGGACGCTGGTCGGGGCACGGATCGGCGCGCGGCTGCGGCAGGGGCCGGCGGCCGGGGCGGTCAACCGCGGGCTGGCACTGCTGCTGGCCGGGGTGGCGCTCTGGATGGCGGTGGCGCGGTAACCGGCGGGCCGGAGGGCGCGTATTTCAAAGGTGACTTTGCGCGCGGCCAAGGCTATGATCGGCCTCATATAACGCATGTAAAAGTGCGAACAGAGGCAGTGCAGATGACCGAGAACGACAGCTGGTCAGCGCGTCATACGCGCCTGATGCACCGCGTTCATGCGCGGCTTGCCGCGCGGGCGCGGGCGGCCACGGCGTTCGTGTCGCAGCCCGAGCCGCGCACCATCGGCAGTTTCAACCGCGGCCGGCAGCTGATTGCCGGCAACCTGATGTTCGCCGGCCACCTGATCGAGGCCAGCGATGCCATGCTCTGGGAACTCGATCCGCCCGACCAGGCCTTTGTCGAGCAGATCCACGGCTTCGGCTGGCTCGATGACCTGGCGGCGGTGGGCGATCTGCGGGCGCGGCGGGTGGCGCAGCGCTGGCTCTGGGGCTGGATCGACCACTACGGTCGCGGCAGCGGTCCGGGCTGGACACCGGACCTGACCGGCCGACGGCTCATTCGCTGGACCCATCACGCGATCTTTCTTCTGCGCGCGCTCGAGCCGGGGCCGGCGGCGCGCTATTTCCAGTCGCTGGCGCATCAGACCCGCTTTCTCGGCCGGCGCTGGCACAAGGCGGCGCCGGGCCTGCCACGCTTCGAGGCGCTGACCGGACTGCTTTATGCCGGGCTGTCGCTGAGCGGGATGGAGCGCCACGTGGCCTCGGCGCGGGCGGCGCTGGCGCGCGAATGCGCCAGCCAGATCGACGAACAGGGCGGCATCCCGACCCGCAACCCCGAAGAGCTGCTCGAGGTCTTTACCCTGTTGACCTGGGCCGCGGCGGCGCTGGAGGAGACCGGCAATGCCGTCGATCCCGAGCATCAGGCGGCCATCGCCCGGATTGCCCCCACCCTGCGCGCCCTGCGCCACAGCGACGGCGGGCTGGCGCGGTTTCACGGCGGCGGGCGCGGGCTTGACGGGCGGCTCGACCAGGCGCTCTCGGCCTCTGGCGTGCGCAAGGGGGCGCAGGGGCTGGCGATGGGCTTTGCCAGGCTGTCGGCCGGGCGCACCTCGGTGATCGTCGATGCCAGCCCGCCGCCGGCGGGACCGGCCTCGTTCAACGCCCATGCCTCGACACTGGCCTTCGAGTTGACCTCGGGGCGGCGGCCGCTGATCGTCTCCTGCGGCTCTGGCGCCTATTTCGGCGAGGACTGGCGGCGCGCGGGGCGCGCCACGCCGTCGCACAGCACTCTGGCGCTCGAGGGCTATTCCAGCGCAAGGCTGGGGCGTGAGGGCCGGGTGGGCGGCGCGCGGCGCGAGATGCTCGAGGATGCGCCAGAAGAGGTGCCGGTGGAGATCGGCCATGCCTCCGACGGGCTCAAGCTCGAGGCCGGACATGACGGCTATGTCGACACCCACGGGCTGACCCATGCGCGCATCCTCGAGATGACCTTCGATGGCCGGGGGCTGGTGGGCGAGGACATGCTGCTGGCGCTCAAGGCCGCCGATCGCAAGCGATTCGACCGGGTGCGCCATGCCGCAGGGCCGGCCGGCATCCCCTATCACGTGCGCTTTCACCTGCATCCGGATGTCGATGCCGAGGTCGACATGGGCGGGCTGGCGGTGTCGCTGGCGCTGCGCTCTGGCGAGGTCTGGGTGTTTCGCCACGAAGGCGGGCTGGAAATGACGCTGGAACCCTCAGTTTACCTCGAAATGGGGCGTTTGCAGCCGCGCGCGACGAAACAGATCGTTTTAACTCACCGGGCAATGGAGTATGCGACGCGCATTCGCTGGTCTCTGGCTAAGGCGCATGACACCGCGGTGGCGGTGCGCGATCTGGCCACGGACGACGAATACGATTTTGACAGCTGACCGCAGGACCCTGACGATATGACCGATGACCCCCGCCTCGTGCCGATCCGGCGCGCGCTTCTCTCCGTTTCCGACAAGACCGGCCTGACCGAACTGGGCCGCGCGCTGGCCGAGCGCGGGGTCGAGCTTCTGTCGACCGGCGGTTCCGCCAAGGCGCTGCGCGAGGCCGGGCTCGAGGTGCGCGACGTGGCCGATGTCACCGGCTTTCCCGAGATGATGGATGGCCGGGTCAAGACGCTGCACCCGATGGTGCACGGCGGTCTGCTGGCGCTGCGCGACAACGACGCCCATGTCGCGGCGATGGATGAGCATGGCATCGGCGGCATCGACCTGCTGGTGGTCAACCTCTACCCGTTCGAGGCGACCGTCGCCAAGGGCGGCGATTATGACACCTGCATCGAGAACATCGACATCGGCGGCCCGGCGATGATCCGCGCGGCCGCCAAGAACCACGGTTTCGTCACCACCGTGGTCGACGTGCAGGATTACGAGGCGCTGCTGGGCGAGCTCGAGGCCAATGACGGCGCCACCTCCTATGGTTTCCGCCAGCATCTGGCGCAGACCGCCTATGCCCGCACCGGCGCCTATGACGCCGCGGTGTCGAACTGGATGGCCGGCGCGCTGGGCGAGGCCGCACCGCGCCGCCGCGCCGTCGCCGGCGCGGTCAAGCAGACCCTGCGCTATGGCGAGAACCCGCATCAGACCGCGGCGTTCTACACCGATGGCAGCGACCGTCCCGGGGTGGCGACCGCGGTGCAGCATCAGGGCAAGGAACTCAGCTACAACAACATCAACGACACCGACGCGGCGTTCGAGCTGGTGGCGGAGTTCGATCCGGCGCAAGGCCCCGCCTGCGCCATCATCAAGCACGCCAACCCCTGCGGCGTGGCCAAGGGCGCGTCGCTGCTCGAGGCTTACAAGGCGGCCTTCGACTGCGACCGCACCTCGGCCTTCGGCGGCATCGTCGCCTTCAACCAGCCGCTCGACGAAGAGACCGCGCAGGAGATCACCGGCATCTTCACCGAGGTGGTGATCGCGCCCGGTGCCTCCGAGGGCGCGATGCGCGTCTTCAAGGAAAAGAAGAACCTGCGGCTGCTGACCACCGAGGCGCTGCCGGATGTGCGCCAGGGCGGCCAGACCCTGCGGCAGGTGGCCGGCGGCTTCCTGATGCAGGACAAGGACGTGGGCTTTGTCGGACTCGATGACCTCAAGGTGGTGACGAAAGTGGCGCCCTCTGACGCACAGATGCGCGACCTGCTGTTTGCCTGGAAGGTGGCGAAACACGTGAAGTCGAACGCCATCGTCTATGTCAAGGATGGCGCCACCGTGGGTGTCGGCGCGGGCCAGATGAGCCGGGTGGATTCGGCGCTGATCGCCGCGAAAAAGGCCGAGCGCATGGCCGAGGCGCTGGGCCTCGACACGCCGCTGACCAAGGGCTCTGCCGTGGCCTCCGATGCCTTCTTTCCCTTCCCCGACGGGCTGATGGAAGCGGCGGCGGCCGGCGCCACCTGCGTGATCCAGCCCGGCGGCTCGATGCGCGATGCCGAGGTGATCGCGGCGGCCGACGAGGCGGGCCTCGCGATGGTCTTCACCGGCATGCGCCACTTCCGGCACTAAGGGCAGGGGCGGCAGATGCGAACGGTGTTCTGGGCAGCGCTCTGGGTCTTCCTGCTCGACCAGGTCAGCAAGATCGTGGTGGTGCATCTGCTCGATCTGCGCACGCTGGGCGAGATCGAGGTCCTGCCGCCCTTCGTCACCTTTCGGATGGCGTGGAATTCGGGCATCAACTTTGGCCTGTTCTCCGGCCATTCAGAAGCAGCGCGGATGGTTTTGATCGCCATCGCGCTGGTCATCGTCGGCTTCGTGCTGGTCTGGGTCTGGCGCGATCCGCCGGGCCGGATCGGGCGGATCTCGGCCGGCATCCTCGTCGGCGGTGCGCTGGGCAATGTGATCGACCGGCTGCTCTATGGCGCGGTGGCCGATTTCCTCAACATGTCGTGCTGCGGCATCGACAACCCCTATGCCTTCAACGTCGCCGATATCGCGATTTTCGCCGGCGCCTTCGGGCTGGTGATCTTCACCGGATCGGACGGCGGCAAGGGGGCGCGCAAGCGGAAAAAGGGCACGTGACCTCTCTGGAACAATCCGTTAAGTCTGGGCCGGTGAGCAGGTGGAGTGACAAGGCATGACAATCCCGCCCTTTGCAAAGCGGAGCGTTTTGCTGGCGCTGGCCCTCGGGCTGGCGGCCTGTGGCGAGCGTGATATCACCCTGCACGAGCTCAGGGTGCGCGGCGATGGTCCCGAGGAATTTGCCATCGTGCCGCCCAAGCCGCTGCAGACCCCCGAGAGCCTTTCGGCCCTGCCGCCGCCGACCCCGGGCGGCGCCAACCGCACCGATCCGACGCCAGAGGCCGATGCCGTGGCGGTGCTCGGCGGTGACGGCAACCGGGTCGCGGTGCGTGGCACCGGTGCGCCGGCCAGCGACGGCGCTCTGGTCAGCTATGCCGCCCGCAACGGCGTGCAGCCCGGCATCCGCGGCCAGCTCGCCGCCGAGGATCTCGAGTTCCGCCAGCGTGCCTCGCTCTTTACCTGGCAGCTGATGCGCGAAGACAAGTATTACGACGCCTACGAGAACTTTGCGATCGACCCCTACGAGGTGCTGCGCCGCTTCCGGCTGGCCGGGGTGCGCACGCCGGCGGCGGATCCGCCGGAAGAGAACACCGATGGCCGGGTGGGCGGCTGATCACGCCCTTGTCACGCGGTTTTTCTTGAACTTACCGGGCGCGCGGCCATTAGTTAGCCTGACATCCATCAGGAGAGCCACATGCCCGGACACCGACTTGACCGATTGACCCGTCGCCTCGGCGCCTGCGCCGCCGGTCTGACGCTGCTCTGGGCCGGGGCCGCAGCCGCCGAGACGTCGATCGAGGATCAGGTGACCACCGACCGGCTCGACAACGGCATGCAGGTCGTCATCATCGAGGATCACCGCGCCCCGGTGGTGGTGCACATGCTGTGGTACCGCGCCGGCAGCGCCGACGAAAAGCCGGGCGTGTCCGGCGTGGCGCATTTCCTCGAGCACCTGCTGTTTCAGGGCACCGCCAACATGGCCCCGGGTGAGCTCAGCCGGGTGGTGGCCGAGAACGGCGGCACCGACAACGCCTTCACCAGCTATGACCAGACCGGCTATTACCAACGCGTCGCGGCCGACCGGCTCGGGCTGATGATGCAGATGGAGGCCGACCGCATGGTCAACCTGCAGCTCGGCCCCGAAGAAATCCGCACCGAGCGCGAAGTGATCATCGAGGAGCGCAACCAGCGCACCGAGAACGACCCCGCCGCGCTGATGCGCGAGCAGGCGCGCGCGGCGCAATACCTCAACCACCGCTACGGCGTGCCGATCATCGGCTGGCGGCACGAGATGGTGGACCTCGATCTCGAGGCGGCGCTGGACTACTACCAGACCTATTACGCCCCGAACAACGCGCTCTTGATCGTCGCCGGCGATGTCGCGCCAGAGGAGGTCATGGCACTGGCCCGCGAGCACTACGGTCCGCTCGAACCCAATCCTGATCTCGCACCGCGCGAGCGCCCGCAGGAACCGCCGCAGACCGCGCCGCGCCGGCTGGTGTTCGAGGATCCGCGGGTCTCGCAGCCCTATGTGACCCGCAGCTACCTTGCGCCCGAACGTGACCCCGGCGCGCAGGAGACGGCGGCGGCGCTGATGCTGCTGTCCGAGGTGCTGGGCGGCGGCCAGACCTCGGTGCTGAACGAGAAGCTGCAGTTCGAGCAGAAGCTGGTGGTCTATGCCGGTGCCGGCTATGGCGGCGTCTCGCTGGATGACACGACGTTTTCGCTGGTGGTGGTGCCGGCCGAGGGCGTGAGCCTCGAGCAGGCCGAAACGGCGCTCGATGCCGCGGTGGCCGAGTTCCTCGAAGAGGGGGTGGACGCCGAACAGCTCGACCGGATCAAGCGCCAGATCGAGGCCAGCCGGATCTATGCCCGCGACAATGTCGAGCGGCTGGCCAATGAGTATGGCCGGGCGCTGACATCCGGACTGACGATCGAGGACGTGCACGCCTGGCCGGAGATCGTGGCGGCGGTGACCGAAGACGACATCCTCGCCGCCGCGCGAGAGGTCTTTGACGACAAGAACAGCGTGACCAGCTGGCTGATGCGCCCGCAGGAGGTGACCCAATGACCGCGACCCTGAGAACCCTGGCGCTTGCAACCGCCGCGCTGGTGATGGCGGCGCTGCCGGCCCGCGCCGAGATCGAAATCCAGGAGGTCGAGACCCCTGGCGGCATCACCGCCTGGCTGGTCGAGGAACCCTCGATCCCCTTTGTTGCGCTGGAGCTGCGCTTCAAGGGCGGCGCCTCGCTCGATGCGCCGGGCAAGCGGGGGGCGACCAACCTGATGACCGGGCTGCTTGAGGAAGGCACCGGCGAGATGGACGCCCGCGGTTTTGCCCGCGCGCTCGAGGGGCTGGCGGCGTCGTTCGACTATGACGCCTTCGACGACACCATCTCTGTCTCGGCCCGGTTCCTGACCGACACCACCGACGAGGCGATGGCGCTGCTGCGTGGCTCGATCGTCGAACCGGCCTTCAACCAGGTGGCGATCGACCGGGTCAAGGCGCAGGTGCTGTCCGGTCTGGCCTCGGATGCCAGCGATCCCGACCGCATCGTCAGCCGCACCTTCGACCGGCTGGCCTTTGGCGATCACCCCTATGCCACCTCCTTCAAGGGCACCCGCGAGAGCGTTCTGGCGCTCAGCCGCGAGGATATCGTGGCGGCGCATCAGGCAGCCTTCGCGCGCGACCGGGTCTATGTCAGCGCGGTCGGCGACATCTCGGCCGAGGCGCTTTCGGCGCTGCTCGACACGTTGCTGGCCGACCTGCCCGAGACCGGCCCCGCGCTGCCCGGCGCGGCGCCCTTCCTGCTCGAGGGCGGTCTGACGGTCGAGCCTTTCGACACGCCGCAATCGGTGGTGCTGTTCGGTCACGAGGGCCTTGAGCGCGACCACCCGGATTTCCTGGCGGCCTATGTGATCAACGAGGTCTTCGGCGGCAGCGGGCTGACCAGCCGGCTGATGACCGAGGTGCGCGAGAAGCGCGGGCTGACCTATGGCGTCTATTCCTACCTGGTGCCCAAGGATCACGCAGCGCTGGTGATGGGCTCGGTGGCCTCTGCCAATACCCGCGTGGCCGAGACCATCGCGGTGATCCGCGACCAATGGGCCCGGCTGGGGCAGGAGGGGCTGACGGCGGAGGAACTCACGGCGGCCAAGACCTATCTGACCGGCGCCTACCCGCTGCGGTTCGACGGCAACGGCCCGATCGCCAATATCCTCGTGGGCATGCAGATGGACGGTCTGGGGCCGGACTACGTGACCGAGCGCAATGCGCTGGTCGAGGCGCTGACGCTGGACGAGGTCAACCGCGTGGCGGCCGAGCTCTATGATCCGGAAGCGCTGCATTTCGTGGTGGTGGGACAGCCCGAGGGGCTGGAGACGCAGTAGCGGGGCGGCCGTAGACGGGCTTGCGCGGAATCAAGGCCGCAGGCCGCCGCGCATCGCCGGCGCGCCCCCACGCGGCGGCGATTTGGCTGCGCCAGGCGTGACATCGAGAGGGTCTGCGGGTTTGGCCACCATAAAGTGGCAGCCATGAACGGCGGATCGCCACCGCGCGCGCCGGCAATGCGCGGCTCCGCACCAAGAGTAAAGGCCCGGCGCGATCGCTCGCAGCCGGGCCATTCATTCGACGCTCTGGAGCGCCTAGTTCAACAGCCCCGCATGCCGCAGCCCGGCGTCGATCCGCGCCCGTGTCGGCTCGGTGACAGGCATCAGCGGCAGCCGCACTTCGTCCTCGCAGAGCCCCAGCCGCGACATCGCGTATTTCGCGCCACAGAGCCCGGGCTCGGCAAAGATTGCCTGATGCAGCGGCATCAGCCGGTCCTGGATCTCCAGCGCCTTGGCGTAATCCCCGCCGAGACAGGCAAGCTGAAGCGCGCTCGACAGCGCCGGCGCCACATTGGCGGTGACCGAGATGCAGCCGACGCCGCCCTGGGCATTGAAGCCATGCGCGGTGCCGTCCTCGCCCGAGAGCTGGACGAAATCCCGGCCGCAGGTGATCCGCTGCGCCGAGACCCGCGCGAGATCGCCAGTGGCATCCTTGACGCCGATGATGTTCTTCAGCTTGGCCAGTTCGCCCATGGTGGCGGGCAGCATGTCGACCACCGAGCGCGGCGGGATGTTGTAGATGATGATCGGCAGGTCGACCGCCTCGGTAATGGCGGTGAAATGCGCGATCAGCCCGGCTTGCGTCGGCTTGTTGTAATAGGGCGTCACCACCAGCGCGGCATCGGCCCCGACCTGCTTGGCATGGCGGGTCAGGCGAATCGCCTCGGTGGTGTTGTTCGACCCGGCCCCGGCGATCACCGGAATGCGGCCGGCGGCGGCCTTGACCACCTCGGTCACCACCAACTCGTGCTCGGCATGGGTCAGGGTCGGGCTTTCGCCGGTGGTGCCCACGGGCACAAGACCGTGGCTGCCCTGATCGACATGCCAGTCCACCAGTTTTCGCAGCGTCTCCAGATCGACCTCACCGTTCTTGAACGGCGTGACCAGGGCTGGCAGGGACCCTTTGAACATGGTGACGCTCCTTTTCTTTCAACAGGCGGCCGCCGGGGCGGAACGCAGGTCCGCCGCTGTCATCATCGTGAGTTGAAGGATGCGGCGGACAGGTTACATTCTGGATCGTGTCTATTCCTTTTCAGAACAGAAATTGCAAGTGATGATGCGTGCCCTCCTCTGCCTGCTCGTCGCGGCGGCTTCGCCCGCTGTCGCCCAACCCACTCCTGACGGCGCCGTCGCACTCGACGTGACGACGAGCCTGCGCCCGCGGGCGCGAAGTTCCGGCGCCCAGGGCGATGCCGAGCCGGCCGCCGCCGCCGAAGACGCGCCGGCGGTGGTCGAACCCGAGGCGATCCCGGCGGGCGAGGATGCCGCCGTGCCCGAACCGCTGGAAGAGCTTGACGAGGACCTTGCCGGCCTGCGGCCGCGGGTGCGCCCGCAGGGTCTCGACACCGAGCCGCTGGCAGCGCGGGTGCCGCCGGTCGATCCCGGCTTCAAGGCCGCTCTCGCGGCCATGCGCGACGGCCGCTGGGACGAGGCCTTCCGCCGCGCCGGTCCCGAAGGCTCTGCCGCGCGCGACGTCATCCTGTGGCATTTCCTGCGCGGCGGCAGCGGCAGTTCCGGCGATGTGATGGCCTTCCTGCGGCGCAGCGGCGACTGGCCCGGGCTGGCCTACCTGAGGGAAAAGTCCGAGGACACCATGGCCGACGCCCCGGTCGAGGACCGGCTGGCGTTCTTCGACGGCCACGAGCCCGAGACCGGCACCGGCGCTCTGGCCCTCGCCCAGGCGCTCGAAGCCAGCGGCGAGACCGGCGCAGCGCAGGCCGGCATCGTCAAGGCTTGGCGCACCCTGGCGCTGTCTGACCGCGAGCAGGCGCTGTTTCTCGACCGCTACGGCCCCCTGTTGAAGCCGCATCACGAGGCGCGGCTCGACCTGGCGCTCTGGGAAGGCTGGGAAATCAACGCCACGCGGATGCTGCCGCTGGTTTCTTCGGGCTGGCAGAGGCTGGCCAACGCGCGGATGGCGCTGCGGGCGCGCAACGTCAATCCCGATCCGCTGATCGCCGCGGTACCGGCGGCGCTGGCCGATAACCCGGGGCTGGCCTATGAGCGCTATGAATGGCGGATGGCCAAGGGCCTGCGCGACAGCGCCATCGAGCTTCTGCTCGAACGCTCGACCAGCCCGGAGAGCCTGGGCGAGCCGGAATACTGGGCCGGCCGCCGCCACAGCCTGTCGCATCGTGCCATGCGCAATGGCGACCCCGGGCTGGCCTATCGCATCGCCGCCACCCATCACACCGTCACCGGCCGCAATTTCGCCGAGCTGGAGTGGCTGTCGGGCTACCTCGCCCTGCGCTTCCAGAAGGACGCCAGCCGCGCGCTGGCGCATTTCACCCGCTTCAAGGGCGACGTCTACACCCCGATCTCGCTCGGCCGCGCCGGCTATTGGCTGGGCCGGGCCTATGAGGCGCTGGGCAATGCCGATGCCGCCAAGGGCGCCTATGCGCTGGGGGCCGCCTATCAGACCAGCTTCTACGGGCTGCTCGCGGCCGAGCGCGGCGGCTTTCCGTTCAACAGCCAGCTTGGCGGCTTCCGCCCAGAGGCCGACTGGCGCGAGGCCGCGTTCACCAAATCGGGGGTGCATGAGGCGGCGATGCTGCTCTTGGCCGCCGGCGAAGGCTGGCTGGCCGAGCGGTTCTGGACCCATCTGGCCGAGAGCCAGGACGAGGACAACCTGCACCTGATGGGCAAGATGCTCGAGGATCTGGGCCAGCCGCATATCGGCATCATGCTGGGCAAGCGCGCGGCGCAGGACGGTCGCGAGATCGCGGCGCCCTATTATGCCGTCCACCCGGTGGCGCAGCGCGACCACCCGGTGCCCACCGAGATGGTGCTGGCAATCGCCCGGCGCGAGAGCGAGTTCGACCACACGGTGATCAGCCACGCCGGCGCGCGCGGGCTGATGCAGGTGATGCCGGCGACGGCGCAGCTGGTGGCACGGCGGGTGGGGCTCGACTACAGCCAGTCGCGGCTGACCAGCGACTGGGTCTACAACTCCCGGCTGGGGGCGGATTACCTGCGCGGGCTGGCCGAGGATTTCGACGGCAACGTGATCATGATGTCGGCCGGCTACAACGCCGGTCCCGGGCGGCCGCGGAGCTGGAAGAACGCCTATGGCGATCCGATCAAGGGCGAGATCGACATCATCGACTGGATCGAGATGATCCCTTTCAACGAGACCCGGAACTACGTGATGCGGGTGTCGGAAAGCCTGCCGGTCTATCGCGCCCGGCTGGGCAAGGATCCGCACCCGGTGCCGTTCTCGCAAGAGCTGGTAGGATCGACGGTGCTGCCGGAGTGAGGCTTCGGCAGCCTGCGGGCTGTGAGAGTAGGTAGGGCTGGTGCCTGATAGATGCCGCGCACGGTGTGCCGGGCCAGCGGTTGCCCGCGGGGGGCACTCTGCCGGACCAGTCTGCCAAGTGGTCCCGGCAAAGCCCGTAGAACCTCTGATCGGAGCGCTTTGGGCAGCCAAAGCGGCAGCCCGTCACGTCAAAGGCGTGCCAAAGGTAACAGGCGCAGCTTCGCTGCGACGGGGCTGGCCTCGCGCACTTTGCCTGCAAGCTGCTGTCGGCAGGGGTTTGGCATGCAACTGCCGAGAGACCAGCGGGCTGCGCCCTTGTTGCAGGCCTGTCATGACAGCGTCGGCCTGAAGAGCGACCTGCCGTAGGGTGGGTTTCCAACCCACCGCCCCGACCGTCAACCCTGCGCCGCCCGACGCGCCGCCCGTGTCCGTTGGCGTTCCCGCCACAGGGTGAACAACCCCGCCCCGACAATCAGCGCCGCGCCAACCACCACCGTGGCCCGCAGGTCCTCGCCAAAGACCACCAACCCGATGGCCACCGCAAAGGGCATCTGCAGATAGGCAAAGGGCTGCACCGCGCTGGCCTCGGCCACCTCGTAGCATTTGATCATGGTGTAATGCCCGGTCACCCCGGTGACGCAGAGCGCCGCCATCCAGACCCAGTCGCCGCCGGTCATCGGTTCCCAGAACCAGACGCCGATCGCGGTCATCACCACGCAGCCCACGGTGCCGGTCCAGAAAAACGAGGTCTCGGCCGTGTCGCGCCGCGCCGCATAGCGGTTGAGCAGCGAATAGAGCGCGAACATCGAGGCCGCCAGCAGCGGGATCAGCGCATAGACCGAGAACACCCCGGCCGAGGGGTTGATGATGATCGTCACCCCCACGAACCCCACGCCGATCGCCAGCCAGCGCCGCCAGCCGACGGTTTCCCCCAGCACCGGCCCCGACAGGGCCGCGACCAGCAGCGGGTAGCAGACAAAGACCGCGTGGCTCTCGACCAGCCCGAGATAGGTGAAGGCGGCGACCATCACGCAGATCTCCAGCGCCAGAAGCACGCCGCGGAACCCCTGCACCAGCGGTTGCTCGGTGCGCGCCACGCCGCGGACCCCGCCCCGCCTGCGGGCCGACAGGGCGATGACGAAGGCGGCGAAGAACCAGTAGCGGATCATCACCACCATCAGCACGTTGTATTCCGACGCCAGATGGCGGCTGATCCCGTCCTGCACCGCAAAGACGAAGGTGGTGGCCACCATCAGCCAGATGCCGCGCACCGTGTCGTTCTGGGTCATCTGGTGGCCTGCGTCATGTGGCGTTTGCGGCCGAAGCCGGGAATGCGCGCGACGGTGAACCCGCCCTCCGCCAGCGCTCGGCGCACGTGGCCGGCGGCGGTGTAGGTCGCCGCGGTGCCGCCCGGCGCGGTGTGGCGCGCGACCTCGGCCAGAAGCGCCGCGCCCCAGAGCTCTGGGTTCTTGGCCGGCGAGAAACCGTCGAGAAACCAGGCGTCGGCGGCCCCCTGCCAGTCCGGCAGGGTCTGTCGCGCGTCGCCGGTGATCAGGGTGAAGTCGAGATCGGCGGTCTCGATGCGGGTGTCGCCGGCCTGCCAGTGCGGCGCCAGTTCCGCCGCGAGATCGGCCAGCTCGGCAAAGGCGCCCTGGGCTGCGATCATGTCGTCGGGGGCCATCGGGAAGGCTTCGAAGCTGGTGAAAAGCAGACGGCCCGGCGTGCCGGCGGCGCGAAACGCCTGCAGCGCGCAGAGCAGGTTCAGCCCGGTGCCGAAGCCCAGCTCGGCGATGTGGAAACCGTCGGCAAAGCGCGCCGGCAGGTCGTTGCCGGCGAGGAAGACGTGGCGGGTCTCGGCCAGCCCGTTGTCGAGCGAATAATAGGGATCATCGAAGCGGGTCGAGACAGGCACCCGCCCGTCGCGCCATTCCAGCTCTGCGCTCTGGTCTGTCATTTTCGGCTGCCTTAAGGGTTTCCTCCGAGGCCTAATGCCTGACGGAGGGGTATGCAATGGACGACGTGACAGTGCGCGGGGCGGGCGTGTTCGGCCTGTCGGTGGCCTGGGCCTGTGCCCGGCGCGGCGCAAAGGTGCGGGTGATCGATCCCTTCGGGCCGGCGGCGGGCGCCTCTGGCGGCATCGTCGGCGCGCTGGCGCCGCATGTGCCGGAGAACTGGAACGACAAGAAGGCGTTTCAGCTCGAGAGCCTGCTGATGGCCGAGACCTTCTGGGCCGAGGTGGCCGAGACCGGCGGGCGCGATCCCGGCTACCTGCGCTCCGGCCGCTTGCAGCCGCTGGCCGATGCGCGCGCGGTGGCATTGGCGGAGCAGCGGGCTGAGACGGCGGCAGCGCTCTGGCAGGGCCGGGCCGAGTGGCGGGTGGTCGCGGCGGCGGATTATGGCGATTGGGCACCGGCCTCGCCCAGCGGGTTCCTGGTCGAGGACACGCTGAGCGCCCGGGTGCATCCGCGCCGGTCCTGTGCGGCGCTGGTGGCGGCTTTGGTGGCCTGCGGAGTCAAGGTGATCGCCGAGGGCGCGGACCGCGGCACGGTGATCTGGGCTACCGGGGTGGCGGACCTTGAGGCGATGAGCCGGGCGGCGGGTCGCAATCTTGGCAACGGGGTGAAAGGGCAGGCGGCGCTGCTGCGCTACGCGGCGCAGGACCGCCCGCAGCTTTTTGCCGACGGGTTGCATATCGTGCCGCATGGCGATGGCACGGTGGCTGTGGGCTCGACCTCGGAGCGGGAGTATGACGACCCGTCAGCCGTCGACGACCAGCTCGAGGCGGTGATCGCGCGGGCGGTTGCGGCCTTTCCGGTGCTGGCGGGGGCCGAGGTTGTCGCGCGCTGGGCCGGGGTGCGGCCGCGGGCGAAGAGCCGCGCGCCGGTGCTGGGGCCGCATCCGCTGCGGCCGGGGGCGTGGATTGCCAACGGCGGGTTCAAGATCGGCTTCGGCATGGCGCCGCTGGTGGGCGAGGTGATGGCGGACCTTGTGCTTGAGGGCCGTGACCGGGTGCCGGCGGGGTTTCGGCCGGAGGGGGTGTGAGCGGAGGCGATGTGAGCGGGTCCGGTGGGTCAACCGCCGATGCCACCGTGGCATGATGCGGGGAGGACGTCCCGGATCAGGTCCGGGACGGCGGTGCGAGCGGGGCGGCGCTATTTCTCCCGCGGTGGCCGGCTGCGGTAGACCGGCAGCGACCAGCCCCAGCGCAGGCTGCCGGCGCGCAGCGCCCAGGTGACCGCGGCACATCCCAGAAGCGCGATGTCGCTGCCGAGACCCAGCGCCAGCAGCACCAGCGCGGCGCCGGAGCCGGCCAGGGCCGCGGTGGCATAGAGCTCGCCCTGGCGCAGGACCACCGGCACCTCGTTGGCCACCACGTCGCGCATCAGCCCGCCGAAAGTGCCGGTCGTGACCCCCATGATCAGCACGATCAGCGCCGGCTGCTCGAGCGCCAGCGCCACCCCGGTGCCCGAGGCCACGGCGACGGCCAGCGCGAAGCTGTCGAGCCACAAAAGCCAGCGCAGCCGGCTTTCCACCAGATGCGCGGTGAAGAAAACCAGGAAGGCGGCTGCACAGGCGGTGGGGATGATGCCGGGATCGGCGATCCAGAACACCGGGTTGCGGTCGAGCAGCAGGTCGCGCAGGGTGCCGCCACCGACCGCCGTCAGGCAGGCGAGAAAGGCAAAGCCCACGATATCGAGCTGCGCCCGGCTGGCGGCCAGCGCGCCGGTCAGGGCAAAGACCGCCACGGCGGCATAGTCGAGAAGGCTCAGGATCATGCGGATGCCTCCGTTGCGGCCCGGCTGTCGACTGCAGCCATAGCTGATCCTGACCCCATCCGGAACCGCGGCCGATTGCCGATCCAACCGCTGGGTGGTTGAACTGGCGGCGCATGTGCGGCAAAGAAGTCGAACACTCCCCCTTAGGACACTGCCCTTTCATGGCCAAGCTTTATCACGTTCCCCTCTCGCCGTTCTGCCGCAAGGTGCGTCTCAGCCTTGCCGAGAAGAAGATCGAATGCGAGTTGGTCGAGGAACGCTACTGGGAGCAGGAGCCGGATTTCCTGCGCCGCAACCCGGCCGCCAAGGTGCCGGTGCTGCGCATCGACGGCAAGACCATGGCCGAAAGCGCCGCAATCTGCGAATGGCTGGAAGAGAAGTACCCCGAACCCTCGCTGATGCCGCGCTCGGCCGATGCGCGCTATGAGGTGCGCCGTCTGGTGGCCTGGTTCGACGACAAGTTCCACCACGAGGTGACCTCGAAGCTGCTCTACGAGCGGGTCAACAAGAAGGTGCAGGGCAAGGGTTTCCCCGACAGCAAGAACGTCAAGGCCGGCGCCAAGGCGATCAAGTATCACCTCGATTACCTGACCTGGCTGCTCGATCACCGGCGCTGGCTGGCTGGCGACGTGATGACCCTGGCCGATTTCGCCGCCGCCGCGCATCTGTCGTCGCTGGACTATATTTCCGACGTCGACTGGAACCGCTCGGCGGTGGTCAAGGACTGGTACGCCAAGATCAAGTCGCGGCCGGCGTTCCGCCGTATCCTCGCCGACCAGGTGCCGGGGTTTCCGCCGCCGCGACACTACAATGACCTGGATTTCTGAGACCCGGCAGCGGTTTCGGGGGCGCTGCCCCCGGACCCCCGGAGTATATCGGGCAAGATGAAGACCATGGAGGCGCTCAAGCAGGAGCTGCGGCGCGAGGCGCAGGCGGTGGGGTTTTCGGCCTGCCGGGTCTGTCGGCCTGAGGCGGTGCCGGAGGTGGCTGAGCGTCTGTCGGCCTTTCTGAAGGCCGGCTATCACGGGCAGATGTCCTGGCTGGCGGAGCGGGCGCATTGGCGCGGCGATCCCGCGGCCCTGTGGCCTGAGGCACGCTCGGTGATCATGCTGGCGGAAAATTACGGCCCGGCGCATGATCCCCTGGCGGTGCTGGGGCAGCCGGACCGGGCGGCGATCTCGGTCTATGCGCAACAGCGCGATTACCATGATGTGGTGAAGAAGCGGCTGAAGCGGCTGGCGCGCTGGCTGATCGCCGAGGCCGATACGGATCCGCCCGCTCAGGTGAAGGTCTTCGTCGATACCGCGCCGGTGCCGGAAAAGCCGCTGGGACAGGCCGCGGGGCTGGGCTGGCAGGGCAAGCATACCAATCTGGTGAGCCGCGATCTGGGGTCGTGGTTCTTTCTCGGCGCGGTGTTCACCACGCTGGAGTTGCCGGTGGATGCGGCTGAGGTCGATCATTGCGGGTCCTGCCGGAAGTGCCTCGATGTCTGTCCGACGAAGGCCTTTCCGGCGCCCTACCAGCTCGACGCGCGGCGCTGCATTTCCTACCTGACGATCGAACACAAGGGACCGGTGGACGCGGCGCTGCGGCCGCTCCTCGGCAACCGGATCTACGGCTGTGACGATTGCCTGGCAGTCTGTCCGTGGAACAAGTTCGCCGAACGCGCGGCGGAGGTGAAGTACCACGCCCGCAACGATTTGTTGGCGCCGGACCTCGGGGAATTGGCAGGTTTGGATGATGCCGGGTTCCGGGCGATGTTCTCCGGCTCTCCGATCAAGCGGATCGGGCGCGGGCGGTTTGTCCGCAACGTGCTTTATGCGATCGGGAATTCCGGTGAAGGGCGGTTCTTGCCGGTGGCGCGGGGGCTGTGCGAGGACGGTGACCCGGTGGTGGCGGATGCGGCGCGTTGGGCGGTGGGACGTTTGAGCGGCTGAGCATGGAGGTCCCTGTCTAACCAGTTTTCTGTATAATGGAGGTGCGGACGGCATCCCGTGAGGTCCCTGGGCAAGAGCCCGTGTGCCGGATTGGGAGCCGTCCGCATTCTTGGTCGTCAGCCTGAACGGTTGATTGGGGCTGCGCAAACAGACCCCGTACAGACAGGGACAGGAGGCTATCATGCATCACTTCATCGTCGGAGTCGACGTCTCGAAACAGCGTCTGGATGTCTGCGGACCGGGCGGCGCGCCCCGCCAGATCGCCAACCAGCCGGCGCCCCTCGCGGCCTTCGCGCAGGACCTGGCGCAGCGCCGCGCCTTTGTCGTCTTCGAGGCCACCGGACGCTATTCCTGGCCGCTGCGCGATGCGCTTGAGGCCGCCGGCGTGGCCCATCACAGCGTCAATCCGGCGCGGGCGCGGCACTTTGCACGGGCCTGCGGGATCATCGGCAAGACCGACCGGGTGGACGCGCAGGTCCTGAGGGCGATGGGCGCGGCGCTGGACTTGCCTCCGAGCCTGCCGCCGGGCCCGGGACGGCGGCAGCTGAAAGCGCTCGCCACCCGGCGCCGGCAGCTTGTCGACATGAAAACGCAGGAGAAAATCCGCCTGCACGAGATCGAGGCCTTTCTGCGCCAGGGGCTCGAGCGGCACATCTCGCAGCTTGCGCAGGAGATCGCCGCGCTCGACGCGGAGATCGCCCGCGTGACCCGCCGGGACCCGGACCTGGCGGCCGAGCAGGCCCTGCTCCTCAGCGCGCCGGGGGTCGGTCCGGTGGTGGCGGCGGGCCTGGCCTCGGATCTGGCTGAGCTCGGTCACCTCGACCGCCGCCGGATCGCGGCGCTTGCGGGCCTCGCGCCGATCGCGCGCGACAGCGGCGCCAGAACCCCGGCGCGCAGCATCGGCGGCGGGCGGCCGTACCTGCGGTCGCTGCTCTACCTGGCCGGGCTGCAAGCCTCCCGCCGCTGCCCTCGGTTCATCGCGTTCCGGGCCCGGCTTGAGGCCGCAGGCAAGACCGCGAAACAGGCCATCATCGCGGTCGCCCGCAAGCTGCTGACGATCCTCAACGCGATGCTGCGAACGGGCAAACCCTTCGACCCGAAAACCGTCTGACACGCGGTGACCGATTACGGTTGCCGG
>NZ_JAXMOR010000019.1:0-91083 GCF_034669705.1 Marinovum sp.
CCCTCCGGGCCAATGCGCCATGGCACGCGCCAGCTATATGACAAGCGCGCGCGCAATGGCGCGTGGCGCCCCGCCACTGGCCTGGTTTTGCGCCGCCACGTGGCCGGATTTTACTCCGCCGTTGACAACCTGATCCGCAGCCTGACCGACACCCAAGGGCTGGGCGTCATCGTGATCTCGTCGGAACTGCCGGAGCTGCTTGGTCTCTCGGACCGGGTGCTTGTCATGGCCGAGGGCCGCATCCGCGCGGAATTCGACCGCGGCGCGGCAAATGAGGAAAACATCATGGCCGCGGCCATCCCCCAGGGCCGGAGCGCGGCCGGGGCAGACCTTGAAGGAGCGGCCCAATGACCGATCAAACCATCAACGCCCGAAGCGAGGGGTTCAGCATGCACCGTACCATCGAACGTATCGGCATCCACAACATCAGCCTGCTGGTGGCCCTCGTCGGGCTGCTGGTGATCTTCGGCGTGCTGCGGGGCGATGTCTTCTTCTCGACCCGCAACCTTTTGAACATCGGCATGGGGGTCGCGATCCTCGGCGTTCTGGCGATCTCGCAGACCGGGGTGATCGTCTCTGGCGGGCTCGACATTTCGGTCGGCTCCATCGTCGGGCTGACCACCGTCGCCACCGCAATGACGATCCAGGCCACCGACATGGCAGGGCTGGGGCTGCTGGCGGGCATCGCCGTCGGCGGTCTGGCCGGGCTGGTGAACGGGCTGCTGATCACCTATGGCCGGATCAACGCGGTGATCGTGACCCTGGGCACCATGGCGATCTTTCGCGGCGTCGCCTTCATCCTGTCGAACGGCCAGTCGATCTCGATCTTCAACGACAGCTTCCGTTGGATCGGCACCGGCCGCATCCTCGGCCTGCCGGCGCCGATCTGGATCCTGATCGCGGTGGCGATCGGCTTCTACATCTTCATGCACAAGAGCATCGTCGGCCGGAACTACTATGCCATCGGCGGCAACCCCATCGTGGCGCGGCTGTCGGGCCTGAAGATCCCGACCTACCGGGTGGCGATCTACGTGGTCTCTGGCGTCATGGCCGGCGTGGGCGGCATCCTGCTGGCGGCGCGCACCGGCTCGGGCCAACCGATCTCGGGTTCCGACGGGCTCGAGCTCGAGGCGATCACCGCGGCCTTCCTCGGCGGCTGCGCGATGCAGGGCGGGCGCGGCACTGTGGTCGGCGCACTCTTGGGGGTCGCGATCATCGGCGTGCTCAACAACGGCATGATCCTCACCGCGGTGCCGACCTTTTATCAGATGCTGGCCAAGGGGACCCTTCTTATCCTGGCGGTCTTTCTGGCAGAGTACCGTCTGAACAAGAGCTGAGGCAGTCATGGCAGAGGTCAAACAGAGAGGGCAGGGTGGCCCGCGCGAGATCGTCACCTCCACGCTGGCGCGGATGATCCTGTCGGGTGAGATCGCGCCGGGCGAGCGGCTTCCGACCGAGGATGCGCTGCGCCAGAAGATGGACGTCAGCCGCACCGCCCTGCGCGAGTCGGTGCGGATGCTGGCCGGCAAGGGGCTGATCGAGAGCCGGCCGCGGATCGGCACCGTCGTGCTGCCCGCGACGCGCTGGAACCATCTCGACGGTGACATCCTCGCCTGGCGCGAGACCCTGCCGCCCGACCTCGTCTTCATCCGCTCGCTGACCGAGGCGCGGCAGGTCATCGAGCCTGCCGCCGCCGAAATGGCGGCGCAGCGCGCCGACGGCTCCGACCTCGGCCGGATGCAGGAGGCCTACCAGCGGATGAGCGCGGCGCGCGATGATGACATCGATGCGATCGTCGCCGCCGACGAGGCCTTTCACTTCGCGATCCTGCTGGCCTCGAAGAACGAGATCTTCGCCAATTTCGGCACGGTGATCGGCGCGGCGCTGCGGATGTCTTTCCGGATGACCACGCAGGCCTCCGAGAACTTCGCGGACTCGCTTCACACCCACGGCGACGTGCTCGAGGCGATCCGGATGCGCGAGAGCGAGACCGCCCGCCGGCTGATGGCCGGGTTGATCGGTGTCGCGGCGCGCGACTTGGGCCGCGCGGCGAGCCAGCGGGGCCAGGACACGGCCGGGGCCCTATGACCTTGCTCTGCCGCTGAGCGATGATCACGCTGCAGAACGATCGGTTCCGGCTGTCGGTGGATCCGGCGATGGGCGCTTCGGTCGGCCGCTTCGAGGTCGCAACGGCAGAGGGCTGGGTGCCGGTGCTGGCGCCTAGAGCCGCGCCCGCCAGGACCGCCGGCGACACGGCAATGTTCCTCATGGCGCCCTTCGCCAACCGCGCGCGCGGCAACCGGCTGGCCCTGGGCACGCGGCGCATCGAACTTGCGCCCAACACCGACGAGCCGCTGGCGCTGCATGGCATCGCCTGGCAGCGGTCGTGGGAGGTGATCGAGACCACCGCCGGCCGGATCGCGCTCGGCCTTGATATCCGCGGAAACTATCCGCTCGACCTGCGGATGGGGTTCATGGCGGAGCTGCGCGCCACCGGTGTCAGGTTCGGCCTGAGCCTCCGCAACACCGGGGCGCGGGCGGTGCCCTGTGGGATCGGCTTCCACCCGTATTTCCCACGTCTGGCGGACACGCAGGTGGCCTTTGCCGCCCGCACGCTCTGGCCGGAGGGGCCGGGGCATCTGCCCCTCGGCAAGCGCCCGCTTCCGGCCTCGGAGGCCTATTCGACGCCGCGCGGGCTGCCGGAGGCCTGGCGCAACCAATGCTATTCCGGCTGGGACGGGCGTGCGCGGATCACTCAGCCATCGCTGGGTTACGGGCTCGAGATGCGGGGTCGGGGACTCCCGGCGTTGATGCTCTTTGCCGACCCCGGGATGGCACGGTTTGCGCTGGAACCGCAGAGCCATGTCAGCGGCGAGACCGGGACCGGGCCGCACGGGCTGACTGTGCTTCCGGCGGGCCAGTCGATTTCGGCCGAGCTGACCCTGAAGATCGCCGGGCTCTCGCTCCGTTGATGTTCAGGACAGCGTCGAGACCAAAGGAAACCCGGAGGCTCGCCCGCGGCGATGGTCTGCGTCCGATGGATATCGAGACCGTCTGGACCCCAGCGCAACTCAATGCCGGAAATTCGACGGCCGAGCACCGGGACCGGGGCGCTTCTTGTGTCTTCGTCAGGCTCTCGAAGCAGGCGCACGTGCAGCAGGCCGGTTACTCGACCCGGTGGCGCGCGGTTGCTCTGCTGGGTTGGCTCCAAGACATCCATAACGACCCACGCAACAAACCAAGCAACTACATCTACGCCGGAAATTGCCCGGGGATCCGCTACCAGCTCAATATCGGAACTCGAACTCCGGGTTCGGGGTGACCCAGACGGTGCTGCCCTGGGCGAAGCTGCGGCTGCCGTCGGTGCGCGCGATGACCGGCCCGAGGTCGGGGGCGTCCATGTGGACGATGGTGTCGGCGCCCAGCCGCTCGACGTGGCGCACGGTGCCGGGCCAGCGGCCTTCGGTCTCTGACAGGGCCAGGTGCTCGGGGCGGATGCCGTAGGTGCGGCAGCCCATCTCTTCGGCCACCTTGCCATTGTAGAGGTTCATCTTGGGCGAGCCGATGAAGCCCGCGACGAAGGGCGTGGCGGGGCGCTGGTAGAGCTCCATCGGCGGGCCGACCTGCTCGATCCTGCCGCCGTTGAGCACCACGATCTTGTCGGCCATGGTCATCGCCTCGACCTGGTCGTGGGTGACGTAGATCATCGTCGCGCCGAGCCGCTCGTGCAGCTCGGTCAGTTCGATCCGCATCTGGCTGCGCAGGGCGGCGTCGAGGTTCGACAGCGGCTCGTCGAACAGGAAGACCTGCGGGTCGCGCACGATGGCGCGGCCGATGGCGACGCGTTGGCGCTGGCCGCCAGACAGCGCCTTGGGCTTGCGGTCGAGATAGGCGCCAAGCTGCAGTGTCTCGGCCACCGCAGCGACCTTCTCGGCGATCTCGGACTTGGGACGACGCGCCAGCGACAGGCCGAAGCCGATGTTTTCGCGCACCGTGAGATGGGGGTAGAGCGCGTAGTTCTGGAACACCATGGCGATGCCGCGCTCGGAGGGTTCAGCACGCGAGACGTCGCGGCCGCCGATCTCGATCATTCCGGAGCTCTGTTCCTCGAGCCCGGAAATCATCCGCAGCAGGGTGGACTTGCCACAGCCCGAGGGGCCGACGAAGACGCAGAACTCGCCGTCCTCGATGGTCAGGTCGACGCCCTTGATCACCTCGACGGCGCCGAAGTTCTTGCGCAGGTCCTTGAGTTCGACACGGGCCATGGGGTTATCCTTTCACTGCGCCGGAGGTCATCCCGGCGACGATCTGGCGGTTGAAGAAGATGAAGACGATCAGCGGCGGAATGGTGATCAGCAGGATGTTCATGAACAGCAGGTTCATCTGGCTCGCGAACTGGCTCTGGAAGTTGTAGAGCGTCAGCTGCACGGTCACGTTGTCACGCCCCGGCAGGTAGTAGAGCGGATGGGTGAAGTCGTTGAAGATGCTGATCGACTGCACCACGATCACGGTCAGCGTCACCGGTTTCAGAAGCGGCAGCACGACCTTGAAGAACACCTGCCAGGGCTTGGCGCCGTCGATGATCGCCGCCTCGTCAAGCTCGCGCGGGATGGTGCCGATGAAGCTGCGATAGAGCAGCACGGTGAACCCGAGCCCGTAGGCGACCTGGATCAGGATCATGCCGTTGAGGGTCTTGAACAGGCCCACCGACTGCAGCAGCCAGATCGTCGGCACCACGGCGGGCGGGATCATCAGCCCCGACAGCGCCACCATGTAGACGATGCGGGTCACCGTCGAGGGCCGGCGCTGCACCACATAGCCCACCATCGCGCCGAAGATCACCAGCAGGGTGATCGCGCCCACGGTGATGACGGTGGAATTCCAGTAGGCCAGCAGCAGGGCATAGTCGCGGGTCTGCACCGTGGTGACGAAGTTTTCCCAGAACAGCCAGCGCTCTGGCAGCGCGAAATCCGGCTGGCTCGCCTCTTGCGGTGATTTCATCGCGTTGATCAGCACAAAGAGGAAGGGGATCACGAAGATGACGAGAGAGGCGGAGAGCGCAAGGCCTCCGTTGAGGATCTGACGCGGTTTCATGAGTCGATCGATCTCCGGTTGAGCCACCAGGCAAGCGGCGCGATGATCAGGGCGATCAGCAGGAACAGGATGACGTTGCCGGCGGTCGACAGGCCCCAGAACCCGGCCTGGTATTGCTTGTAGATGACGCTGGCCAGCACGTCGGATGAAAAGCCGGGGCCGCCGCGGGTCATCGCCCAGATCAGGTCGAACAGGCGCAGCCCGCCGATCAGCGACAGGATGATGACGGTGGTGGTGGCCGGCCGGATCAGCGGCACGGTCACCCGCCAGAACTGTTGCAGCCGGGTGGCGCCGTCGATGCGGGCGGCCTCGTAGTACTCGGGGCCAATGGTGGCGAGGCCCGCAATATAGATCAGCGTCGCCAGACCCACGCCGCGCCAGACATCGACCAGCGCCACAGAGAACAGCGCCAGCGACGGGTTGGTCAGCCAGCCGGGGCCGTCGATGCCCACCGCCGCCAGCGCGACGTTGATCGCGCCCTGGGTGGGGTGCATCAGTTCCTGGAACAGCAGGCCGACGCCGATGGTCGAGACCAGCACCGGAAAGAAGACGATCGAGCGCAAGAGCGACTGCCCCATCATCCCTGAGGTCAAGAGCACCGCCAGCAGCAAGCCGATCACCGTCTTCATCCCAGAGGTCAGGACGGCAAAGGCCAGCGTGTTGACCGTGCCGCGCAGCAGGTAGGGCTCGGAGAAGAATTGGACATAGTTGTCCCAGCCGGCAAAGCGCGCCTCGAACGGATCCCAGTAGGTGAGCGAGAAGTAGAAGGAGGCAACCGTGGGCACCAGGAAGAACACCACGAAGATCGCCGCCGCGGGCAGGAAAAACCAGTAGGGGTAGGGGGATATCCGGGATTTGGCGGGCATGTCAGGTCCTTGGATCAAGTAGGGCCCGCGCAGAACCGCGAGCCCCGTTTCGCAACCGGTCGGGAGGTTACCAGTTGGGAAGGCCGAGCTGACGGGCCTGCTTGGCCACGTCACGGTCATAGCGTTCCGCCGCCGACTTTGCATCGCGGATGCCGGACCCGACCTCGACGGTCAGCTGTTCGAGCGCCGGGCCCTTGATCGGCGACAGGAACTCGAGCGCCGGAGCGGTGCGGCCGTCTTGCTCGAAATAAGGCAGCATGTCGGCGATGGCGGTCGGCACGTCGTCCGGCAACTCGCAGCCGGGCACCAGCTGCGGGCCGATCGCGCCGTTGACCTCGACAATGGTCTCGCAGCCCTCGACCGAGGCGACGAAGTCGAGGAAATCCTTGGCGATGTCGATGTGCTCGCTCGACTTGGGAATATAGACCGCCGAGGGCAGCCAGATCGTCAGACCGTTCTTTTCGGCGTCGTCGCCGGGCTGGGCGAAGAAGCCGACATCGTCGATCAGCTCGGGGCTGTTCTGCCGGATCGCACCGATCGAGAAGGTCAGCATCGGGTAATGCACGCCGGTGCCGTTGGCCACCATGTGCAGCCCGTCGTCAAAGCTGGCCGCGCCGTAATCGGCATTCAGGTAGCCTGCCTCATGCACCGCCTGCAGCCGCTCGAAGCCCTTGAGCGCGGCCGGGGTGTCGGCGAACTTGACCGCGTTGGCGGTATAGGCCTCGGCAAAGCCCGGCTCTTCCGATTGGACGTTGTAGTAATCCGCCAGCACGAAGAGCTGGCTGGTCCAAGTGTTGCGATAGGTCTGGATCACCGGGGCCTTGTCGGTCTTTTCGGCGATCACCGCGTTGTTGGCCATGAACGCGTCCCAGGTCCTGGGCACTTCGAGACCGAGCTCCTGGTAGGTCGGCACGTGATAGAGGATGCCACCGCCCATCGCGCCCTCGGCGGGCACGCCGTAGACCCGGCCTTGGGCGTCCTGAACGGTGCGCTTGAACGAGTCGTTGAGCGGCGCCACGTTCTCGAGATCATTGAGCGGCACCAGCGTCCGTTCGGGCCGCAACGCCTGGAACAGCGAGCCGGAGTTGTACATGAAGAGATCGGTCATCTCGCCGGTGGCCAGTCGCGACTTGACGATATTGTCGCCTTCGCCGCCCGCCGGGCGTATCTCGATCGAGAAGGTCACATCGGGGTGCATCTCGGTATAGGCTGCGGTCAGCGCCTCGAAGGCGGCGATGGTCGAGGGGCCGTTGTCGATCAGCAGGCTCAGCTCTTCGGCCGAGGCGGCGCCCGCCGTCAGCGCAAGCGCCATGGCGGTGGTGGTCAGTGTCTTGGTCATGGTGTCCTCCCTTTGGGTGTGTCCGGGGCCTCCCGCGCCCCGGGGTTTCAGGCCTTGAGATCAAAGCTGATGTCATGGGTGCCGGGGCCGTAGCGCCCGCCACCGATCCTGTCGGCCGCGATCGCCTCGCAGCCCTGGGGCAGGGTGACCGTATAGATCACGCGGTGGCCCTCGATCCGCCAGCCTGCCTCGATCCGGCCATGGCGGCAGTCGTGCCACATCGAGACCTGTCCCAGTTCGGGCAGGATCCGTGGATCGAGCCGCACCCGGTCGAAGCCCGGTGCCTCGGCCAGCGGCTGCACCCCGGCGACGTTTTCGAACAGGAACTGGCAGACCGCTCCATAGGCGTAGTGGTTGTAGCTGTTCATTTCGGGGTCATAGATCGCCCCATCCTCGCCGATGGCATCCCAGCGCTCCCAGATCGTGGTGGCACCGCGCTCGACCTGGTAAAGCCAGCCGGGCACCCGCCGGTTGAGGAACACCTTGGCCACCAGATCGTCCATCCCCAGTTTCGACAGCGCCGGCAAGAGCGCCGGGGTGCCGATGAACCCGGTGCCGATCAGGTAGTCGGCGTCCTCGATCACCCGCCGGAAATACGCCTTGGCAGCGGCGTGATGTTCCGCCGGCACGAGGTCATAGAGGAAGGCCAGCGCATAGGAGGTCTGGTCGCCATGCGCCAGCCGCCCAGAGGCGCTGACATATTCACGGGCAAAGGCCGCGCGGATCTCCTCGGCGCGCGCCCTCAGCCGCTGGGCCTCGGCCGTCTCGCCGATGACGCCGGCAATCCTTGCCGCAAGGTCGGTCGAGATGAAATGATAGATCGTGGCGGCGCAATCGTCGCCGATGGTGGGCCGGGGCTTGCGGTTGTCGCCCACCGGCTGCAGCCAGTCGCCGAAGGTAAAGCCTTTCTGCCCCCAGGTGGAATGCGGGTGGATGATCGGACCGTCCGAGATGCTCCAGAGGTAGTCGAGCCATTTCAGCATCGCCGGGAAACACTCGCGCAGCACCGCATCGTCGCCGTAATGCAGGTAGAGCTGCCAGGGCATCACGGTGATCACGTCGCCCCAACCGGTGGAGCCTGCCCAGTCGCCGTCAAACTGGCTGTTCGGGCACAGCGTCGAGTCCGGCGAGAAATGCGGGATCGCGCCGTCCTCGCGCTGGTCATGCATCACGTCGCGCAGATACTTGCGCAGGAACCGCTCGCTGTCGGCCAGCCAGCAGGCGGTGCCGGCAAAGACCTGCGCGTCGCCGGTCCAGCCCAGACGCTCGTCGCGCTGCGGGCAGTCGGTGGGCACCTCGACGAAATTGCCGCGCTGCGACCAGATGGTGTTCCAGACCAGCCGGTTGACCGCCTCGACACCGCAGTCAAAACCGCCAGCGAGGTCCGGCACCGAGGTGATCGGGACCGAGGCGATCTCGGTCAGCCGCGCCGCGCCCTCGATCCGCACCCGGGCGTAGCGGAAGCCGGTGAAGGTGAACATCGGCGCCCACTGCTCGACCCCGTCGCCAGACAGCACGTAGCTCAGCGCGGCGCGGGCAGAACGGTAGTTGCGCTTGTCAAAAGCCCCGTCAGGCCCCAGCACCTCGGCGAAGTCGATATAGACCTCTGCCCCGGCCGCGCCCTCGACGGCGATGCGCGCGTATCCGGCAACGTTCTGGCCGAAATCGTGGATCGTGGTGTCCTGCGCCTCCCAGCTCTTTTGCGGCGCGATCTCGGGCAGTTCGCGCACCGTGCCGGCCTCTTGCGGGACAAAGAGCGCCCTGTCGGTCGGCAGCACCTCGACCCCGCCGGTCTCTTGCGGGGTGATCCGCGCATCGTGATCCTCGCCCCAGTAGATGCCCGACTTGGTGATCGGCAGCAGGCCGCTGTCCCAGCTGTCATCGGTGCGGCAGACGATCGTGCCGGCGCTTTCCACCTCGGCCAGCGCGGCGATGCGTTCGCCCCAGCCGTTGACCCCGCTCTTCATCAGCGGCGAGCGATACCAGCCGTCGCCCAGCCAGATCTCGATCCGGTTGTCGCCCTCGGTCAGCAGGCCGGTGATGTCATAGCTCTGAAAGGCGATGCGATCATCGTAGCAGGTCCAGCCCGGGGTCAGGCTATCGGACCCGACGCGCCGGCCGTTGACGAAGGCACGATACAGTCCGAAGGCCGAGACATGCAGCAGGTGCGGCTCGGTCCCGGTGCGGCGAAAGCGGGTGGCGACAAAGCTTGCCGCGGTGCCGACGCCCTGGTCGACACTGGGTGCGATCACCTCGGCCACCCAGTCGCGGGATGCAGGTCGTCGGGCCGTGCGCGCTGCGCCGGCAATATCCAGGCTCATGTAATTCCTCCACAATTCGGCCTCTGCGGCCTCCTCGCCACATTGTGTAGACCGTTCTACGTAAAACGATATACAACTTTCCTTCGCTTGCAAGTACTGTTTGAAAAATCATCGCATGGCGCGGCAACGGACCCGGGGGGATCAGCAGCATGACAGAGCCGAAGACAAGGCGCGGAAAGGTCACCATCCGGGACGTCGCGGCGGATGCCGGCGTCTCGACCGCCGCGGTATCGAAAGTGCTGCGCAACGCCTATGGCGTCAGCGACACGTTGCGTGGCAAGGTACTGAAATCCATCGAGAAACTGGGGTATCGTCCGAGCACCGCGGCACGCGGGATGCGCGGCCGGACCTACAGCGTCGGGATGCTGCTGGTCGAGATGCACAACCCCTTCGTGCCCTACATCGTGGGCGGCGCCAAGGAGGCGCTGCACAAGGCCGGCTACAAGGCGTTGATCGGGGTGGGCGAGGCCGAGGAAGCCATCGAGGGGTCACTGATCGATTCGATGATCGACCTGCAGATGGACGGTCTGCTGCTGGTCACGCCGCGACTGCCCAGCGAAGTGCTGAGCCGTTATGCGGCGCAGAGCCCCACCGTGGTGATCGGTCACCATGAGGATCGGATGGACGCCTTCGACACGGTCAATTCCGACGACAGGCTCGGCGCGCGCATGGCGGTCGAGGCACTGCTGGCGCGCGGCTGCCGAGATGTGCAGATGATCAGCCAGCCGACCGCAGGCTCCAGCCGCGAGGTCTTTGACGTGCGCGAGCGCGGCTATCTCGAGGTCATGGCCGAGGCCGGTCTGTCAGACCGCACCCGGATCTGGCGGGTGGGCGAGCGCCGCTATCGGCCCGGCCAGTCGGTCAATGCCTTCCTCGATCAGGCGCAGTTGCCGGACGGGCTGTTCTGCTGGAGCGACATCCACGCCATCGAGATCATGAACGCGGCGTTCGAGCGCGGCATTCCGATCCCCGAGCGCCTGCTCGTGGTGGGCTACGACAACAGCCCGGTGGCGGCGATGCCGATGATCGGCCTGTCGAGCATCGAGCAGCGTGGCACGACCCTCGGCGAACTGGCCGCCAAGGCGCTGCTGTCGCGCATTGGCGGGCGCACCGCGCCGGAGCACCTGCTGGTGAGACCGGAACTGGTCGTTCGCAGAAGCCTGGGCTGACCGCCAGACCGCGACGCGTCAGAGCGGCACCAAGGGCCGGTGAAGTCTGAGACAGACCTATCGCTGCGGCGCGCCCGACCGGATGCTCAAACAGGATTTGATCGAAAGTGTTGCGACAACCGGTTGATTCCGCCTTGGCTGCCGCGGTCGGTGTGGTGGATGCAGTCCCTGGTCGGCAGCCGCAGCGCGTCGGCCATCTGCAGCGTCCGGATGGCCAGGTCGCGTTTCATCCGGTTGCTGACCGCCCATCTATCACCCGGCAGTGGTTTGCTTTTGCAACATGAGGGGGTGTCTATCCCAAGACTGCCCGGCGCGAGCGCCCGCCGGACAGTGCTGAGACCCGCAAGGAGATGCACGGAATACCCAAACCCGACCTGCAGACTCTCGTTACGAGGGACCCGCTGGGGGCAGGTCAGTTTGGCCTGCTGCGGGCTGCAAGGTTGCCTTCGAATGAATACAGGACATCGCCGCGACAGGGCGGAACCGCACCGATACAGCAGCCGCGCCCTCGGCGTCAGCCTTTGCGGAAGACGTAATCGGCGAGGACGGGTTCGTTGCAACTGCCGCCGTCGGTGAACGTGATGCGCACCGTGACCCCGTCATAGCTGCCGCTTGGGCCAAGTTGCGCCGCGACATTCGCCGTTTTGCCCGTGGCCCCGCCGACGCTGGCTTGCTCAAACCCACGGAAATTCGTCACGCCGCCGTCAGGCAGGTGATAGGCACGCTGCGCCCAGATCCGCGGGATCCGCCCTGACCCGCGCAGGACGCTTCCCGTCATTTCGAAATAGATCACGCCGGCCTCAGCGATGTAGCGTGGCTTGGTCCAGTCGAGAATTGCCACGAACGACGAATCCCGGGTCTGGTACTTCACGACCCCGTCTTGACTGCCGCTGCGCGGTTGCCAGTCAAGAAACAACCCTCCGGCGGGCCAACAGTTAAGCGGACCCGCATTGTAATTCACGTCGCTGAGATACCAGCTTTGCGAGAGGGCGGCTGAGGCACCGGCGCACCAAAGCGCAACTGCCAATATTGCTTTTTTAAACATGTTCATGGCTCCCTTTTTTTCTTCAAGACCGGGCGTTCTGGAAATTTAACATACAATTGCACAAAACTGGTTCGTTCCTTGCAGCTGTCATTCTGTCCAGCGGGTGCCGATGCTTCCATCAAGAAGCCAAATCCCGATAAGCATGACCAATAGAAACAGACAGTAGCGACGGAACCAGCGCCTGCCGAAGCGAGCGCGGGTCAGCAGTCGCTGACCTTTTTCGTCGAAGGCTGATCTGCGTAGGGCTGCGGAATCTTGCCGGAATGATGGATGCGTGGAGACCGCCAGGCAACACTACGGATCGTCGCGTAGTGGTCGGACTGACTCACATGCGGGTCCACGAAACCCCGCTGTCGATCGGCGGACTGTCCCAAGTGAGCTGGAGTTATGCCCGGCTGGGCTGGACCTCTAAGGGTTGGGCAGCGGTCCGAAGTTCGAGGTTCTGGCGGGCAGCCTTTCGGGGCCATATGGCGTCGGTTCGGCCGCAAGCGGCTGAAGCGGGAAAAGCCGGACGAACTGGCCGGGCCGCCTTCGCTACATTCGATCCCCCGGTTCGATTGCTTTACGCTTCGGCCCTCGAATGAGGTTCTTCAAAGCATCGAAGAGGTCCAGCAGATTGCCACCGAGTGGCTCTGGTCCTACAGCCATGAACGCCCGAACATGGGCAGCGGCAGGATGACACCTGCACAGAAACAGAAGATGGCCGCGTAAATTCTACGACCAAGCCCCCGCAGAAACGGGGGATCATCGGACCATGTTTCGAAATCTGGCCCCCGCACGGGGTGTAATCTCGGCTTGGGCAAGAGACTTCAACACCGAACGCCCGCCACCGGCTTTGGGCTAGCAGACCCCCGCCGACGACGCTCTGACCTCGGCCACCGTGATCGCACGACCCGCTGCGCGGGTTGAAAGCTCCGTGCGTCGTGCGATTGCTCAACCCGCGCCAATCGGCGTACACAACTCTCGGCCTCCGGTCGCAGATGGATGAAAATGCAGTGGCTGGTCACGACGACTGGAATGAAAAACGCACTCGGGGCTGAAGATGCGCTCACCACGCGCGTTCATCGCAGCCCAAACCGCAACCGCCTGAGTGTCCAGTGTAACGGGGGCAAGATCGATCGGCCATCAAGCAGCCACCGTACCGGACTGGCGCCGTTCCACCATCCAGCCCTGCAACCCCGCGATCTCCGTCTCGCTCAGCCGCAGACCCAGCTTGTTGCGCCGCCAGACCACGTCTTCGGCGGTGCGGGCGTATTCTCGGTCCATCAGCCAGATCACCTCGGCCTCGGTCAGCGTGGCGCCGAAGTCGCGGCCGAGGTCGCGGGCCTCGGTGGCGCCGTCGAGGATGATCTCGGCTTCGGTGCCATAGGCGCGCACCAGCCGCCGGGCCCAGAACGGCGTCAGAAAGCCGTAACGCGCTTGCAGATCCGCGATCAGATGCGACACGCCGTCGACCGGAAAATCGCCGCCGGGCAGGGGCACGCCGGCGGTCCAGGGGCCCTTGCCGATGCCGAGGTGGCTGTCGATCTGCTCCAGCGCGCTTTCGGCCAGCCGGCGATAGGTGGTGATCTTGCCGCCAAAGACGTTGAGCACCGGCGCGCCGCCCGCGGCATCGACCTTCAGCGTGTAGTCCCGCGTCGCCGCTGTCGCGCTCGAGGCGCCGTCGTCATAGAGCGGGCGGACGCCGGAATAGGTCCAGACGATATCGTCGCGGCTTAGGTCCTGCGCGAAGTACTGGTTCGCGAAGTCGATCAGGTAACGCTGTTCTTCCTCGGTGCAGACCGGCTTTTGCGAGGGATCGGGATGGTCGGCGTCGGTGGTGCCGATCAGGGTGAAATCCCCCTCGTAGGGGATCGCAAAGATGATCCGCCCGTCGGTGCCCTGGAAGAAGTAGCACTTGTCGTGGTCATAGAGCTTGCGGGTCACGATATGGCTGCCGCGCACCAGGCGCACGCCGTCGCTGGAGGGGATCGAGACCTTGTTCCGGATGATGTCGCCAACCCAGGGGCCGCCGGCATTGACCAGCATGCGGGCGGAATGGGTGCGGGTCTTGCCGTTTTCGGTATCTTGCGTTTCGACGCGCCAGAGGTCGCCGTCACGGGTCGCCGAAAGCACCTTGGTGCGGGTCAGAATGCTGGCGCCGCGGGCCTCGGCATCGCGGGCGTTGAGCACCACCAGCCGCGAGTCCTCGACCCAGCAGTCGGAGTATTCATAGGCGGTCTCGAACCGGTCCTGCAGCGGTGCCCCCTCGGGGGTGTTCGGCAACGACAGGGTCTTGGTGGCGGGCAGGATCTTGCGGCCGCCCAGGTGGTCGTACATGAACAGCCCGAGCCGGATCAGCCAGGCGGGCCTGCGACCCTTCATCCAGGGCATGACGAGGCTCAGCAGTTTCGACGTCGGGGTTTCGGATTCGAAGCGCATATCCTTATGATACGGCAGGACAAAACGCATCGGCCAGCTGATGTGCGGCATCGCGCGGAGCAGGGTTTCCCGCTCGATCAGCGCCTCGCGCACCAAGCGGAATTCAAAGTACTCGAGATAGCGCAACCCGCCATGGAACAGCTTGGTCGAAGAGGAGGAGGTCGCCGAGGCGAGATCGTTCATCTCGGCCAGGGTGACGCTCAGCCCGCGGCCGGCAGCGTCGCGGGCAATGCCGCAGCCATTGATGCCGCCACCAATGACGAAAAGATCCACCGGGCTGTTGGGGTCGTGATGCGTCAAGGCGCGTCTCCTGAAATCTATACGGTCCTGCAGCATATCTGGCACAGGTGCGCGCGTTTTTCAATGGTTCAGTTTTCGTTAGTGTTCGTTTTGTCCCGGTCCGTTGACGTTACCGACGATTTCCGCAAATTGATAAAGCTGCAGGTGGTCGTGCTGGCTTTCGTGTTGTGGCCCTGCGGGCTCTGGCGCTAAGTTGGCCCGGATCGCACCGAAATGCAGCCGCGCCAAGGATCGAAAGGAAACGAAAAGACATGTCGCAGACCTTTCGGCATCCGGAGATCCTCGAAATTGCCCGCCGCGAGGGCAAGGTCACCGTCGAGGGGCTGGCCGAGCATTTCGGCGTCACCCTGCAGACCATCCGCCGCGACCTTTCGGATCTCGCCGATGCCGGCCGGCTCGAGCGGGTGCATGGCGGCGCGGTGCTGCCGTCGAGCACCACCAATATCCTCTACGAGGAGCGCCGCTCGCTCAACCCGGCGGCGAAACAGGCGATCGCGCGCAGCTGCGCGGCGCGGATCCCGAACGACATCTCGCTGTTTCTCAACATCGGCACCTCGACCGAGGCGGTGGCGCAGGAACTTCTGCATCACAGCAAGCTGATGGTGGTGACCAACAACATGAACGTCGCAAACATCCTCGCCGCCAACCCGGAGTGCGAGATCATCGTCACCGGCGGCCACCTGCGCCGCACCGATGGCGGGCTGGTCGGCAACCTGGCGGTCGATACCATCAGCCAGTTCAAGTTCGACCTTGCGGTCGTCGGCTGTTCGGCGCTGGACGGCGATGGCGACATGATGGATTTCGACATCCAGGAGGTCAACGTCAGCCGCACCATCCTGCGCCAGTCGCGCAAGACCTTTCTGGTGGCCGATCACACCAAGTTCGCCCGCACCGCCCCGGCGCGGATCGCCTCGCTCGGCGATGTCGACAGCGTCTTTACCGACAAGCCGTTGCCGCCGGACCTCGCCCACGCCTGCCGGGGGTGGGGCACAGAGGTGGTGGTCTCCGAGGTCTGAGCCGGCTCAGCCTGCGAACATGTCCTTGTAGTCCGCGCGCAACACGTTCTTCTGCACCTTGCCCATGGTGTTGCGCGGCAGCTCGGCCAGCGAGATCAACGCGCGGGGGTGCTTGAACCGCGCCAGCGACTGCTGCACCGCCTGCATGATCGCATCGGTATCGGGGGTGGCGCCCGGCGCGGGAACGATCACGCCCACCACCGTCTCGCCGAAATCGGGGTGCGGCACGCCGATCACCGCGCTTTCCAGTACGCCGGGCTGCTCGTCGAGCACCAGTTCGATTTCCTTGGGATAGATATTGTAGCCGCCCGAGATGATCAGGTCCTTGTTGCGACCGACGATATGGACATAGCCGTCCGCGTCGATCCGGCCGAGATCGCCGGTGATGAAGAAGCCGTCGGCGCGCAGCTCGGCCGCGGTCTTTTCGGGCATCTGCCAATAGCCCTTGAAGACATTCGGCCCGCGCACCTCGATCTGGCCGACCTCGCCGTCGGGCAGGGTGTCGCCGGTCACCGGGTCGGTGATCTTGAGCGCGACGCCGGGCAGGGGGAAGCCCACGGTGCCGGCGCGGCGCTCGCCGTCATAGGGGTTTGAGGTGTTCATGTTTGTCTCGGTCATGCCGTATCGCTCAAGGATGCGGTGGCCGGTGCGGTCCTCGAACTGCACATGGGTTTCCGCCAGGAGCGGCGCCGAGCCGGAGATGAAGAGCCGCATGTGGGAGGTGAGCTCGCGGGTGAACCGGTCGTCGCCCAGCAGCCGGGTATAGAAGGTCGGCACGCCCATCATCGTTGTCGCCTCGGGCATTCGCGCGATCATCTGGTCCAGATCGAGTTTCGGCAGGAAGATCATGCTGCCGCCCGAGGCCAGTATCACGTTGGTGGCGACGAAAAGACCGTGGGTGTGAAAGATCGGCAGCGCATGCAGCAGCACGTCGTCCGCAGTGAAACGCCATTCCTCGACCAGCGTCCGGGCGTTCGACAGCAGGTTGGTCTGGGTCAGCATCGCCCCCTTGGAACGGCCGGTGGTGCCGGAGGTATAGAGAAAGGCCGCGAGGTCCTCGCCGCTGCGGTCGACGGTGGCAAACTCCGCCTCGGCCTTGCGCGCCTGCGCCATCAGCGACCCGCTGCCATCGGCGTTCAGCGTTTCCACCTGCGCGCCGAGCGGTCCGGCAATCTGGCGCAGGCTGTCTTCGCTGCCAGCGTCGCAGACGATCAGCGCCGCGCCGGAGTTCTCGATGAAATAGCGCAATTCGTCGGCGGTATAGGCGGTGTTGAGCGGCAGAAAGACCAGCCCGGCCTGGGCGCAGGCGGCATAGAGCGCCAGCGCCTCGGGGGATTTGTCGACCTGCACCGCCACCCGGTCGCCGGGCTTCAGCCCGAGCCGGGCGGTGACGTTGGCAATCCGCGCGCCGATGGCGAGGAACTCGGCGTGGCTGATGACCGCGCCGGTCGCGAGATGCAGGAAGGGGGTGGATTGGCCGGCATGCACTCCGAAGAGGCCATCGTAGAGGGGGTTCGCCATGGGGTCAGCTTTCCTGAATGGGGGTGAGGTCGGCGGTCTCGGCCAGCGCCTTGACCTCCTTCGCAGCCACCACGTCGCGCGAGGTGGCAAAGACTTCGTGGTTCTGTTCGACGCGGGCGAGATCGTAGAGATAGTTCACCATCACGCCGCCCGACTGCGCCCGGCCCTTGTCGGAGGTGTCGGCCTCGGCATGCACCGCATGCACCAGCGCCCCATTGCCGAGGTGGAAGCGGGCCACCGGATCAAAGGGCACCCCGCCGCGCGACTTGGCCTTGAGCAGGTAATGCGCCGCGAGGGCCTTGATCCGTTCGGGGGGCGCGGCCGCGGCGTCGATGCCCTCCTGCGTCAGCCAGCGGGTCAGGCCCGGGATCGGCGACAGGGTGACAAAGGTCTTGAGCCCCGGCAGTTCCGCCGCCAGATCGGCCGCCACCTGCTTGATCAGCGAATTGCCGAACGAGATGCTGGCGAGCCCCTCCTGGCAGTTGGAGATCGAGTAGAACACCGCGGTGTCGGCGCCCTTGGCCGGCATCGGCGCGCGATCCTCGGCCAGAAGCGCCTGCACCGAACCGGGGGTGCCGGTGGTCAGCGCCACCTCGACAAAGATCAGTGGCTCGTCGGGCATCGCCGGGTGAAAGAAGGCGAAACAGCGCCGGTCGCTGGGTTCCAGCCGGCGGCGCAGCTCCGACCAGCTGTCGATCGCGTGCACCGCCTCATGGGCGATGATCTTTTCAAGGATATGCGCCGGGCTTTCCCAGCTGATCGGCCGCAAGACAAGGAAGCCGCGGTTGAACCAGGAGGCAAAGAGGTGGCGGAAATCGAGGTCGAGCGCCGCCAGTTCCGGCTCCGACACCCCGAGCCGCAGCAGGTCGGCGCGCATCTTGACCAGCTCGCCGGTGGCGCCCTGCACCCGGTTCAGCCGGCGGATCAGTTCTTGCCGGCGCGGCTCGGCGGCTTCGGCAAAGGCGCGGTAGCTGGCCTTGGTGGGGGTGCGCTCGTAATCCTCGAGCCGGCTGCGCACCGCTTCGGGATCGATGTTCATCCGCGTGGCGAGGAAGCGGAAGAAGTCGAGCTTCTGGTCGTCGGTCAGCCCGCCGTAGCGCGACAGGATCTCGCGGGCCAGCGCCAGCCCCGAGGTCTCGCTGGCCGATCCGACCAGCGCCATGGCGATCTCGCCCAGCGGCCGGCCGTCGCTGGCAGCCCCCGGCGCCTCGCGGCGGTAGCGGCGTTCAAAGACGGTGGACAGCAGGTCCGCTAGCAGGGTCATGTCGCAACTCTCCTGGAGTTCGGGTGGCGCATCGCGCGCCGAAGGAATCCGGTCCCTGAGGGGCCGGGACTGGGGGCACCCAACCACACGCTGTTTTCTCAGTCAAGCTTCTTGTATACAACAAAGGCAATATTGCATTACCGGAAGGGCCACAGTATCACCGAGGGCATGGAACGCCGCCGCTCAGATGCCATTGCCGAAGCGCTCGAGGAACGGATCTTCGACGGGACCCACGCCGATGGCGACCGTCTCGACGAGGTGCGTCTGGCCGAGCATTTCGGGGTGTCACGCACGCCCCTGCGCGAAGCCCTGCAGCGACTGGCGCGCTCCGGGCTGGTCGAGCTGGTGCCGCGCCGCGGCGCCTTTGTCCGCCAGCCCGGGCCGGTCGAACTGCTCGAGATGTTCGAGGCGATGGCCGAGATCGAGGCGGTCTGCGGCCGGCTGGCGGCGTTGCGGATCACAGATCCGGCGCTGGCAGAGCTGCATGACGCCAATGCGAAATGCCGCGCGGCGATCGAGCGTCAGGACCCGGATGGCTATTACAGTGAGAACGAGCGGTTTCACCGGGTGATCTACCAGCAGTCGGGCAATGGCTACCTCGCCGCCGAAGCGGGCGAATTGCACCGGCGGCTGAAGCCGTTCCGCCGCCAGCAGCTGCGGCTGCGCGGACGGATGGCGCAGTCTATGGCGGAACACGAAGCGATCGTCGCAGCGCTGCAGCAGGGCGACAGCCAGGCGGCGGCGGATGCGCTGCGCGGCCATGTGGCGATCCAGGGCGAGAAGTTCCACAGTCTGATGGCCAGCCTCAGGACCACCCCTGACTGAGCGCCTTTCAGGGGGCATCCGGCGATCATCAAATGCGCTTTGAAGCTCCTGCCGGTCCGATTTTCAACGGCTTGCGTTGCGGCAACCGGGGTTTTGCGCTAGGTCGAAACCATACTCAGGGGGAGGGCCGGGAGAGACATGTATCGCGTCTGGAATTTTCTGACCAACTATTCGCTGCTTCTGATCTTTGGCGCCTTGATCGCGCTGGTCTGGGCCAATCTGGACCTGATCGCCCCGGTGGCGGGCGATCCGCACTACTGGGCCGACGCCTATCACAGCTTCGTCGACTTCGTGATCTGGGATCACGCACCGATCGGCCATTGGCACGCCGCCCATATCGCCGCCACCGACCCGGCTTTTGCCGAGATGGTGGCCGCCGGTGCCGAGGTCCATACCGAGGCTGATGGCACAGAGTTCGTCTATGGTGAAGGCCACCGCACGCTGACGCTGCATTACCTGGTCAATGACCTGCTGATGGCCTTCTTCTTCGGCATCGCCGCCAAGGAGGTCTGGGAGGCGGTGATCCTCGAGAACGGCTCGCTCAGGGGCAAGAAGGCGGCGACGCCGCTGTTTGCCACCGCCGGCGGCATGTTCGGGCCGATCGCGGTCTATCTCGGGCTGGCGGCGGTGATGGGCTCCGAGACCTACTCGGCGGTGGCCAATGGCTGGGCCATCCCCACCGCCACCGACATCGCCTTTTCCTACCTGATCGGCCGGCTGGTCTTTGGGGCCGGCCACCCCGCGGTGCGCTTCCTGCTGCTCTTGGCGATTGCCGACGATGCGGCGGGGCTGATCATCCTCGCGGTCTTCTACCCCTCTGGCGAGCTGGCGCCGGTCTGGCTGCTGCTGTCGCTCGGCGCGGCGGTGGGGGTCTTCGTGCTGGCCAATTGGCTGCCGCGCAAGCTCGACCGCGGCAACCCCGACCGGCCGACCTCGACCTGGGTGCGCAAGTCCCTGTCGTTCTGGCCCTACCTGCTGGCCGGCGCGGCAAGCTGGTACGGCTTCATGATGTCCGGGCTGCACCCGGCGCTGGGGCTCTTGCCGATCGTGCCGACGATCCCCCATGCCGACCGCGCCTTCGGCATCTTCTCGGAGGCCGAGCAGTATCTCACCGACCTGCTGAACATGATCGAACATGCGCTCAAGCACCCGGTCGAGGTGATCTTGTTCTTCTTCGGCCTGCTCAATGCCGGGGTCGAGTTCTCGTCGATCGGGCCGGCGACCTGGCTGGTGCTTGCGGGGCTCCTGATCGGCAAGCCGGTGGGCATTCTGGCGTTCGGCTGGGTGGCGGCCAAGCCGCTCAAGCTGGGAATACCGCAGGGCATGCGAATCATCGACCTTGTGGTGATCGGCTTCGTCGCGGCCATCGGCTTTACCGTTTCGCTCTTTGTCGCGTCGGTGGCGTTTGACGCCGGGCCGGTGCAGGATTCGGCCAAGATGGGCGCGCTGTTCAGCTTTGCCGCGGCACTTGTGGCGATTGCATCGGGCAAGCTCTTTCGGGTGCAAAAGCAGAACTTCTGAGTCTCTGTGACTTCGACAAGCGAAACCGGCGCGGTGCTCCGCGCCGGTTTTTCGTTGTGGGCGGGCTGAGATTGCCCGCATGGCGGTCGTGGTGCGGGGCTGCCCCACGCAGGGCGCGCATTCCGGTCGCAAATGCGGCAAGGACGGGTCATTGCGGTGCTTTCGATTGAAACAATCGGCGCGTCCGGGTCATAATATGACCAGATTCAAGCTCTAAGACTGGTTTAATAAACCTCGAGTAACTTGAGGCGAGCAGACCCCGGGAGGGCCGTATCGCATGCTGGAATTCGACAACGTGAGCAAGTCCTTCTGGACCGGGACGCAGCGCAAGGTGATCCTTGACGGTGCCTCGTTTCGCGTTGACCTGGGCCAGTCGCTGGGCATCCTGGCGCCGAACGGCACCGGCAAGACCACGCTGATCAAGATGATGGCGGGGCTGGAAAAGCCCGACGAGGGCGAGATTCGCCGCGGCTGCCGCATCTCTTTTCCGCTGGGCTTCATGGGCGGTGTGGTGTCGAAACACTCGGCCCATGAAAACGCCCGTTACATTGCCCGTCTCTATGGCCTCGACCCCGATTACGTGGAAGCCTACTGTCGCTGGCTCTGCGGTCTGGGGGAGTATTTCGATCAGCCGCTGGGCACCTTTTCCAGCGGCATGAAGGCGCGGTTTACCTTCTCTTTGATGCTGGCGCTCGATTTCGACATGTATCTGATCGACGAAGGCATGCCCAACTCGACCGATGTGGAGTTCAACAAGAAGGCCGCCGCCATCCTGGCAGAGCGGCTTCGGACCACCACCATCATCATCGTCTCTCACCAGCCACGCGTGCTGGAGAAATTCGCCCGCAAGGCCGGTGTTTTGTTGAATGGCCAGTTGCACATGTTTGAAACCTTGGAGGAAGCGAAGCAACTCTATGACTACGAAACCCAAGGCTAAGAAGTTTCGCGTTCGCCGCAGCAACCCTGGCAATGCGCAGGACGTGGTCGGGCCCGAAGGCCCCGTGGCGCAGGCGCCGGCCAACAGCCGTGCCGCCGCGCCGAAGGCCACCCCCGAGTCTGACAACCTGATCGGCCAGATCCGCGCGTTGCGCCAGGAAACGTCGCAGGAAACCTCGACGCCGCAGGCCACAGCCGCGGCAGGCGCCGCCGCCGATCCCGCCACGGATCGCAAGGCCAAGACCGGCGCCACCATCGCCCGGATCGCCGCTGCGCCCCCGACCGCCGATGCGCCGGCCAAACCGCCGCGCGACGGCGAGGTCTCTTCCGCCGCACAGGTGGCCGGCGAGACCGATATGGAGGCTATTCGTCAGGAAGGCCTGACCGGCCGCCAGCTGCGCATGGCGCGGCGGATGGCGCAGAAGCACGGGCTGGCAGTGACCAGCGATTTCGACGCGGTGCGCCAGTTGCGCCAGCGCGGCATCGATCCGTTCCAGCGCGCCAACATGCTCGAGCTTGTGGTCTCGGCCCAGGAAGACGCGGATCTGCCGGCCAAGAAGGGCAAGGTCCAGCTGCCGCAGACGGTGCCGGCCCCGGGCAAGAACCTGCCCGCCACCGAAACCGCCAACCCGATGGAGCGCCGCATCCGCGAGATCGGCGACATCCAGCGCGACATCGCCAAGCGGCGGCGACGCAAGTCGATGCTGCTGCTCACCCGGCTGGCGTTTTTCGTCGGCCTGCCGACGCTGATCTGCGGCTGGTATTTCTACGCCGTGGCGACCCCGATGTATGCCACCAAGTCCGAGTTCCTGATCATTGCCAATGACGGTGCCGGATCCGCCGGCATGGGCGGTTTGCTTTCGGGCACGCAGTTCGCCACCAATCAGGATGCGATCGCGGTGCAGAGCTATCTGATGTCCAAGGACGCGATGCTGCGGCTTGACCAGGACGTGGGCTTTCGCAGCCATTTTACCCAGGACTGGATCGATCCGATCCAGCGGCTGGATGCGGATGCCTCGAACGAGGCCGCCTACAAGCTCTACAAGAAGAACATCGAGATCGGCTATGACCCGACCGAGGGCGTGATCCGGATGGAGATCGTCGCCGCCAACCCCGAGGTCAGCGCGCAATACACCAAGGCGTTGATAGATTACGCCGAGGACCGCGTCGACAGCCTGTCGCAGCGCAAGCGCGAGGATCAGCTTCAGGGCGCCAAGGAGGCGCTGGAAGAAGCCGAGGCGGCGCGCCGCGACGCCCAGCTGCGGCTGGTCGAGCTGCAACAGGTGTCGCAGGTGCTCGATCCCGAAGGCCGGATCGCCTCGCTGCGGCAGCAGATCAACAACGTCGAGGTGCAGGTTCAGGAGCGCGAGCTGCAACTGCAGGCGCTGCTCGACAACGCCCGCCCCAATCAGGCCAAGGTCGAAGGGGCGCGCGGTGACATCCGCCGGCTCAACGATCTCTTGGCACGGTTGCAGGCCGACATGACGCAGGCCTCTGAAGGCGAGAATTCGCTGGCTCAGCTGTCGTCGGAAATCCAGATGGCGCAGGCCGATCTGGCGACCCGCGACCTGATGCTGCAGGAGGCGCTGACCTCGCTCAGCCAGACCCGGCGCGAGGCCAATGCCCAGGTGCGCTATCTTCAGACCGCGGTGGCCCCGGTGGCCTCGCAGGACCCGAGCTATCCGCGCAGTTTCGAGAACACGATCCTGGCCTTCCTGATCTTTGGCGGGATTTACCTGCTGATCTCGCTGACCGCGTCGATCCTGAGGGAACAGGTGTCGAGCTGAGGCAGGCGCCCGGGGGGGCAGCCCCCCGGACCCCCCGAGGTATTTTCAAACAGAAGAAGCAGGGGCGGGGGCGCGTTGGCCAGCCCGGGGCGCATGAGCGGGCTCAGTAGCCCGCCGCGCGGTCCACCAGATGCAGAAGAGGCTGACCCGCATCGCCGCGCAGGATGTTCTCGGCAATTACCTCGGCCCCTTTGGTGGCCCGGGTCTCCGAGGCCACATGCGGCGTCACCGTCACCCGTGGATGGCCCCAGAAGGGGTGGTCCTGCGGCAAGGGCTCCTGCCGGAACACATCCAGCGTCGCATGGGCCACTTGCCCCGAGTCCAGCGCCGCCAGCAGCGCATCATCATCGATCAGCGGCCCGCGCCCCGGGTTGATCACGAAGGCACCCTCGGCGAGCAGCGCCAGCGCCTCTTTGTTCAGGATATTCCCGGTCGCCGGCGTGTCGGGCAACAGCAGCACGAGGATCTCGGCGCCGCGCAGGGCCTTGTCCAGCCCGTCGGCCCCGTTCAGCGTATGCACCCCGGCGATCTGTTTCGGCCGCCGGCTCCAGCCGGTCACCCGGAACCCCACATCCGCCAGTTTCCGCGCCACCTCGGCCCCCAGCGCGCCCAGCCCCAGCACCGTCACCCGGCGCTCAGAGGCCAGCGGCGGCGGGGCCCAGTGCCAGCGGTGCCCGGGGTTCACGATATGCGCATCCATCCCGAGGTGATGACGCAGCGCATGGCCGAGGACATATTCCACCATTCCTTCGGTCAGCCCGCCGCCGACCATGCGCGCCAGCGGCGGGGTCAGGGTCGGGTTGCCGACGATTGCCTCCACCCCGGCCCAGATGTTCAGCACTGCCTTGCAGCGGGTGAAGGGGGTGAAATCCTGCAACTCGGAATCCGGCGCGTAGACGATGTAATCGACCAGCTCCGGCGCCATCTCCCGCGACAGGGTGTGGTCCAGCCCGGCGCGGTCAAGCGCGGCGCGCAGCGGTGGCGCCCAGCTTTCCCAGCGGGACGGGCCGGCGGCGAACAGGATGTTGGTCATATCGCCCCGCGCGGTCTGTGGACATGCGCCGATTGCACCAGCCCGAAGCCGATCATCAGGATCAGCATCGCCGAGCCGCCGTAGCTCACGAGTGGCAGCGGCACGCCGACCACCGGCGCCAGCCCCATCACCATCGACATGTTGACGGCGAAAAACAGGAAGAAGGTGGTGGCGATGCCCAGCGTCAGCAGCGCCGCGAAGCGGTCGCGGTTCTGCAGCGCCGAGGCGATGCAGAAGGCGATGATCAACGCATAGAGCCCGAGCAGCGAGAACGCCCCGATGAAGCCGAACTCCTCGGCCAGCGTGGTGAAGATGAAATCGGTGTGTTTCTCTGGCAGGAAGTTCAGCCGCGACTGCGTGCCCTGCATGAAGCCGCGCCCGGTCCAGCCGCCAGAGCCCAGCGCGATCTTGGACTGGGTGATGTGATAGCCGGCGCCCAGCGGGTCGGAGGAGGGGTCGAGAAAGGTGTCGATGCGGCGGAACTGGTAGTCCTTGAGCAGCTGCCAGTCAGTGTTCCGGCTTTGGAACACCGCCGTCACCAGCCCACCCGCGGCGGCGATCACCGCGGCGAAATAGGCCCAGTGCACCCCCGCCATGAACATCACCAGCCCGCCGCCGGTCATCAGCAGGATGGCGGTGCCAAGGTCGGGCTGACGCAGTACGAGGAAGGTGGGAAACAGCACCAGAAGCACCGGCAGCAGCACCCAGAACGGCCGCGAGGTCTTCTTGATCGGCAGCCAGTCGTAATAGGCCGCCAGCAGCATCACCAGGGTGATCTTCATCAGTTCGGAGGGCTGCAGCCGCATGAAGCCGACGTCGATCCAGCGCTGCGCGCCCATGCCGGTGACGCCGACGAATTCGACCGCAAGAAGCAGCACCACCGACAGGCCATAGGCCAGCACTGCCATGTTGCGCCAGAACCAGATCGGCACCAGCGCCACCACCAGCATCAGCACGAAGCCCAGCGCAAAGCGTTTCATCTGCGGCTCGGCCCAGGGGTTGAACGAGCCGCCGGCCACTGAATAGAGCATCAGGAAGCCGATCGAGGCGACGGTGATCAGCAGCAGTGCCAGCGGCCAGTTGAGGTAGAGGATCTTGCGCGGCCCCGAGGGCACGTGTTTGACGTTATACTCGAGATAGGACATCAGGCCTCTTCCTGGCCCGGCGCACCCGGTGCGCTGCGCTCGCGGGCCAGCCGCTCCTGTTGCGACTTGATGCGGCCGCGGTCGGCGCTGGGATAGGCCTCGAGCGGTGGGTCATCGCCGTAAAGCGCCTGCAGCGTCACGTCGCGGGCGATCGGGGCGGCCGCGCCAGAGCCGCCGCCATGTTCCACCACCGTCGCCACCGCGATGCGCGGCGCCTCGGCCGGGGCGAAGTTGACAAAGAGACCGTGGTCGCGCCGTTCCCACGGCAGGTCCTCGTTGCGGGTCACCCCGCGGGCGCGTTCGGCGGCGGTGATGTTGCGGACCTGGGAGGTGCCGGTCTTGCCGGCGATCCGCGCCGTTTCGGCGACCGAGCGATAGCGATAGGCGGTGCCGCGGCGGTTGTTCGAGACCTCGAACATCGCCTTGCGGATCTGGCGCAGGTGGTTCTCGTTGAGCCCCAGGCTCTCGCCCCCGCGCGAGGGTTCCTCGACGCCGTCGATCCGCTTGATCAGCCGCGGCTCGACCTGCCGGCCGGTGGCCAGCCGCGCCGTCATCACCGCCAGCTGCAGCGGCGAGGTCAGCACGAACCCCTGGCCGATCGAGGCGTTGACGGTATCGCCAACCACCCAGTCGGCACCGCGGTTGATGAACTTCCAGTTCTTGTCGGGCACCAGCCCCTTGGTCACCGCAGACATCGGCACGTCATGCACCTCGCCCAGGCCCAGCCGGCGGGCCATGGCGGCGATATTCTCGATGCCCACCTTGATCGCGAGATCGTAGTAATAGACGTCGCAGCTCTCGCGCAGGCTCTTTTCAAGGTTCATGTGGCCGTGACCGGCGCGTTTCCAGCAGTGAAACCTGCGGCCCGAGACCTCGAGATGGCCGGGGCACCAGACCGTCTCGGTCGGCGTGATCAGCCCGGCATCCATCGCCGCCAGCGCGGTGACCATCTTGAAGGTCGAGCCCGGCGGATAGGCGTCCTGCACGATCTTCGAGGCCAGCGGCCGGCGGTCGTTCTCGCGCAGCACGCTGTAATCGCCGACCGAGATGCCGCGGACGAACTTGTTGGGATCATAGGAGGGCGAGGAGGCGGCGGCCAGGATGTCGCCATGCTCGAGATCGAGCACCACGACGCTGGCGCTTTCCTGACCCAGCCGGGCTGCGGTGTAGTTCTGCAGCTTGCTGTCGATGGTCAGCTGCACGGTCGCCCCAGAGGTGCCCTCGCGGCGGTCGAGCTCGCGCATCACCCGGCCGACGGCGTTGACCTCGACCCGCTTGGCGCCGGCCTCGCCGCGCAGCACCTCCTCGAGCTTGGTCTCGACGCCGACCTTGCCGATCTGGAACCGCGGAATGCGCAGCAGCGGCGGCGGGTCCTCGTAGCGCGACAGGTCGCGTTCGGACACCGGGCCGACATAGCCCACCACATGCGCCAGGTCGTGGCGCAGGGGATAGTGCCGCGACAGGCCGACCTCGGGGGTGACGCCGGGCAGGGCAGGGCCGTTGACGGCAACGCGGGAGATGTCCTCCCAGCTGACCCGGTCGGCGATGGTGACCGGCAGGAAGGGCGCCGAGCGCTTCATCTCGGCGCGGGCGCGTTCGACCTCTTCTGGATCGAGATCGACCAGCTGGCCCAGGCTTTCGAGCACAGCGTCGATATCGCCGGCATCCTCGCGCACCATGGTGATGCGGTAGGCCGGGGCATTGGCGGCGACGGCGATGCCGTTGCGATCAAAGATCTCGCCGCGCGCCGGCGGGATCAGCCGGATGTTGATGCGGTTTTCCTCGGCGAGAAAGCGGAACTGGTCGGCCTGGTCGACCTGCATGTGCCGCATCCGCCAGCCCAGCAGACCGACGAACCCGGCCTGCAAGCCGCCGACCACGAGGCCGCGGCGGCTGACCTTGCGGGCGCTTTCCAGCGTGTCCCTGGGCGGGCGTCTCATGTCATCCTCCCGGCGGCGAGTTCGGCATTGGTGCGGGCGCGCACCCCGAGCAGCCACTCGGAGGCCAGCGCCACCACAGGGTAGATGGCCACGGTAAAGAGCACCTGCAAGAGCGACATCCCCAGAAGCGGCCGCGGCAGCATGAAGACGGTCAGCGCCACCCGGTAGGCCAGCGCCACGGCCAGGATGGTGAGCGCGACGAGGATCAGCTCGGCCAGAAAGCCCGCATCGCGCAGCCCCGGCCCGCGCTTGCGCACCGCCTCGCAGGCCATCACGACCAGCGCCGCCATCAGCCCCGGCGGGCGCTGAAAGAAGAAATCGGTGAGCAGGATCGCCGCGGCGACGAACGTGACCGGTACGTAATCCGGCCGCCGCAGCGACCAGGCGAGGCAGAGCGCCAGCAGCACGTCGGGCGCCGGCCAGCGCACCGGCCCGGTGTCGAGCGGCAGCAGGCGGAAGAAGACGGTGGTGAGCGCCAGCGCCAGGAAGGTCAGGCGCATCAGCCAGAGCCGCGAGGCGGTGTTGTCAGCCATCGGCGGCCTCCTCTGGCGGCAGCGGCGCCTCTTCGGCCAGGTCGTCGGGGATCGCTGGCGGCACCACCAGATCGCCGGCGCCATCGACCGCCGGGGTGCCGTGATCGCGCAGCACGCGCAGGAACTCGAGCCGCTCGATATCGGCCGAGAGCCGCACCCTGAGCCGCCCTCCGGGATCCTTGGCGACCTGGCCGATCACCAGCCCCGGCGGCAGCACGCCGGCATCGCCGGAGGTGATCACCCGGTCGCCCGGGCGCACCTGGTCGGCATCCTCGAGAAAGTCGATCGGCGGCACCATGGAATTGTCGCCCACCACCAGCGCCTTTTGCCCCGAAGGCTGGATCAGCGCCGGCACCTTGGAGGAGGTGTCGGTGAGCATGATGACCCGGGCCGTGCGCTCGCCCACGCCGGAGATCCGACCGACGAGGCCCAGCCCGTCCATCGCCGCCCAGCCGTCCTGGATGCCGTCGCGGTGGCCGACGTTGAGCAGCAGCGACTGCCGGAAGGGCGAACCCGAGTCGGCCAGCACCACGCCGGTGACATAGGTCAGCTGCGGATCGAGGCGGACGTTGTTGAGATCGAGCAGCCGGGCGTTCTCCTGCTCGAGTTGCAGGGCGGCCTCCTTCCAGCTCTTCATCTGCTGCAGCTCGCGGCGCAGTTCCTGGTTCTGGGCATAGAGCGACTGGTAGGACTGGAAATCGCGCATCAGATTGACCGTGGCGGTGACCGGCGCCATCGCCCAGGAAAAGCCCGGCATAACCCGGTCGATCACCTGGGCGCGAAAACGTTCGACCCGCGGGCTGTCGATCCGCCAGAAGATGAACAGGCCAATCAGGCAGAGCAGCACCACGAAGGTCACCAGCCGCCGGAGCGGGGTCGCATAATCCTCGTGATGCGCGCGATCTCTGGCCAACGCGGCGTCTCCGGTCTCTGGGTCAGTCGGTCATATCACGGTCTGGCCGGCGCAATCCAGACGCCGCCGCATCACGTTTGGCTGTAGGGTGGGGGGTGCCCGCGCCGCCCGCTCAGCTGTCGTAGTCGATGGCGTGGCGCAGCTGTTTCTCGTATTCCAGCGCCTTGCCGGTGCCGAGCGCCACGCAATTCAGGCTCTCGTCGGCGATCGACACCGCCAGCCCGGTCTGCTCGCGCAGCGCCAGGTCGAGATCGCCCAGCAGTGCGCCGCCGCCGGTCAGCATCACGCCGCGGTCGACGATATCGGCGGCGAGATCCGGCGGCGTGGTCTCCAGCGCGGTCATCACCGCCTCGCAGATCGCCTGAACCGGTTCCGACAGCGCCTCGGCCACCTGGGCCTGGGTCACCTCGGTTTCCTTCGGCACGCCGTTCAGCAGATCGCGGCCCCGCACCCGCATGGTCGCGCCGCGGCCGTCGTCGGGCATCCGTGCGGTGCCGATCGAGGTCTTGATACGCTCGGCAGTGCTCTCGCCGACGAGGATGTTCTGCTGGCGGCGCAGGTAGTTCACGATCGCCTCGTCCATCCGGTCGCCACCGACACGGACCGAGCGGGCATAGACGATGTCGCCGAGGCTCAGCACCGCCACCTCGGTGGTGCCACCGCCAATATCGACCACCATGTTGCCGGTGGGATCGGTGATCGGCATGCCGGCACCGATGGCGGCGGCAATCGGCTCGGCGATCAGCCCGGCCTTGCGGGCGCCGGCCGAGAGCACCGACTGGCGAATGGCACGTTTTTCCACCGGGGTCGCGCCATGCGGCACGCAGACGATGATCTTGGGTTTGGAAAAGGTCGAGCGCTTATGCACCTTGCGGATGAAATGCTTGATCATCTCTTCGGCGGTGTCGAAATCGGCAATCACCCCTTCGCGCATCGGCCGGATCGCCTCGATGCTGCCGGGTGTGCGGCCGAGCATCAGCTTGGCGTCCTCGCCGACGGCGAGCACCTTCTTGACCCCGTCCTTGACGTGATAGGCCACCACGGAGGGTTCCGCCAGCACCACGCCCTTGCCCTTGACGTAGACCAGAGTATTGGCCGTGCCGAGGTCGATGGCCATGTCGGCGGAAAACATACCGGTCAAATCTGACAGTGAGAACATTTCGAGGTGCGCCTTTGCCTTGGTGCAGAAGATCGAGGATGTCACAAAACATGACGGCCGCGACTCTGCACCAGATCACGGCCAAATCGCTTATACGCAGGCGCTCTCACCTGCGAAAGGGCAAGCTGGCCCGGATCAGCGCCTTTCTGCCAGAACGCGACGTTTCGCGCGGACACCGGGCGTGGGGCGCTGGCCCAGGGAGCGGCGATAATGTTCGGTATCTGCAGGAAACGCCGGAATCCCTGATCCAAAAGCGGGCAAATTTGCCTGTTTTTGACAATGACGCCGCGGACTGTGACCCATTTTCACCCTGTGGATAAATATGGGGAGCACGGGGCGCAGGGCGGGCTCACGACCCCGGCGATGCGGTCCTTCAGACAAAGTTAACGCGCGGCAAATCAGCCGGGTGGCGCGCCGGTGAGTGTCGGGTGCGGGGGGCTGGTCTCGGCGCGTGGGCCGCAGGGACGGCCGGCGATATTTACAGAGCCGCCGGATTTGCCCGGTATCACCGTCAGGGTTTCAGCCAGTCCGAGCGTTGTCATGCCTGTCCTACCCAAGATGGCGTTTGCCGAGATCGCGCTCGCTGTCTGCCTCGTGTCCCGCAAGACCTGGAGGCGGCAGTTTTGCAGGCGGCCGAGAGCGCCTGGAACCGGTTCCTTGCCCAGCTGGGTTAGGGACAGGACACCGGCGAGGCGTCGCCCGAAGTAAAGGTCCCGCGTGGCGGCAAGGCCAGCCACTGTGCCGGGCTGGCCCGGGGCGGTGGCATGTCGACGCACTTCAGGTTCCAGCAGCGGTTGGGCGCGCCGCCGGGAGAATTGCGCACCGGAAACGCAGCGGACCGAAGGGCAGGGAGACGAATGTCGCTTTCCCGCCTTCACTGGTCGGGCTGGTTTTGCGGCGCGGCGCGCGGGGCGCTATCCACGGGGGCAGAGCCCTGCAGGAGTGAGCCCGCCATGAAGACCCATGTAAAAGCGCTTGTCGTCGGCGGCGGTGCCGTCGGCACCTCGATCGCCTATCACCTGGCCCGCGCCGGCTGGTCCGACGTGATGCTGCTGGAACGCGACGAGCTGACCTCCGGCAGCACCTGGCACGCCGCCGGGCTCTTGCCGCTGTTCAACATGGGCTATGCCACCAGCCACATCCACGACCACTCGGTGAAGTTCTACAAGACGCTGGAGGAGGAGACCGGGCTCAACGCCGGCTTCTACGTGGTGGGCAACCTGCGGATGGCGCAATCGGACGCGCGGATGGACGAATTCGCGCTCTATGCCTCGACGGCCGAGACCGTGGGCATTCCCTACGAGTGGATGACCCCCGACCAGATCCGGGAGCGCTGGCCGCTGGTGCGGACCGAGGACCTGAAGGGCGCGCTCTATCACCCGACCGACGGCTACATCAATCCGGCCGATGTGACACAGGCGATGGCCAAGGGCGCGCGGCAGCGCGGCGTCAGCATCGAGCGGCGCTGGCAGGTGGACGGCTACGCGTGGACCGGCGCGGAGTGGCGTGTCACGGTGACGAAGATGGTCGAGAAGGGCGGCAACCTTGTGACGTCCGACGAACAGCAGGTGATCACCGCCGAGCATGTGGTCACCGCCACCGGCAACCACGCGCAGCGTACCGCGCGGCTCTTGGGGCTGAAGATCCCTGCCATTCCGGTGGAGCACCAGTATATCGTCACCGAGCCCGACCCGGCGCTGGCCGAGTGGCGCGCCGCCAACCCCGAGCACCCGGTGCTGCGCGATGCCGACGCCAAGTGGTACGTCCGCGAGGAGCGCAAGGGCTGGATTCTCGGGCCCTATGAGCGCGGTGCGCCGGCGCGGTTCCTTTATGACGTGCCAGAGAGCTTTCGCGCCGACCTCTTTCCGCTCGATCTCGACCGGATCGAGGAGGAATACATGTCGATGATCCACCGCATTCCGTCCTCCGAGACGGTGGGGCTGAAGGACGATTTCAACGGCCCGATCTGCTACACCCCGGACGGCAACCCGCTGGTCGGCCCGGCGCCCGGCCTGCGCAACATGTGGCTGGCGGAAGGCTTCAGCTTCGGCATCACCGCGGCGGGGGGCACCGGGCACTACCTGGCGCAGATGATGGTGGACGGCGAGGCCGAGATCGACATGGCGAGCCTCGACCCCAAACGCTACGGGTCCTGGATGACCACCGAATATGCCGCGCGCAAGAACGAGGAGTGCTACGAGCACGTCTATATCCTGCACCACCCCGACGAAGAGCGCGAGGCCTGCCGGCCGCTGCGCACCGCGCCCTGCTATGACCGGATGAAGGCGCGGGGCGCGCAGTTCGGCTGTGTCAACGGTTTCGAGCGGCCCAATTACTTCGGGCCGCTGGATGCGCCAGAGAGTTTTGACCACGATGCGCGCAGCTTCCGCCGCGGCGGCTGGTGGCAATATGCGGTGGAGGAGGCGAAGGCGGTGCGCGAGGGCGTCGGGCTGATCGATGCCTCGGCCTTTACCAAGCACGCGGTCACCGGCGCGGGCGCGACCGGGTTCCTCGACTGGTTCACCACCAACAGGCTGCCCAAGGTCGGCCGCATCAACCTGACCTATGCGCTGACCGAGGCCGGTACGACGCGCACTGAATACACCATCGTGCGCCGCGGCGAGGACGACTACTACCTGGTCTCGGCGGGGGCGCTGACCGACTATGACGGCGATTACCTGCGCAAGTCGGCCGAGGCGTTCATGGCGCGGACCGGCCAGTTGGTGCTGGTGCAGGATGTCACCACGCAATGGGGGGTGTTTGCTGTCGCAGGGCCGAAATCACGGGCTCTGCTGCGGGACGTGATCAAGGACGCCGCGCCCGACACCGCGCTCGGCAACGCGCGGTTTCCCTGGCTGTCGATGCGCCGGATCGAGCTGGGGATGTGCCCGGTGATGGCGATCCGGGTGGCCTATACCGGCGAGCTGGGGTGGGAGCTGCACCATCCGATCGAGATGCAGAATTACCTCTTCGACCTGCTCGAGGCGGCAGGCACCAACCACGGGCTGAAACTGGTGGGCGCGCGGGCACAGAACTGGCTGCGGCAGGAAAAGTCATATCGCGCCTTCGGCACCGAGCTGGGCCGGGATGCGACGCCGTTGGAGGCCGATCTGCCGCGGTTCGTCGATCTCAGCAAGGATTTCCGCGGCAAGGCGGCGATGCAGGCGCTGGGCGTGCGGTCGAAATGCTGCACGCTGCTGATCGACGGGCCGGAGGATGCCGATCCCTGGGGCCGCGAGGCGCTCTATCTCGACGGTGAGAAGGTCGGGCGGCTGACCTCGGGGGGGTATTCGGTGGCCTTCGGCCAGTCGATCTGCATGGGCTATGTGCGACCCGAGCTGGCGGAGGAGGGGACCCGTCTGAAGGTGCGGATGCAGGGCCAGCTCTGGGAGGCCGTGGTGACCTGCGATGCGCCCTATGATCCGAAGAACGCGGCAATCCGCAAGGATGGGTGAGCGCCGGGTGTCCTGAGCGTCGTGCGCGCCGGACCTGATCCGGAGCCTCTCGGCCCGAAGTTGGGCGGAGAGGTCCCGGCGCGAGGGCCGGGACGGCGGCGGTGCTGAGTTCAGGACGGTGCCGTCCCGAGGTCTTACGGCTGCTTGGCTTGCGCCGGTCGCCGCGCTGCGGGGGGCCGACCTGGGTTGTTTGCTCCCGCAGGCGCAGGTGCCCTGCGCCGCGGGTGGCGGTGACGCCTGACCCACCGAGAGGCCCCGGGTCAGGCCCGGCGCGCGGTTCAGGACACCGCCCGTTCCGCGCCCTTGGCGATCGCCTCGCGCAGCTTGCGCTCCAGCGCCTTCTGTTTCGAAGGCGCGTGGAACTTCAGACCGAACATGTCCTTGACGTAGAAGCTGTCCACCACCTGCTCGCCATAGGTCGCGATCACCGCCGAGGAGATATAGACGTTGGTGTTGGCCAGCGTCCGCGTGAGGTCATAGAGCAGCCCGGGGCGGTCGCGGGTGTCGACCTCGATGATGGTGTAAATCTCCGAGCCGTCGTTGTCGAAGGTGATATGCGTCGGCACCCGGAAGGCGCGCTCGCGCTTCTTGATCTTGTCGCGCGACTTGATCGCCTCGCCGGTGACCACCTCGCCCATCAGCGTCTTGTGGATCATCGCCCGCATCCGCGGCAATTTGGCAGTCTCGTAGGGCGCACCCTCGGCGTCCTGGATCCAGAAGGCGGCGGTGGCGAAACCGTCCTTGGTGGTGAAGGTCCGCGCGTCCACCACATTGGCGCCAACCAGCGACAGCGCGCCGCACATCCGGCTGAAGATGCCGGGGTGATCGGCCATCGCAAAGCAGACCCGGGTGGCGTCGCGCTCCTCGTCGGGGTGGACGTCGATGGCGATCTCGTCATCGCCGAGCTCGCGCAGCAGGTTGGCAAAGACCACATGCGCGGTGACATGCAGACCCTGCCAATAGGGCGCGTAGTGCCGGCCCTTCTCGGCCTTGAGGTCCTTCGCCGGCCAGGCCTTGAGCGCCGCGTGCAGGGCCTTCTTGGCCTCGGTGCCGCGGTTCTCGCGGTTGAGCGCCTCCATGCCGTCCTCGAGTGCGCGGCGGGTCTGGCGATAAAGCGCGCGCAGGAGCGCCGCCTTCCAGTTGTTCCAGGTGCCGGGGCCGACCCCGCGGATGTCGCAGACCGTCAGCACGCAAAGCAGGTTGAGCCGGTCCACCGTCTTTACCGCCTTGGCAAAGTCGCGCACCGTGCGTGGATCGGCGATATCGCGTTTCTGCGCCATGTCGGACATCAGCAGGTGATAGCGCACCAGCCATTCGACCGTCTCGCTGTCCTTGCGGCTGAGCCCCAGCCGCGGCGCCACGATCCGCGAGATCCGGGCGCCGAGGATCGAATGGTCCTCGTCGCGCCCCTTGCCGATGTCATGCAGCAGCAGCGCCACGTAGAGCACCTTGCGATTGAGCCCGGTCTCGATAATCTCGGTCGAGACCGGCAGCTCCTCGCCCAGCTCGCCGCGCTCGATCTCGGCCAGGTGGTGGATCACCTGGATGGTGTGTTCGTCCACCGTGTAATGATGGTACATGTTGAACTGCATCATCGCCACGATCGGCGCGAATTCCGGGATGAAAGCCGCCAGCACGCCAAGCTCGTTCATCCGCCGCAGCGCCCGCTCGGGGTTGCCGTGCTTCAGCAGCAGGTCGAGAAACAGCTTGTTGGCCGCCGGGTCGCGGCGCATGCCGTCGTCGATCAGCTGCAGGTTGGATTTCACCAGCCGCATGGCGTGCGGGTGGATCAGCAGATCAGAGCGCAGCGCCTCCTCGAACAGCCGCAGCATGTTGAGCTTGTCCGACAGGAACGCCGCCTCGTCGGCGATGGCCAGCCGCCCGTGGGTGACCTTGTAGCCCTCCTTGACCTTGGTCTTGCGGCTGAAGATCCGCTCGAGCAGCGCCGGGCCCTTGGTGTGATCGGCCTCCAGCGCGGTCAGGAAGATGCGGGTCAGGTCGCCGACCTCGGTGGCGTGCAGGAAGAAGTCCTGCATGAAATGCTCGACCGCCCGGCGTCCGCCGGTGTCCTGATAGCCCATGGCGGCGGCGACCTCGACCTGCAGGTCGAAGGTCAGTTGCTCCTGCGGACGGCCGGCCACCAGGTGCAGGTGACAGCGGGTCGCCCAGAGAAAGGTCTCGGCGCGGGCAAAGCTCTGATATTCTTCGGGCTCGAACACGCCGAGGCGGACCAGATCGCTGGAATGGCCGACATGGTGGACGTATTTGGCAATCCAGTAGAGCGATTGCAGGTCGCGCAGCCCGCCCTTGCCCTCCTTGACGTTGGGCTCGACCATGTAGCGCTGGCCGCCCTGCTTTTCGTGCCGGGCGTCGCGTTCCTCGAGCTTGGCTTCGACGAACTCGCGCTCGGAGCCCATGAAGAGGTCCTTCTTCAGCCGCCGCGCCAGGTCGTCGGCCAGCCGCGCGTCGCCGGCCAGCAGCCGGTGTTCCAGAAGCGCGGTGCGGATGGTGAAATCCTCGGCCCCGAGGCGCAGGCAGTCACGGATGGTGCGCGAGGAATGGCCGACCTTGAGCCGCAGGTCCCAGAGGATGTAGAGCATCGATTCGATCACGCTCTCGGCCCAGGAGGTGATCTTGTAGGGGGTCAGGAACAGCAGGTCGACGTCGGAATAAGGCGCCATCTCGCCACGGCCATAGCCGCCGACGGCGATCAGCGCCAGGCGTTCGCCATCGGTCGGATTGGACAGCGGATGCAGCAGATCGGTCGCCGCACGCCAGGCGGTCAGCACCAGCTGGTCGGTCAGCCAGGTATAGCTGCGCTTGGCGGCCTCCGCCTCGAGCGGCCGGGCGCGCAGCGCCTCGGCAATTGTGGTCATGCCGGACTTGCGCATCTGCAGCAGCCGCCCGACCAGCGCCTTGCGGAACTCGGCCGGGGCGCCGTCGTAGCCGGTCATCAGATCCGCAACCGCGGCGGCATCGAAGATGCGCGCCGCGGGGCAGATCAGCATGGTTTCAAGTCGTGTCGTATCGACCGGCTCAGAAGCCGGCTCTGCCAAATCGATTGGGCGCTGGGTCAAGTATCACCACCTTGTTGCCGCGCACGGTGGCCACCGCCAATGCGCGTTCGTTTGTGCCATCGGGCAGCAGGCGGAAGACGCCGCCGGTGCCCTGGAAGCCCGAGGTCTGGGTCAGCGCGCGGGCGGTCAGCGCATCGGACTTGCCGGCACCGACCAGCGCGCCGATGGCGGCAATGCCGTCAAAGCCGAGTCCGGCCAGCGGGTGCGGCGCCGAGCCGTAGGCTGCCTGGTAGCGCGAGGTGAAGCTCGCGGTGCGCGACTGGTCTGGCAGGGCGAACCAGCCGCCCTGAACGCCGGGCAGCGCCAGGGTCTGCGCCGGCACGTCCCAGCGGCCGAGGCCGATGTATTGCGTGGTGTCCGGGCCGATGCCGTTCTCCGGCAGCAGCTGCACCAGCAGCGGCAGCGCGCCGGCGGCGTTCGAGGTCAGGAAGACCGCATCGGATTGCCGCGCCGCGGCGCTGATCCGCGGCATGGCGGCGATGACCCCCTGCTGCGAGAAGTCGAACCCTTCTGAGGCCACCACCTGAATGCCGCTGGTGCCGGCCGCAGCCTCGATCGCCGCCTTGCCGAACTGGCCTTCGACGTTGTTGGGGTAAACCACGGTGACCGTCTGCTTGCCCTGCTCGGCGGCAAAGCCCATCAGCCGGTTGGCGGTATTGCGAAAGGTCGCGCCGAGCACGAAGACATTGCCGCCGGCAATCGACGGGTTGTTGGAAAAGCTCAGCACGTTGACGTTGTCATCGGCCACCTGCACGCCGACCGCATTGGCGGCCTCGCCAAACAGCGGCCCGAGGATGATCTTGGCACCCGCATCCACCGCCTTTTGCGCCTGTGCGGCGGCGGTGGCGGCATTGCCGGCGGTGTCATAGACCCGCAGGTCGATCCGGACCGTGCCGAGATCGGCCACCGCCAGCCTGGCGGCGTTTTCCAGCGCCCGGGCCACGGCACCGGCGCCGGCATCGCTTTTCGGGATCAGCAGCGCCACCGGCACCGGCTGGCTGGTGTCGATGCGCTGGCCACCGCCGCCGCCGAGATCGCCAAGCTGGACCGGCTCACAGGCGGCGAGCGCGATCAGTCCGACACTGGCAGCCAGGCTGCGGGCAAAACGGGGCAGGCGCAGCCGCTTGCGGGCGGCAGACAAAACGGCAAACATGGTCTATCTCACTTCGCGGTTGGGTGGCGCGGCGGGGGCCGTGCGGTTCGCCGCGATAATAAACACAGAGCGAGGCGGGTCCAGTGGCGAATGTGACAGAGGGTCAGAAGTGGCAGAGAGACGCCCGTAAGCTGCCGGGCGGGCTCTATTTCGTGGCGGTGCCGATCGGCAATGCCCGCGACATCACCCTGCGGGCGCTGGATATCCTGGCCGGCGCCGATGTGCTGGCCGCCGAGGACACCCGGGCGCTGCGCCGTCTGCTGGAACTGCACGGTGTGGCGCTGGACGGCCGCCAGATCCGCGCCTACCACGAGCACAACGGCGACAAGGTGCGCCCCGGGCTGCTGGCGGCGCTGGCCGAGGGGCAGTCGGTGGCCTATGCCTCCGAGGCCGGCACGCCGCTGATCTCGGACCCGGGGTTCGACCTGGCCCGCGCCACGGCCGAGGCTGGCGCGCCGGTCTTGGCGGCACCTGGCGCTTCGGCGGTGCTCGCGGCGCTCAACGTGGCCGGGCTGCCGACCGACAGGTTCCTGTTCGCGGGCTTCCTGCCGTCCTCGGGCGCGGCGCGGCGTCGGGCGCTTGAGGAGGTGGCGGATGTGGCGGCGACGCTGGTGTTCTACGAATCGCCCCGCCGGGTGGCGGCGATGCTGGCCGATGCGCGCGACGTGCTGGGGGCCGACCGGCCCGCGGCGGCCTGTCGCGAGCTGACCAAGAAGTTCGAGGAGGTGGTGCGCGCGCCCTTGGGCGCGCTGGCGGAGCGGCTGGCCGAGACCGAGCCGCGCGGCGAATTCGTGGTGGTGATCGGCAAAGGCGTGACGCAGGCCGACAGCGCGGAAGACATCGAGACAGCCCTGCGCACGGCGCTCGAAACCATGTCGGTGCGCGATGCGGCGGATGTGGTGGCCAAGGGATTTGGTCAGAAGAAACGAATTGTTTACCAAATGGCCCTAGGCTTGACCAAAGAGTAAGGACCGGAGGGGCCGGGAATGCCACTTGATTTCGGATATGCCGACGCGGGCGCCACGCGCGCCCGGCGCAGCCAGCGCAACCATCTTGCCGGCACCAGCGCCGAGGCCTCGGTGGCGCGGCGCTATCTTGCGGCGGGCTATGTGCAGATCGCCTGCCGATGGCGCGGCAAGGGCGGCGAGATCGACCTGGTGTTTGCCGACCGCGGCGGCGGCTACGTCTTTGTCGAGGTCAAGACGGCACGCGATTTCGACAGCGCGCTGGCCCGCATCTCGCCCCGGCAGGTGACGCGCATCCATATGGCGGCGCAGGAATTCCTCGGCGATTGCCCTGCCGGGCTCGACAGCGAAACCCGGTTCGATGCCGCGCTGGTCGACGGACAGGGGCGGATCGAGATCCTGGAAGGCGCGCTTCTGGGCTATTGACCGGCGGCACCTGCGGCATTGAACCCGCTCCGGCCATGGGCCATGTAGGGGGCGGACATCAGCAGGGACAGCCCATGAAAATCGCCTTTCAGATGGACCCGATCGGGGCCGTGGATATCAACGCCGACAGCACGTTCCGCCTGGCCGAAGAGGCGCAGGCGCGGGGGCATGAGCTGTTCTACTACCTGCCCGACCAACTGGCCTATCAGGAGGGGCGGATCACCGCCCGCGGTCATGACCTCAAGGTGCGGCGGGTGCAGGGCGACCATGCCGAGCTCGGCCCCCTGCGCGAGGTCGACCTGGCAGACTTCGACGTCATCTGGCTGCGCCAGGACCCTCCGTTTGACATGCATTACATCACCCTGACCCATCTGCTCGATCGGCTGAAGGGCAAGGCGCTTGTGGTCAACGATCCCTTCTGGGTGCGCAATTACCCCGAGAAGCTTCTGGTGCTCGACTTCCCCGACCTGACACCGCCCACCGCCATCGCCCGCGATCTGCAGACCCTGCGCGATTTCCGCGAGCGGCACGGCGACATCATCCTCAAGCCCCTTTACGGCAATGGCGGCGCCGGGGTGTTCAAGCTGGCGCAGGCCGATGGCAACCTGGCCTCGCTGCACGAACTCTTTGCCAGCTTCTCGCGCGAGCCGCTGATCGTGCAGAAATACCTTCCGGATGTCACCAAGGGCGACAAGCGGGTGATCCTGGTCGACGGCGTGCCGGCGGGCGCGATCAACCGGGTGCCGGCCAAGGGCGAGACCCGGTCGAACATGCATGTCGGCGGACGTCCCGAGAAAGTCGGGCTGACCGAGCGCGACCGCGAGATCTGCGACCGGATCGGGCCGCTCTTGCGCGAGAAGGGCCAGGTCTTTGTCGGCATCGACGTGATCGGCGACTACCTGACCGAGATCAACGTCACCTCGCCCACCGGCATCCAGGAGCTCGAGCGTTTCGACGGCATCAACGTTGCCGAGAAAATCTGGCAGGCAATCGAGGCGAAGCTGGGGTGAGCCTGGCGCGCCGGCTCCTCAACCCCTGGCTGCGGGTGACGGAGCGGCGCCGGTTGGCCCGCGCCACCGACCCCGAGACCCTGCGCCGCGCCTTCGCGTGCAATGCGCGGCTGGTCTTCTGGCCGCCGCGCGGCGCGGTATTCGAGGCTTGTGAGGTCGCCGGACGCCCGGCCACCAGGGTCGATCCGGCGCGACCCGGGCCGCTGCTGCTCTACTTCCATGGCGGCGGATATGTCTTTGGCGCGCCGCGCACCCATCGTGCCATGCTGGCGCATCTGGCGCGGCTGGCCGAGTGCCCGGCGCTGCTGCCGGACTACCGGCTGGCCCCGGAGCACGCCTTTCCCGCGGCCTTCGACGATGCCCTCGCCAGCTACTGCGCGGTGATCGACCATCCTGGCGGCGTGGTGCTGGGCGGTGACAGTGCGGGTGGTGGTCTGGCACTGGCGGTGCTGGCGGAAATCCTTGCACAGGGCCTGCCCAAGCCTCTGGGGGCGTTTGCCTTTTCGCCGCTGACCGACATGACCTGCTCCGGTGCCAGCATCCGCACCAATGCACGCAGCGACGTGATCCTGCCGGCCGCGCGCTGCCACGAAGTTGCCGGGATGTACCTTCAGGGGGCCGACCCGCGCGACCGGCGGGCCTCGCCGCTGGCGGCCGATTTTACCGGCGCGCCGCCGGTCTGGCTGACCGCTTCCGAGGACGAGATTCTGCGCGATGACACCCTCAGGATGTCGGCCCGGCTGCGCGCCAAGGGGGGAGCGGTCACCGAGACCATCGCCACCGGCCTGCCGCATGTTTGGCCGCTCATGCACACCCTGCTGCCCGAAGGCCGCGCCAGCCTGCGCGCCCTGGCGCTGTGGATCAGGCGTCTTTCGCCCCGAGCAGCCGGTAGCTGAGCGCCTCGGCGACATGCGGGCGGTGGATGCCGTCCGAGCCGGCGAGATCGGCGATCGTCCGCGCCACCCGCAACACCCGGTGATAGCCGCGCGCCGAAAGGCCGAAGCGGTTGGCCGCGGTGAGCAGCAGCGCGCGGCCCTCGGAATCGGGCGTGGCAAAGGCCTCGAGCGCCTCGCCTTGGATGTCGGCATTGACGCGGGTGTCGTCGAGCGTGGCGTAGCGCGCCGTCTGCAGATCGCGCGCGGTGGCGACGCGGGCGGCGACCTCGGCCGAGCTGCAGCCGCTTTCTGGCAGGTCGAGGTCGGCGAACGACACTGGCGGCACGTCGACGCGCAGATCGAACCGGTCCATCAGCGGCCCCGAGATGCGGCCCATGTAGTCCTCGCCGCATTGCGGCACCCGGGCGCAGGCGCGCGCGGGGTCGGGCAGGTAGCCGCATTTGCAGGGGTTGGCGGCGGCCACCAGCATGAAGCGGCAGGGGTATTTCACATGCGCATTGGCGCGCGCCACCATGACCTCGCCGGTCTCGATCGGCTGGCGCAGGGTTTCCAGAACGGTGCGGGGAAATTCGGGGAATTCGTCCATGAAGAGCACGCCGTTGTGGGCCAGGCTGATCTCGCCCGGCCGGGCGCCGCGGCCGCCGCCGACGATGGCGGCCATCGAGGCGGTGTGATGCGGCTCGCGGAAGGGCCGCGCGCGCGAGATGCCGCCCTCGTCCAGCAGCCCGGCGAGGGAGTGGATCATCGAGGTCTCGAGCGCCTCGGCGGCGGAGAGGTCGGGCAGGATCGAGGGCAGGCGGGCGGCCAGCATCGACTTGCCGGACCCGGGCGTGCCGACCATCAGCAGGTGATGCCGCCCGGCGGCTGCGATCTCGAGGGCGCGCTTGGCGCGTTCCTGGCCGCGCACGTCACGCAGGTCGCGACCCTCGGGGCTGGCGTGCACCTCGCCGGGCTCGGCCGGCGGCAGCGGCGACTGACCGGTGAGATGGCGCACCACGCAGGCCAGGGTCGCGGCGCCGATCACCTCGGTGGCCCCGACCCAGGCGGCCTCGGGGCCGGAGGCGCGGGGGCAGAGCAGGGTGCGGCCCTCCTCGGCGGCGGCCATGGCGGCGGGCAGGGCGCCGATCACCGGCACCAACCCGCCGTCAAGCGACAGCTCGCCCAGGGCGACGATGCGGCCGACCTCTTCCTCGGGGATGATCTCGAGCGCGGCGAGCAGGCCGAGTGCAATCGGCAGGTCGAAATGCGAGCCTTCCTTGGGCAGGTCGGCGGGCGAGAGATTGACGGTGATCCGCTTGGAGGGCAGCGCAATCGACATCGACGACAGCGCCGTGCGCACCCGGTCGCGCGCCTCGGACACCGCCTTGTCGGGCAGGCCGACGATGGAGAAGGCGGGCAGCCCGGCGGTGATGGCGCATTGCACCTCGACCGGGCGGGCCGTGACCCCCTCGAAGGCCACCGTGTAGGCGCGCGCGACCATGTCCCCTCCTTGAGCTTGAACTCCGGGGGCCACGGTGCAGTGGCAAGGGTTGAGGAAGGGTTAACGCAGTCCGCAAATGGTTACTGCGCGGCCTCGACCATGGCGATGAACCGCGGCCAGGCAGTGGGATCGGCGACGGTCTTGTCGCGGCAAAAGGCATTGCAGACACCCCAGGTGCGACCGCGGAAGCGCAGGTAGTGGCGCACCGCTTGGCCGGAATAGGGGCAGCGGTCATTGACCGAGGGGCCGGCGGCGACGGGCTCTGCCGGTTCGGGCGGCGGGCCCGGCCAAGGCCGCGTCGCGTGGTCCTGAGCGTAGCGGTCGAGCGTGGCGCCGTGCACCAGCCCCATGGCGCGGAACCGGCGGAAGGCCGGGTCGGCGAGGTGGCGGGCAACATAGGCCGCTGAGGTCTCGCCCACCGGCAAATTGTAGCCGGCGATGCGGGCGGCGACCGGAGCATAGAAGGCGTCGGCGACGGAGTAGGCGCCGCAGAGCCAGGGGCCGCCGGAGCGGGCGAGGGCAAAGGCCCAGAGCTCCTCGATCCGGGCGAGATCGGCCGCCAGGGCCTCGGGCACCGGGACGCCGGAATAGGCCAGCCGCAGGTTCATCGGGCAGAGGCCGCGCAGGGTGGAAAAGCCGGAGTGCATCTCGGCAGCCAGGGACCGCGCGATGGCGCGCACATCTGGCTCCTGTGGCAAGAGACCGGCGTCGGGGTGGCGGCTGGCGAGTTCCTCGGCCAGCGCCAGCGAGTCCCACGCCAGGCCACCGGTTGCGAACGCGGCGCAGGGCACGGTCCGGGCCGGCGGCAAGGCCAGCTGCGCGGCGACGCTGTCGGTCTGGTTGAAGTCCACCACCGCGACCCGGCAGGGGATATCGAAACGGTGATACAGCAGCCAGCCGCGCAGCGACCAGCTGGAATAGGCGTAATCGCCGATATGGAGCTTGTCTGTCATGCAAGCGAGGCTACGGCGCGGGTTTTGCCTTGTCCAACAACCATTTGTGGGCTTTGGCATCACGGTCCGTGACATCCCGCACCTAGGGCGGCGCTGTGGAAAATCTAACTTTTTCGCAGGAATTTTGATCGCGAGCGGAACCGCATCCGTACCTGAGGTGTTCGAAACCAGACAACGACGGAAACGTGGGGATAGAAAATGGCACTCGACGCACTAGATGACAGAACACTGTCCCGCGCGGCCATGAAAGCCGAATTGCTGGACGCCGAGACCGAACTCAAGCTGGCCTACGCCTGGCGGGACGAGCGCGACGAGGTCGCCCTGCACCGGCTGATCACCGCCTATATGCGCCTCGCGATCTCGATGGCGTCTAAGTTCCGCCGCTATGGCGCGCCGATGAACGACCTGATCCAGGAAGCGGGCCTTGGCCTGATGAAGGCGGCCGACAAGTTCGACCCCGATCGCGGCGTGCGGTTTTCGACCTACGCGGTCTGGTGGATCAAGGCCTCGATCCAGGACTACGTGATGCGCAACTGGTCGATGGTGCGCACCGGCTCCACCTCGTCGCAGAAATCGCTGTTTTTCAACCTGCGTCGGGTGCAGGCGCGGATCGAGCGCGAGGCCGCGGCCGAGGGTGGCGATCTGGACCGCAATCAGATGCGCCACAAGATCGCCACCGAAATCGGCGTGCCGCTGGCAGATGTCGAGATGATGGAAGGCCGTCTGTCGGGCTCGGATTTCTCGCTCAACGCCACGCAATCGACCGAGGACGAGGGCCGCGAATGGATCGACACGCTTGAGGATGACTGCCCGCAGGCCGCCGAACGGGTCGAGCTGGAGCATGATCTCGAGCAGCTTCGGCAATGGCTGGTGGCGGCGATGGGCGATCTGAACGAGCGCGAACGCTTTATCGTCCGCGAGCGCAAGCTGCGCGAGAAGCCGCGGACGCTGGAGAGCCTCGGCACCGAGCTGAGCCTGTCGAAGGAGCGGGTGCGCCAGCTTGAGGCGGCGGCGTTTCAGAAGATGCGCAAGTCGCTGGAAGGCCAGAGCAAGGAAGTTCACGAATTCTTTGCATGAGGCGTCTTATCCTTGTCTTGTTGACGAGTTTGACCCCGGTTGCCTTGGCAGCCGGGGTTTTTGACGTCTTCGTGCTGGGCGAGGTACATGACAACCCGGCGCATCACGCGGAACAGGCCCGGCGGGTGGCCGAGATTGACCCGGCGGCGCTGGTGTTCGAGATGCTGACCGAGGCCCAGGCTGCTCGTGCCCTGCCGGCGCTGCGCGGCGATGCGGCGGCGCTGGGCGCGGCGCTGGACTGGGCGGCGAGCGGCTGGCCCGCATTTGCGATGTACGCGCCGATCTTTGCCGCGGCGCCCGAAGCACGGGTCTATGGCGCGGCGGTGCCTCGCACGGCGGCCCGGGCGGCCATGGAGAGGGGCGTGGCGGCGGTCTTTGGCAAAGACGCGGCGCGCTACGGCCTGACGTCTGACCTGCCGGAGGCGGAACAGGCGGCGCGAGAGGCGCTGCAGCAGGCGGCGCATTGCGGCACGTTGCCCCAGGAGATGTTGCCGGCGATGGTCAGGGTGCAGCGGCTGCGCGACGCCAGTCTGGCGCGCGCGGTGGTGCTGGCCTTGCAGGAGACCGGCGGGCCGGTGGCGGTGATCACCGGCAATGGCCACGCGCGGCGCGACTGGGGCCTGCCGCGGTTCCTGACGCGGGTGGCGCCCGACGCGCGGGTCTTCGTGCTCCTGCAGGGCGAGGACGGCGTGGTGCCGGAGGGCGGCCATGACGCGGTGGTCTTTGCCCCGTCGGTGCCGCGCGATGACCCCTGTGCGGCCTTCCGGTAGGGTGGCTCTTCCGCCCTTGCGGGCGTCCTCGCTCTCGCCGTAGGGTCGGGCGCGATGCAAGGGCGGGGGCCGGAGATGTTGGCTGGCAAGCGGATACTGATGATCATCGGCGGCGGGATCGCGGCCTACAAGGGGCTCGACCTGATCCGCCGGCTGCGCGAGCGCGGCGCTGCGGTGACCCCGGTGATGACCCGCGCGGCCGAGGAATTCGTCACCCCCCTGAGCGTCTCGGCGCTGGCTGGCGAGGCGGTGCACCGCGATCTCTTCGACCTGACGAAAGAGGCGGAGATGGGCCATATCCAGCTCTCCCGCGTGGCCGACCTGGTGCTGGTGGTGCCGGCCACCGCCGACCTGATGGCCAAGATGGCGGCGGGGCTGGCCGGTGACCTGGCGACGACCCTGCTGATGGCCACCGACACGCCGGTGATGATCGTGCCGGCGATGAACGTGCGGATGTGGCAGCACCCGGCAACGCAGCGCAACCTTGCCGTGCTGAAGGGCGATGGCGTGACCGTGGTCGGGCCGGACGCGGGCGACATGGCCTGTGGCGAGTTCGGACCGGGGCGGCTCTCTGAGGTGCCGGAGATCGTGGCGGCGGTGGAGCGGCATTTCGCGGCGGGTCCGCTGGCAGGCCGGCGGGTGCTGGTGACCTCGGGGCCGACCCATGAGCCGATCGACCCGGTGCGTTATATCGCCAACCGCTCGTCCGGCGCACAGGGCACGGCGATTGCCGCGGCCCTGATGCGGCTCGGCGCCGAGGTGGTCTTTGTCACCGGGCCGGCAGAGGTGGCGCCGCCAGAGGGCGTCGAGCTGCACCGGGTCGAGACCGCGCGCGAGATGCTGGCGGCGGTGCAGGCAGCACTGCCGGTGGAGGCGGCGGTGTTTGCCGCGGCGGTGGCGGATTGGCGGGTGCAGGGGGCCTCTGAGAGCAAGATCAAGAAGCAGGCGGGCCAGCTGCCCAGCCTGCAGTTCGACGAGAACCCCGATATCCTGGCCACTGTGGCGCAGATGCAGGCCGGGCGGCCCAAGCTGGTGGTGGGGTTCGCCGCCGAGACCGATGACGTGCTGGCCAATGCCACCGCGAAGCGGGCGCGCAAGGGCTGCGACTGGATCGTCGCCAATGATGTGCGGCCCGAGACCGGCATCATGGGCGGGGCGGAGAATGCCGTGACGCTGATCACCGCGGCAGGGGCCGAGGACTGGCCGCGGATGGGCAAGCGGGCGGTGGCCGACCGGCTCGCCGAAGAGCTGGCGGCGGCGCTGGGCTGAGGGGGCGGGCGCCTCCGGCGGGAGTTTGGCGGGCAAGATGAAGGAGCGGATGTGGTTTCTCTGAAGATCATGTGGGAGGCGGGCGCGGATCGGAGCCTCGGGCTGCCGCGCTACGAGACGGCCGGGGCGGCCGGGGCGGACCTGCGGGCGCAGTTGCCAGAGGGGCCGTTGCGACTGGCGCCGGGGGCCCGGGCGCTGGTGCCGACCGGGCTGCGGATCGCGGTGCCGGCGGGGTTTGAGGTGCAGGTGCGGCCGCGCTCGGGGCTGGCGTTTAAACATGGCATCACCCTGGTCAACAGCCCCGGCACCATCGACAGCGACTACCGCGGGCCGCTGGGGGTGATCGTGATGAACGCCGGGGCCGAGAGATTCGAGATCACCCATGGCATGCGGATCGCGCAGATGGTGGTGGCGCCGGTGGTGCAGGCCGGGTTCGATCTGGTCGAGACGCTGGACGAGACCGCGCGCGGGTCGGGGGGCTTTGGCTCCACCGGGGCCGGTTGATGCTCTTGGTGCTGGCTCTTGCGGCGGGGATCTGGTTTGGCGGCAGCGTCCTGGGCCTGCCGCGGGCGGCGCGCGGCCCGCTGGTCGGGCTGCTCTTCGTCGCCGTGCTGGGCATCCAGTTCCTGTTTCCGCCGGGCCACGGGCTGCGCGTGGCGACCGGCGGCGAGCCGGCGCTCTGGCTGCTGCTGGCGGGGTTTGTTGCGGTGATCCTTGCCTATCGCCATCTGCTGGGCCGGCTGAAGCGCCGGGTGCCGGTGCCGGAGGCCGCCGTCGCAACGCCGGTGAGCGACGGACCGATGAGCGAGGCCGAGGTCGAGCGCTATGCCCGCCATATCGTGCTGCGCGAGCTGGGCGGACCCGGGCAGCAACGGCTGCGGCGGGCGCGGGTGCTGGTGATCGGCGCTGGCGGGCTTGGTGCGCCGGCCCTGCAATACCTGGCGGCGGCCGGGGTCGGCACCCTCGGGGTGATTGATGACGATGTGGTCGAGAACGCCAACCTGCAGCGCCAGGTGATCCATCGCGACCAAGACATCGGCACGCCCAAGGTGTTCTCTGCCCAGGCCGCGATGATGGCGCAGAACCCCTACGTGCGGGTCTTGCCCTATCACCGGCGGCTGACCGGAGAGGTTGCTGCGGATCTGTTTGCCGAGTTCGACCTGGTGCTCGACGGCACCGACAATTTTGACACCCGCTACCTGGCCAATCGCACGGCCGTGGCGCTGGGCATCCCGCTGGTCTCCGGCGCGCTGTCGCAATGGGAGGGCCAGATCTCGGTGTTCGACCCGGCCCGTGGCACACCGTGCTATCAGTGCATCTTCCCCGAGGCGCCGGCCGCGGGTCTCGCACCTTCTTGCTCCGAGGCCGGGGTGCTCGGCCCCTTGCCCGGCGTGGTCGGCGCGATGATGGCGGTCGAGGCGATCAAGCTGCTGGCCGATGCCGGGGCGCCGCTTCGGGGCGAGATGCTGATCTATGACGCGCTGTGGTCCGAAACCCGCAAGATCGCGCTGAAACGCCGGGCCGACTGCCCGGTCTGCGGCGCCAGCAAAGGAACGAGATGATGACCAACCCCCTGCTGTCCGACTGGACCGGGCCTTTCGGCCTGCCGCCCTTCGATCTGATCGAGGACGCGCATTTCGGCCCGGCGCTGGACACCGCCCTGGCCGAGGATCTGGCCGAAGTCGCGGCGGTGGCCGAAAACCCCGAGCCTCCGACGTTCGCCAACACCATCGAGGGGCTGATGCGTTGTGGCGCGCGGCTCGACCGGGTCAGCGGCGTGTTCTTCAACCTTGCCGGCAGCGACAGCACGCCCGCGCGAGAGGCCCTGATGCGGGAGTTCTCGCCGAAACTGGCGGCGCATGCGGCGGCGATCTATGGCAACCAACCGCTGTTCGATCGCATCCGCGCGGTCTGGCAGGCGCGCGAGGCGCTGGAGCTGACCGCCGAGCAGGCGCGCGTGTTGATGCTGGTGCACCGCAATTTCATCCGCGCCGGTGCCGCGCTTGAGGGCGAGGCGGCCGAACGGATGAAGGAGATCAAGCAGCGGCTGGCGGTGCTGGGCACCAGCTTCACCCAGAACCTGCTGGCCGATGAGCGTGACTGGTCGATGCCGCTGGCTGAGGCGGATCTCGAGGGGCTGCCGGGCTTTGTGGTGGCCTCGGCCCGCGCGGCCGGAGAAGAGCGCGGCGCCGAGGGCCCGGTACTGACCCTGTCGCGCTCGCTGATCGTGCCCTTCCTGCAGTTCTCGCCGCGCCGCGACCTGCGCGAGATCGCCTATAAGGCCTGGGTCGCGCGCGGCGCCAATGGCGGCGAGACCGACAACCGCGAGATCGCCGCCGAGGTGCTGGCCCTGCGGCAGGAGCGCGCGCAGCTGCTGGGCTATGCGGATTTCGCCAGCTACAAGCTCGAGACCGAGATGGCCGGCAGCCCCGACAAGGTCCGCGAGCTGCTGGCGGCGGTCTGGGCGCCGGCCAAGGCACAGGCCGAGGCCGATGCACAGCTGCTGGAGGAGAGGATGCGCGCCGATGGGGTCAACGAGGCGCTGGCGCCCTGGGACTGGCGCTACTACGCCCAGAAGCGCCGCAAGGCCGAGCATGATCTCGACGAGGCGGCTCTGAAGCACTATCTGCAGCTCGACCGGATGATCGAGGCCGCGTTCGACTGCGCCCATCGGCTCTTCGGGCTGGAATTCCAGGCACTCGACGTGCCGCTCTATCACCCCGACGCGCGGGCCTGGGAGGTGACGCGGAACGGGCAGCACCTGGCGGTCTTCATCGGCGATTACTTCGCCCGCGGCTCGAAACGCTCCGGCGCCTGGTGTTCGGCGATGCGGATGCAGGCCAGGTTTCCCGAGGAGCAGCGGCCGATTGTGGTCAACGTCTGCAACTTCGCCAAGGCCGATCCGGCGCTGCTGTCCTACGACGACGCCCGCACGCTGTTTCACGAGTTCGGCCATGCGCTGCACCAGATGCTCTCGGATGTGACCTATGACATGGTCGCCGGCACCTCGGTGGCGCGGGATTTCGTCGAACTACCCAGCCAGCTCTTCGAACACTGGCTCGAGGTGCCAGAGGTGCTGCGCGTCTTTGCCACCCATGTCGAGACCGGCGCGGCGATGCCGCAGGAGATGCTCGACAAGGTGCTGAAAGCCGCCAATTTCGATCAGGGCTTCGCGACGGTGGAATATGTCGCCTCGGCGATGGTCGACCTGGCCTTTCACGAGGGGGCCGCGCCGGCCGATCCGATGGCGAAACAGGCCGAGGTGCTTGCAGGCCTCGGCATGCCCGCCGCCATCGGCATGCGCCACGCCACGCCGCATTTCGCCCATGTCTTTGCCGGCGACGGCTATTCCAGCGGCTATTACAGCTACATGTGGTCAGAGGTGATGGACGCCGATGCCTTCGCCGCCTTCGAGGAGGCCGGCGGCGCCTTTGATCCCGAGATGGCCAAAAAGCTCGAAACCCACATCCTCTCGGCCGGCGGCTCGCAGGAGGCCGAGGCGCTCTATCTCGCCTTCCGCGGCCGGATGCCGGGTGTCGAGGCGCTGCTCAAGGGGCGCGGCCTTGCCGCCTGATCCCCTGCTTCTTCTGTTCAAAAATACCCTCGGGGGAGTCCTGCAAGGACGGGGGCAGAGCCCCCAAACTCCCCCGGGGTCTCAGAATTCCAGCCGCTCGAGATCATAGCCACGCGCCTGCAGCTGGTTGAGCAATCCGCTCTCGCCCATCAGATGCGCCGCCCCCACCGCGACCATCAGCCGGTCTTCCGGCGCCGCCTCGATCACCTCGATCCAGGCCAGGTTGCGATCGGTCAGCAGCTTGGCTTCCATCTCGTCAAGCATCGCCTCGGTCTGCGCCTGAGGCAGGTCGAGATGGGCAAAGGTCATCTGCCGCGACAGCCGCCAGTTGTCGGAATGCGCCTCGTCGAAGTAGCTGTTGACCGTGGTCACCAGCAGATCGGCGCCGGTCGCCTCGGGAAAGACGCCGAGCCGCAGCATGTCGAGCTGGTCTTCCAGCGGTTCCTCGTTGAACACCCGGAACACCGTGTCATAGGCCTCGATCGAGCTGCGCGGCACCTCGGCCTCCGCGGCCACGGCCTCGATCCGCGCGTCAAGCCCGCCGCCGTCCTGCATCAGGTCCATGGCGCAGCCGGGCAACGCCAGCACCAGCGACAGGTACCAGGGCTGCATCTTGGCCGCCATCACCGCCGGGATGCCGCGGCTGCGGGCGGCCTCGGCCAGGGCCTGCCAGTCGCCTTCCTCCAGCAGTTCGGGCAGCGAGGTGTCCTGCAGCAGGAGCAGCGAGGTATCGGCGGCGAGGTTGCGCTGCAGCGCCTGGCGGTCTTCCTCGTTGGCCTCGAGAAACAGCCGCTCGGCGCGTTCGATGTCGGGCGTCAGCCGTGCCATCACCGGGTCGAGCCGCGGGTCGGGGATATGGATCGTGCCGACGACATCAATCACCCTGTCGCCGCGGACCGCGCGCCAGCGGTTCCCCTCCGGGAACGGCGTCGCCTCGGCCGCCGCCGTCAGGGCCGCCTGCTCGGCCGGGCTCAACCCGGCGCGCAGATCGGTGCCCTCGCAGCTGGCCGCAAGCGCCTGCGGCAGAAGGAGCGCGAACAGCGCGGACATCAGGTAACGCACGGCGGGCCTCCGGGGGCGGGGTCAGTGAACAGCGATGATCTCGTGGCGCGCGCCGTTGAAGTCGAAGCTGTCGCCGGCGCCCAGCCCCTCCATGGCACGAAAGATCGGCGCGGCGGGCGAGATGCCCATCACCGTCTGGCCGTCGACCTCGAATTCCGGCGTCGCCACGCAGACCACCAGCACCCGACCGTCCAGCTCGACGGCGGCGCCGGGGGTGATCTCGTCCTTGGCGCCGAAGTCGATCTCGTTGATCCGGCGCAGCCGGGCCTCGTCATCATGCATCGCCTCGTCCCAGGCGGCGGCCAGCTCGCCGTTCGACTCGGCGCGGCTCTGCTGGTCGTGTTCCAGCGGCTCGTTGCCGGGCACGCGGGCCTCGGCCACCAGGGTCTCGTATTTCTCGCGGGCCGCGTCATAGTCGTCGCGGGTCAGCTCGAGAAGGCGGGTCTTGATCGCGGATTTGTCCATGTCTGCTCCGTTTGCGTTGGGGGTGTCAGGTGCCGCAGAAGGTCTTGTAGGGGCCAAAGCTGCCGGGGGCCGGGCGGGCGTAGTCCTCGAGCCCGTCGCGCTCCTCGTAGGGCGCGCCCAGCACCTCGAGCAGCCGGGTGATCGGCCCCATGTCGCCCTCTGCCTCAGCAGCCCTCAGCGCCTCTTCGACCTTGTGGTTGCGCGGGATGTAGAGCGGGTTGACCGCATCCATTGCGGCTCTGAGAGTGGCCGGGTCGCGCCCCTCCGCCGCCAGACGGCTTCGCCAATGCGGCAGCCATTCGCGGATCGCCGTGGCGTCGTCGAAGAGTTCGATCACCGGGGCATCCTCGCCTTCGGCGGCCTGCGGCAGGGCGCGGAAGAACAGGGTGTGATCGACAGTCTGCCCCGCCATGGCGGCGTAGAGCGCGTTGACGAAGCCGATGTCGCTGTCGTCGCCCTCGGTCAGCCCGATCTTGGCGCGGGCGCCGGCGAGCCAGTGCGCGGAATAGACCTCGGGGAACTCCTCGAGCTCTTCGGTGGCCAGCCGGATCGCCTCCTTTTCATCGTCATGCAGCAGCGGCACAAGGGTTTCGGCCAGCCGGGCGAGGTTCCATTGCGCGATCACCGGCTGGTTGCCATAGGCATAGCGGCCGCCGTGGTCGATCGAGGAGAACACCGCCTTGGCGTCGAAGGTGTCGATGAAGGCGCAGGGGCCGTAGTCGATGGTCTCGCCCGAGATCGTCATGTTGTCGGTGTTCATAACCCCGTGGACAAAGCCCACGTGCATCCATTGGGCGATCAGCGCCGCCTGCCGGCGGATCACCGCGCGCAGAAAGGCGAGGTAGCGGTCGTCTCTGCCGGCAAGCTCGGGGTCGTGGCGGGCGATGGCGTATTCGGCCAGCTGGCGGACGCGGTCGCGCTCGCCGCGGGCGGCAAAATACTGGAAGGTGCCGACCCGCAGATGGCTGGCCGCGACCCGGGCCAGCACCGCGCCGGGCTTGGCGGTCTCGCGCCAGATGGTCTCGCCGGTGGTCACGGCCGAAAGCGCCCGGGTGGTCGGGATGCCCAGCGCATGCATCGCCTCGCCGATGACGAACTCGCGCAGCACCGGGCCAAGTACTGCCTTGCCGTCGCCCCCGCGCGAGAAGGGCGTGCGGCCCGAGCCCTTCAGATGCAGGTCGCGGCGGCGGCCCTGGCTGTCGATCAGCTCGCCCATCAGGATCGCGCGGCCATCGCCCAGTTGCGGGCTGAAGCCGCCGAACTGGTGGCCGGCATAGGCCTGCGCCAGGGTCTCGGCGCCCTCTGGCGCGCGGGCGCCGGCAAGGATCGCGGCGCCTTCGTCGCTGTCGAGCGCCTCGGGATCGAGGGCCAGCTCTTCGGCCAGCTCCGTATTGAGCAGCAGGATGCGCGGCTCCGGCACCTTGTCGCCCTCCCAAGGGACGTAGAAGCCGTCGAGCTCGCGGGCATAGCTGTTGTCAAAGGTGAAGCGCGGCGTGTGATGTGTCATGGAGTACAAGGTGTGTCGGTTGCGGGGGATTTCCAAGGGGTGATCGCGCTTTCGGGCGCGCGGGCTGTGCCACAACAGGACGGCCCTGGGCTTGGAGGAGTGCGCTGGCTGGTCAATTGTGGGCGATTATCCTGGCGAAGGGAGAGGCCCCGGATCAAGTCCGGGGCGCCGTTGGAGGGGGGCCGGTGCCACGGAAACCGCCGCCGTCCCGGGCCTGACCCGGGACCTCCCGGCCAACGACACTCTGCAACGTCGCAGTGCCGGGTGACGGGAGAGGCCCCGGATCAAGTCCGGGGCGCGGCTGGTTTGTGTGCCGGTACCACGAAGGCCACCGCTGTCCCGGGTTCGATCCGGGACCTCACTGTCAGAGCTACTCCGCCGCGTCGCGCCGGGGCAGCACCCAGTGCTTGCGCGGGAAGTGGCAGGTGTAGCCGCCGGGAAAGCGCTCGAGGTAGTCCTGATGCTCGGGCTCGGCTTCCCAGAAATCGCTCACCGGCTCGACCTCGGTCACCACCTTGCCGGGCCAGAGGCCCGAGGCATCGACATCGGCGATGGTGTCGAGCGCCACCGCCTTCTGATCCTCGTCGACGTAGTAGATCGCCGAGCGATAGCTCATCCCGCGGTCGTTGCCCTGCTGGTTGAGCGTGCTGGGATCGTGGATCTGGAAGAAGACCTCCAGCAGCCGGCGATAGGAGATCTGCTCGGGATCATAGGTGATCTCGATCGCCTCGGCATGGGTGCCGTGATTGCGATAGGTGGCATGCTCGACGTCGCCGCCGGTATAGCCCACCCGGGTTGCCTTCACCCCCGGCAGCTTGCGGATCAGGTCCTGCATGCCCCAGAAACATCCGCCGGCAAGGACGGCGCGCTGTGTGGTGTCGCTCATTGGGTCACCTCTTCGACCTGGTCGATGTACTCTCCATAGCCCTCGGCCTCCATATCATCGCGGTGGATGAAGCGCAGCGAGGCGGAGTTGATGCAATAGCGCAGCCCGCCGCGATCGCGCGGGCCGTCGGGAAAGACATGGCCGAGGTGGCTGTCGCCATGGGCCGAGCGGACCTCGGTGCGGATCATGCCGTGGCTGCTGTCGCGCAACTCGGTGACATGCGCCGGCGTGATCGGCTTGGTAAAGCTCGGCCAGCCGCAGCCGCTCTCGAACTTGTCGGAGGAGGCAAAGAGCGGCTCGCCGGAGACGACGTCGACGTAAATCCCCGGCTCCTTGGTGTCGTTATACTGGCCGGTGAACGGCCGTTCGGTGCCGTTTTCCTGGGTCACCCGGTATTGCTCGGGGGTGAGCCGGGCGATGGCCTCATCGGATTTCTTGTATGTCACGTGGAACCCCTCCAGATTTCTTGGTTGGTGCGAATGTGGGGGCGCCGTGGCGGTTTGTCCAATATCTGTCAATGCCGTCACGCCAGCGTGAGTTTCAGCGCGTCGTTGCACACCGGCCCGAACTCCGGTGCAGCAGATGGCGAATGCGGGTAAGTCACCGGCGCGCGCTCGTCTCCCCCGAAACGCCAGCCCAGACCCAAAGCAGCGGGCCTCTTCTGAAAGCGCCATATTTCACCCGCGACTGGACCGGTGCGGCCACCTCGCCCATTCTGGGAAGGAAAACAGACGCTAAGAGCTGATTCGCAGCGCAGTTCGGACTTAATAAATAAATTTTATTTATTAAGTCTCGCGTATACAGAGTGGGCAGGAGGAACGATAGATGACTCAGGACACCAGCCGTAGCTTCAGCAGCGGCGTGAACCAGAGCGGCGTGCGCGACTACAACGAGCGTTTGCTGCTATCGATGATTCAGCGTCATGGCCCGATGCCGGGCTCCGACATGGCGCGCCAGTCCAGCCTTTCGGCGCAGACGGTCTCGGTGATCCTGCGCTCGCTCGAGGCCGACGGCCTGCTGGTCAAGGGCGAGCCGCAACGCGGCCGCGTCGGCAAGCCGCGCATCCCGATGGCGCTCAATCCCGCCGGCAGCTTTGCTTTCGGGCTCAAGATCGGACGTCGCTCGGCCGACCTTGCGCTGATGGATCTGACCGGCGAGGTGCGGGCCCAGATGCAGATCCAGTATCACTTTCCCGACCCCGACAAGATGCTGACCTTTCTCGGCGAGGGCATCGAGAGCATGTCGACGGCGCTGGACCCCGAGCAGCGCAAGCTGATCTGCGGCATCGGCATCGCCGCCCCCTTCGAGATGTGGAAACGGCACGATATCATCGGCGCGGACGACCGCTCCTACGACAGCTGGCAGGGCCGCGATCTGGTGCGCGAGGCGACGGAGTTCACCGAACTGCCGATCACACTGGTCAATGATGCCACCTCGGCCTGCTATGCCGAGAACACCTTTGGCCAGGGCCGCAGGTTCCGCGATTACGCCTATTTCTTCATCGGCGCCTTCGCCGGCGGCGGCGTGGTGATGAACGGCGCGGTTTTCGAGGGTCCCCGCGACAATGCCGGCGCGCTGGGCTCGATCATCACCCGAGATGCCGAGGGACGGCCGGCGCAGCTGATGGACCGGGCGTCGATCTTCTGGCTCGAGACGGCGATCCGCGAGGCCGGCGGCGACCCGGCGCAGCTCTGGTCGCGCGGGGCCGACTGGGCCACCTTCGAGGACCAGCTCGGACCCTGGATCGAGATGGCGGCGCAGGAGCTGGCGATGGCGGCGCTGTCGTGCTGCGCGGTGATCGACTTCGAGGCGGTGCTGGTCGACGGCGCCTTTCCCGCCGCGGTCCGGTCGCGACTGGTGAGGCGGATGTCCGAACTGTCGCGCGACATCGAGACCATCGGCCTGTTTCGCCCCGAGTTCGCCGAGGGCAGCGTCGGCGCCAACGCCCGCGTGCTGGGCGCCGCCTACCGGCCGATCGCTTCGCAGTATTTCCTCGGCTCCGGCGGGCTGACCGCGGCGCGCTGACGCCGCTCAGCCGAGGATATGCGCCGCCGTGCGCATCGCCAGCGCCGCGATGGTCAGCGTCGGCGCATTGACCGGCATGGTCACATGCGCCGAGGATCCCATGACATAGAGGTTCGGGTGCTGATGGCTCTGCTGGTGGCTGTTGACCACCGAGGTCCTCGGATCATCGCCCATCCGCGCCGTGCCGCCGATGATGGCGTTCGAGAGGTAGACCGCGTTCGAGCTGACCTCGGTCGCGCCCAGCCGCTCGAGCACCTCGGTGTTGATCTTCCGGGAGATCTCCATTCCGGCGCGGGTATACTCGTCGAGACAGTAGGCGATGCGCGGTTTCGGCAGGCCGGCGCTGTCGGTCTCGGTCGAGAGGGTCAGGCGGTTGTCGGCATCCGGCAGGATCTCGGCGCTGGAATTCAGCCGCAGATGGCGCGAGACGATGCGGTTGAGCTCGCTGACCAGCGCCTGTCCCATCAGACCCTTGGCGATCAGCTGCCGCGCCACATCGGTGCCGTCGGAATTGCCCGAATGGCCCGAGTTCATGAAGCTGGTGCCGATGGCGGCATGTGACGCGCGAAAGGCGCCATCGCGCAGTTCGACCAGTCCCGAGGTCTGTTGCGGACCGCGATAGGGGTAGACCGGGTCGCGCGTCACCCCCTTGGTGTCCTGGTTGGCCTGGGTGATCAGGTAGCGGCCGACCGCGCCAGAGCCATTGGCGACCCCGTTCGGCGCGGCCTCCTGCGCCGACATCAGCAGCAGGCGGGGGTTCTCGATGGCATGACAGCACAGCGCATAGACGTTGGCGGTGACGCGGGTCTGGCTGCCGTCGGGGCGGCGCACGTCGACGCCGGTCACCCGGCCCTCGGCCCCGAGATTTATCCTCGTCACCACCGCCTCGGTGATGATCTGCGCGCCGGCGGCCTCGGCCTTGTCGGCGATCACCGAACCGTCGAGCTTGGCCCCGATGGGGCAGATCGGCACGCAGGTGTTGTTGCCGCAACAGGCCGGGCGGCCATCGAACTGCACCGAGTTGCGGGCATGGCTGAAGATGCCGGAGTGCAGGCCCATCTGTTTCAGCGCGATATCGACCCGGCTGTCGAGATAGGAGGCGGGGACCGGCGGCATCGGAAAGGGCTCTTTGCGCGGCGCGCCCCAGGTGTGCGCCATGCTGCCGGCCACGCCCCAGATGGTTTCGGCGCGGGCGTAGTGGTCTTCCAGCTCGCCATAGCTCACCGGCCAGTCGCGGGCGACGCCATAGCTGCTCTTCATGCGGAAATCGGCCGGCCGCAGCCGGTCGGCAAAACCCATCCAATGCCAGGTAGAGCCGCCGTAGATCCGCAGGTAGGCCCCGACGAACTCCATCGGCCCCGCCTGGTCGTAAAAGCTGGCATAGCCGCCATCCTGCGGATGCGGCGCCCAGGGGTTTGACGGATAGGGCGCCTGCGGGCCCTTGACCGGGTTGTTGGCAAAGACCGACATCCAGTCGTGCCGCGGCTTTCGCGGCCCGGCCTCGAGCACGGTCACCTGCCGCCCGGCCTGCGCCAGCTCCAGCGCCAGATGCGCCCCGGCCATGCCGGCACCCACCACCAGCACATCGACGGTCTGTGGCACCGGCGCCGTCATCGCTGCGGCTCCTGCCAATGCCCGAAGGGGCCGCCGCACAGCCCCGGCGCGGTGGCAAAGGTCAGCGCCTGCCAGCCAAGGCAATAGTCGTAGTATCGGACCTCGCCATCGACCTCACCGGTAAACAGGAAAGTGGCGATCCAACGCATCTGGTCACCGGCGCGGGTGCTGGCGTCCCGGCTCATCGACGCAAGCTCGGGGCGGCGACGGGCCAGCGCTACCAGCGCGAACATCGCCTCGGTGCCAAAGGCGCGGGCAAACTCGGTCTCGCAGGCCTCGAGCAATACCGGCGGAAGATAGGTCGTGCCGCCGATGGCGCGAATGATGTCGCGGAACATCGCCAGGTCATCCTCGACCCCGAGCCGCGCCGCCGCACCGGTGGGCGCCATCGCGATGGCCGCGGAAAGCAGTCGGATCACCTCGCGGCGGTCAAAGCCCGGCATCAGTACGTCCTCACCAGCGCCAGCCCGCGCGACCGGCCCGAGGCGCTGTCGGTATCCAGCATCGCCTCGTAGAGCAGCGCCATCGGGATCCAGGCCGGCGGATACTTGTAGCCCGCCACATCAAGCACCAGCACCGAGTCGCTCGGTGCGTGATAGGCGCCGATGGGCGAGACATGGCCAGAGCCGTCCTGGCCCACGATGCCGCGGTTGTAGTTCACGATCACCCGTGTGGCGGGGTCCGACAGCGCGTTGGTCAGGGCGCTGCGCATCTGGTCGAGATCGCTCTCATCGGCAAAGATCGTTGTCGGCTGCACGTCGAGGTGGGTCAGGAACTGGCCGATCTGGTCGAGGGTCAGCCCGTCGGTCACCACGCCTTCAAAGCTTTTCACCTGCTGGTTGGCCTCGGTAAAGAGGTTCTCTTGGGTGAAATAGGGGTAGGGATAGCGCATGGGGTCGATCGGCCGGGTCAGCCCGTCTTCAAAGGAATTGAGCACCGCAGCCATGCTGGCGATCGAGCAGAAGGTGAGGAATTTCTCGCTCTCGACATAGGGCGACACACGGAAATAATCGCCGTTGAACCGGCTCTCGACCACCCGCGCGCCGCCGTCCTGGCTGGTAAGATAGACGACGCGGGTGTCGGCGCCCTCGGCCGCAGCGGTGACCAGCGGCGCGAACGGGGCGGCCGAGACGACCGAGGCCTCGGTGCCGAAAAAGCCCGCCAGCCGGTCGATCTCGGGATCAGAGAGCTGTTGCGCCACCGCCTGCATCACATCCGCCGTGCCGCCGCTGCGCTGGCCGGACTTATAGGCGTGCAGCGCGTTGTGCAGATAGGTCTGCGACTGGCCATGGATGATCGGGATGTGATCGATATGGGCCACACCGTCGACCGAATGGCACGACAGGCAGGTCTCGGCCTCGACCGGCGGCGCGGCCAGGGCAGGCGAGGCGGCAAGGCAGAAGGCCAGCAGGGCCGGGCGCAGGGGGTTCATGGCAAAATCCTTACGTTCATCATCATGCCGGCGTCCTCATGCGGCAGGATGTGGCAATGGGTGACGAAATCGCCGTCGAAATCCTCGAACCGCGACCGTAGGGTCAGGGTGCCGGCCGCCGGCACCACGAAGGTGTCATGCCAGGGCCGCTCCGCCAGCGGCACGCCGCTCACGGCCACCACCTGAAACGGGTTGATGTGGATGTGCATCGGATGCGGATAGGCGGTGGTGTTGACGAAGGTCCATTCCTCGGCCGTGCCGAGCCTGGGGTCGAGATGCCAGTCGTCGGGGTCATAGGACTGCCCGTCGATGGTGAAGGCAAGGTCGAAGACCGCCCGAGGGTCCTTGCGCTCGCCCAGTACCACGGTGCGTCTGCGCACGATCTCGGCGTCGGTGATGTCTGGCGGCGGCGCGGCGCGGGCGGGCATCAGGCCCGAGGGCGCGCCGCCCGGCGCGATGTGCACCTGGCCCAGGGTCCGCGCCTTCAGATCGACCAGCCCGTGACGATAGGGCTGGCGCACCATGTCGTGCAGACCGGGCGCCAGCCCTTCGACCACCACGTCGACCCGGTTGCCCGGCGACAGGAGCAGGCTGTCAACCGGTTTCGGTTCGCGCAGCGGTGTGCCATCGCGGCCCACCAGGGTGGCCGCCAGTCCCATAGCCTTGAAATCCAGCGGACAAAACTGGAAATCATTGGCCAAAAGCAGTCGCCAGAACTGGCGCTCGCCCTGACGCAGGCGGATCGTCGGCCGGTATTGGCCATTGAGCGTGAAGATCCGCGGCGCGCGCAGCGACATGAACTGCCGCGGGTCGTCGAAATCCGCCGCGTCGCCGCCGATCACCGTCTGGATCACGATTTGCCGCTCCGGCAGGCCCTCTGGCACGTAACCCTCTGGCTCCACGAGAATCATTCCCGCCATGCCGCTGCCGATCTGTGCTGCAACCGAGCCGTGCCAATGCGGGTGGTACCAGAAGCTGCCGACCGGATGATTTTCGGGAATCTGCACGTGATAGTTGAACGCCTCTCCCGGCGCCACGGTCAGAAAGACATTGTCGCTGCGCCCCTTCGGGCTGACGTGCAAGCCGTGGAAATGCAGGTTGGTGGTGTTGAAATCATGCGGCGCCACATGGCTGCTGCCCACCGGCCCGCAAAGATCGGCGGCCTCGAAAAGCGCCGGGTCCGGCATGGGCAACGGGTTCGGCGGCAGGGCATTTTCCAGCCGCAGATCGATCGCATCGCCGGGGCGCAGCCGCAGGGTCGGGCCGGGTAAGCCCCCGTTATAGCGCCGCAAATTGCGCGGTTTGTCATCGACCAGCGCCATCGAAAGCTGCGGTCGCAGGGTGGCCTGCAGGCGGCCATCGCGGCTGCGGATCTCGGACGGATTGGCCAGGTCGCCGGGGCCGCCAAGGCCGAAGCCTGCCAAGCCGTCGGCCTCGGCCCGGCCGGACCAGCCCAGCCCCGCCGCCGCGCCAAGCGCCACGCCGCCGGCCCCAAGTGCCAAGATCTGCCTGCGATTGTGCATGGACTCCCTTCCCGGTTGCCGGCCATTAAGTCTCCGAATACTGAAAAAATTGACATACCTATATACCGTTCCTCAGCGTAACCCGCTATAACTGTGATGAATATCACTATAAAATACTTTGATTATTTCGTTCGCGCGCGGCAGGGGGACCGATTGCAGGTTGAAGATTGGCTTCGCAGCCACGGACTTGAAAAATTTGCCGCGCTTTTCGCGGAGCACGAGATCGGCCTCGATATCCTCGGGACGCTGACCGGGGCTGATCTGCGAGAACTGGGTCTGCCGCTGGGGGCGCGCAAGCGGATGCTGCGGGCCATCGCCGACTTCAACGAAACCGCCATGCCTGCCGCGCCGGTTGCCGCGACCGCGCCGGCGCCCAAGGCCGACGAGGGCGAGCGCCGCCAGATCACCGTGCTGTTCTGCGACCTGGTGGATTTCACCGGCCTGGCCACGGCGATGGACCCTGAGGACCTCGAGGCGCTGATCGCCCGCTTTGTCGAGACCTGCCGCGCCGAGGTGGCGCGCTGGGGCGGTCACGTGGGCAATTACCTGGGCGACGGGCTGCTGGTCTATTTCGGCTGGCCGCAGGCGTTTGAGGACGCGCCGCAGCGCGCTGCCCATGCCTCGCTCGCCCTGGTGCGCGCGGCGGGCCGTCTGCGGGCGCCCTCTGGCCGGCCGTTGCAGGTGCGTGTCGGCATGGCGACCGGACTGGTGCTGGCCGGGCGCAAGCTCGACTCGGGTTCAGGCCAGCTCGACACTGTCTTTGGCAAGACACCGAACCTCGCCGCCCGGCTCGAGGCGCTGGCCCAGCCCGGCGAGGTGCTGATCGACCGGGCGACGGCGGCGCTGCTGCCAGAGCCACGCTTTGCGATGACCGATCTTGGCGCGCATCTGGTCAAAGGGTTCACCACCGCGGTCGATGTGGTGCGGCTCGACGGCGCCTCGGTCCAGTCTTCGCCCAGCCGGGCCCGCAGCGCCCGCCTTGGCGAGGCGCCGATCGAGGGGCGTGACGGGCCGATGGCGCTGCTCGCCGGCTGGTGGCGGGAGGCGCAGAGCGGTCAGGGCCTGCGGATCGTCGCGCTCGAGGGTGAGGCCGGCATCGGCAAGAGCCACGTCAGCGCGCATTTCCTGCGCGCCTGCCGCAACGACGGCGGTCAGGGCCACGAGCTGCAATGCTGGCCCTACAACGACAACGCCACGCTCTACCCGATCGTGGCCTGGCTCTACGAACGCGCCGGGGTGATGCCGGACGCGCCGGTCGAGATGCGGCGCACCGCTTTTGCCGGGCTGGCGGCGCGGCAAGAGCTGCCGCGCGATGTCTACCTGAGCGGTCTGGGCGACCTGCTCGACCTTGATCCGGCGCTACTGGTGCAATCGTCGGAACTGCGCCGGGCGGCCTGGTTCGGGGCGATCGCGCGGATCCTGCGGGCCGATTGCGCCGTGGCACCGATGGCGCTGGTGCTCGAGGACATGCACTGGACCGATCCGCTGACCGATCACCTGCTGGCCGACCTTGCGGTCACGGCCGCCGATCTGCCGCTGATGATCCTCTCCACAGCGCGGCCGCAGGCGTCGCCCCGCTGGGCCGATCTGCCGCCGGTCCGCCGGATCGAGCTGACCCGTGTCGGCCGGCGCGCGGCCGAGCGGATGGTGACCCAGCTCTCGGTCGGGCTGACCGCCGAGGTGCGCGAGCGGATCGTCGAGGCCTCCGACGGGGTGCCGCTCTTCGTCTCGGAGCTGACCCGTGACATCATCAAGCGCGCCCGCGAGGGCAGCGGCGATGCCGCCGCGCTGACCATACCGGCGACGCTGCAGGGGGTTCTGGCTGCACGTCTTGAATCGGCGCGCGACGCGCGGCCGGTGGCGCAGGTGGCCAGCTGCATCGGCCGGGTCTTCGACCCCGGCGTGCTGGGGCGCGTGATGGGCCGCGACATGGCCGATCTGGCGCCGATGCTCGACACGCTCGAGACGCTGGCGCTGATCGAGCCGATCGAGGCCGAGGACCGCCGTTACATCTTTCGTCACGCGCTGATCCAGGAGGCGGCCTATCAGTCGCAGCCGAAATCGCGGCGCCGGGCGATTCACGGTGCGATTGCCGACGCGCTGGCGCTCAGCCCGACCGCCGACGACCGGGTGCTGGCCAACCACCTGACCGCCGCAGAGCGCTATTCCGAGGCGGTCGAGCGCTGGAAGGGCGCCGGGCTGCGCGCCGCCCGCCGCTCGGCCCAAGGCGAGGCGATCGAGCATTTCCGCCGCGGCCTCGGGCTGCTCGAGAAGCTGCCCGCCGGCCACGACCGCGATGCCCGGCGGCTGGCGATGCTGCTGGCGCTGGGGCCGGTGCTGTCCTCGCATGACGGCTATGGCGCCGAGACCGTCGGCGCGCTCTATGTCGAGGCCGCGGCGCTGGCCGACACCGCGGGCCAGCAGGCCGAGCGCTTCGCGGTGCGCCGCGGGCTCTGGATGTACCGCCAGATGAGCGCGCAGTACCCCGCCGCCGAACAGGTGGCGCAGGACATGCTGGCGCTGACCGGCGGTGCGGCGCCCAATGCCGCGCTCTCGCTCGAGGCGCACCGGGCGCTGGGCGCCACCGCCTTCATGCTGGGCAATCTGCGCGAGGCGCGCCGCTCGCTCGAAACCGCCATCGACGGCTATGCCAGGGGCGCCGGCGCCGGCAATATCGCGCTGTTCGGCGATGATCCGGGGCTTGGCTGCATGGCCTATCTCAGCAGCTGCCTGTGGTACCTCGGCGAACCCGAGGCCGCACTGCGCTGCTGCGACGAGATGCTGTCGATCGCGCGGCGGATCGAGCATCCGTTCTCTCTGGCGCGCTCGCTCACCTTTTCGGCCTACACCTATCACCTGATGCAGGATTTCGACCGGCTGCTGCCCACCGCCGAGGAGGCCGCGGTGCACGCCCAACGTTTTGAGTTTCCGTTTCACGAAGGGGTGGGGCGGATCCTCTGGGGCTGGGGGCTGTGCAAGCTTCGCGATCACGACCGCGGGCGTGGCCTGATCGACGCCGGTTTCGACCGCTACGACGCCTCCGGCAGCTTCATGCTGCGGCCGCTCTACCTGACCCTGAGGGCGGAGCTCGCGGCCGAGAGCGGCCGGCCGTCGGAGGCCTGGGCGCTGTCGCAACGCTCGCGCGACGGGCTGGAACGCAGCCAGGAGAACCTGGTGCGGTCAGAGGTGCTGCGGGTGCAGGGCGAGCTTCTGGCGCAGCGCGGCGAGACCGCTGAGGGGCTGCGCCACATCGATCAGGCCATCGCCGTGGCCGAGGCGCAGGCTTCGGTGTTCTGCGCCCTGCGCGCCCATGTCTCGGCCGTGCGCATCGACCCCGACCGCGCCCCCGCCCTGGCCCGGGCGCTGGCCGGCTTTCCCGCGGGCCTGGCCAGCCCCGACATTGCCGCCGCGCAACGGGCGCTGGCGGCCAGCCAGAGGCAGACCACATGACCAACCAGCCCGTCCACGAGATCTGGAACGGCCAGTCCGGCCTCGACTGGGCCCGTCACCAGCGCGACCTCGACCACTACCTGGCGGGATCGATGGACCGGCTCGCCGCGCTCGTGCGGCTGGCGCCGGGGCGCCGGGTGCTCGAGATCGGCAGCGGCGCCGGCAGCTTCAGCCTCGCCCTGTCGCAGGCGGTGGGGCCGGGCGGAGAGGTGCTGGGCCTCGACGTCTCGGAGCCCTTGCTGGCGCTGGCCCGGGCGCGGGCGGCCCATTGTGACAACCTCGCCTTCGAGCGGCTGGACATCCAGACCGAGGACCTTGATCGGCACGGTTTCGACATCTGCACCGCCCATGTGGGCATGATGTTCTTTTCCGACCCGGTGCTGGCACTGTCGCGCATCCGCAGCCGGCTGGCGCCCGGCGCGGTGATCGCCTTCAACGGCTGGTCGGCGCAGGACAACCCGTGGTTTTCGCTGCCGATCTCGGTGGCCGAGCGTCACCTTGGCGCGCTGCCGCCCGGCGCCACCGGCGAAACCCCGCCGCCGGGGCCGCTGGCCTTTGCCGATGTGACCCATGTAACAGGCCTGCTGCGGGCGGCAGGCTATGATCGCATCGAAGGGTGGCAGGAGGCGATCATGATCCGCCATCCCGAAGGACTGGACGCCCTGATGCAAACGCTCTCCTACGTCGGCCCGATCTCGACGCTCTATCGGATGAAACAGCCCGACGCCGCCCTGAAGGCCCGGATCGCCGCCGAGATCCGCGACGCTTATTCGGCCTACATCGACGCCGAGGGCGCAGTGGCGCTGCCGGGCTGCATGACCTTCTACCGCGCGGTCGCGCCGTGAGTGGCGAGGCGCAGTGGCTGCTGCTCCTGCTCCTCGGGTTCCAGGCCAAGCACCTGGCCGCCGACTACCTGCTGCAAACTCCCTTCATGCTGTCCGGCAAGGGCCGTTACGGCCATCCCGGCGGCCTGCTGCATGCCACCATCCACGGCGGGTTCAGCGCGGGGCTGCTGGCGCTGGCCGGGCTCGGCGCCGGGGCGATCACGGCGCTGGCGCTGGCCGAGACGGTGCTGCATTACCACCTCGACTGGGGCAAGGAGCGCTGGCTGCGCCGTCGCGGCCTGACCACCGCCGCGCCGCAGTTCTGGATGGCGCTGGGGGTCGACCAGTTCCTGCACCAGCTCACCTACCTGGCGCTGGCGGCGCTGGCGCTCGGGCTGTCGGCCTGAGGCGAAAAACGGCGCGCGGCGGGGTCTGATCCGAAAATCGGGCTACCAACCGGCGGCGACCAAGGGTAAGCCACCCGGATCACCCAGCAACAACCGAAATAGTCCCATGTCTGATGAATTCTACCGCCTGAGCCTTCTGCCGCCCTATGTCATCGCCGAGGTGAACGCGATGCGCGCGGCGGCGCGGCGCAAGGGCGAGGACGTGATCGATCTCGGCATGGGCAACCCCGACCTGCCGCCGCCGCAGCATGTCATCGACAAGCTGATCGAAGTGGCGCAGAAACCCGACGCCCACGGCTATTCGCAGTCCAAGGGCATCCCCGGTCTGCGCCGGGCGCAGGCCAATTACTATGGCAACCGCTTCGGGGTCACCCTCGACCCCGAGACCGAGGTGGTGGTGACCATGGGCTCGAAAGAGGGCCTTGCGTCGCTCGCCACCGCGATCACCGCGCCGGGCGACGTGGTGCTGGCGCCCGATCCGTCCTACCCGATCCACACCTTCGGCTTCATCATGGCCGGCGCCACGATCCACGCGGTGCCCACCACCCCCGACGCGTTCTATTTCGAGAGCCTCGAGAAGGCCGTCGCCGACTGCCGCCCCAAGCCAAAGGTGCTGGTGGTCAACTACCCGTCCAACCCCACCGCCGAGACCGTCGACCTCGCGTTCTACGAGCGGCTGGTGGCCTTTGCCAAGGAAAACAGCCTCTACGTCGTCTCGGACCTCGCCTATTCCGAGCTCTACTATGACGGCAAGCCGACCCGCTCGATCCTCGAGGTGCCGGGCGGCAAGGACGTGGCGGTGGAGTTCACCTCGCTGTCGAAGAGCTATTCCATGGCCGGCTGGCGGATGGGTTTTGCCGTTGGCAATCCGCGGCTGGTGGCGGCGATGACGCGGGTCAAATCCTACCTCGATTACGGCGCCTTCACGCCCATTCAGGCCGCCGCCTGCGCCGCGCTGAACGGCCCGCAGGACATCGTCGCCGAGAACCGCGCCCGCTATCAGAAACGCCGCGACGTGATGGTCGAGAGCTTTGCCCGCGCCGGCTGGGACATCCCGGCGCCTGCCGCCTCGATGTTCGCCTGGGCCAAGCTGCCGCCGGCGCTGGCGCATATGGGCTCGCTCGAGTTCTCCAAGGAACTGCTGACCAACGCCAATGTCGCCGTCGCGGCCGGTGTCGGCTATGGTCCGCGCGGCGAAGGCTATGTCCGCATCGCCATGGTCGAGAACGAGCAGCGCATCCGGCAGGCGGCGCGCAACATCCGGCGCTATTTCCAGAAGATGGGGATCAATACCCCCGCGCAGGGCGAGTAGGCCGGGCGGTTTCCGGGGGGCCGGCCCCCCGGACCCCCACGCCCGGGGGACCAGCCCCCCGGGACCCCCCGAGGTATTTTTGAACAGAAGAAGGCCCTTGGGGCAGTGCCCGATCAGCCCGGGGCGTGCATCACCAGCGCCGTGCCCAGCCCACCCGCCGCGGCAATGGCGGCGAGCCCGGTGCCGGGCGTGGCGCGCAGTTGGTGGAACAGGTCGACCGCGAGCACCGCGCCGCTGGCGCCGATCGGGTGGCCCCGCGCCAGCGCGCCGCCGTCGCGGTTGACGATCTCGCGCGGCAGCCCGGCGCCCTGCTGGCAGGCGATGGCCTGCACCGCGAAGGCCTCCATGATCTCGGCGCTGACCAGGCGCTTGCGGTCTTTGGCCGAGAGTACTGCCTCGATCGCCGCCACCGGCGCGAGGCCGGGCAACTCGGGCGTGTCGCCGAGGGTCTTGCCGGCCACGATCTCGGCCGTCGCGCGCCCGCGCGCAATCCGCTCTGAGACCACCACCACGCAGGCGGCGGCATCCGCCGCCACCGCCATGTTGGCGGCGGTGATCTCGCCATGAACCCGTGGCGCGCGGGCGCAGAGCCGCGGCGTCAGCGCGCGGGCAAAGGGATCGGTGGCCAGCCCGGCGATCTCGACAATCCCCGCCGGCCGCGCCTGCAGAGCTTTCGCGTGGCTCTCCATCGCCCAGAGGTCCTGCGCCGCGCGGCCGATGCCCAGCCTGCGTCCGAGCCGGTCGGCGGCCTCGGCCATGCCCGGGTCGCGCTCGGGCCAGGGGGTGAAGCGCGCCTGATCGTAGGGCTCCGGCGGCCGGCCGTCGGCAAAGCTGCGCAGCCGCTGGGGGCGGCGCGAATAGCTCTCGATGCCGCCGGCGATCACCACCTCGTGCAGCCCGCCGCGCACCATCGCCATGGCCAGCAAGAGCGCATCCAGCCCGCCGGCGCATTGCCGGTCCACCGTCAGCCCCGCCACCCGCAGGGGCAGCCCCGCGGCCAGCGCCGCCAGCCGCGCCGGATTGCCACCGGCGCCGAGCGCATTCGACAGGACCAGTTCGCCCACGTCTTCCGGCGCCAGCCCGGCATCGGCCAGCACCGCGCGGATCACCGGGGCGGCCAGGTCATGCGGCTCGAGCGCGGCGAACGCGCCGTGACGCGGGACCACGGCGCTGCGGCGGGCGGCGAGGATGTGGCTCATGTCTCCGCCCGCCGTGCCAAGGCCGCAATGTCGGGCTTGCCGGCGGGCAGCAGCGGCAGTTCCGTCAGCCTGACAAAGCGCTGCGGCACCGCCGGCAGGGGCAGGGCGGCGCGGCAGGCGGCGCGCAGGGCGGCCTCCTCGGCCGTGCCCTGGTGGAAGCAGACCATGCGATGCCCGCGGGCCGCATCCGGGCGTGGCACCACCGCGCAGGCGGCCACGCCCGGCAGTTGCGAGACCACCGTCTCGATCTCTTCGGGAAAGACGTTGTGGTCGGCGACGGTGACCATCCGGCTCTTGCGCCCGCGCAGAAAGAGTGACCCGGCCCTGAGATAGCCCATCTCGCCGATGCTCAGCCAAAGGCCGTCGCGCCGGGTGTCGGGCGCGCTGCCACTGGCGTAGCCCTCGAAGAGATAGGGGCTGGCGACCCAGATCTCGCCGGCCGCGCCTTCGGGGGCGTCAATCCGCAGCGTCACGCCGGGATAGGCGCGACCGACCGAGCCGGCGGGGGTGTCGCTGTCGCTCATGGTGATGAAACTGGTCTCGCTGGCGCCGAAAAAGCCGCGCAGATCGGCCTGGGCAAAGCGCGCCTGCACGGCGGCCTGAAGCGCGGCGTCGAGCGGCCCGCCGCCGCAGAAGATGCGGCGCAGCGCCGGGAACGCGGCGATCCCCGCCGCCTCGGCGCCGCGCAGGAGCAGGCGCAGCTGGGTCGGTGTGGCATAGATCACGCTGATCCCGGCGTCAGCAACGAACCGTGCCTGCGCCCGCGGCCCCATTCCGGCCAGCGCCGCCACGTCGGCGCCGATGTGAAACGCTTCGAGCAGGGCATAGAGGGTCAGCGAATGGCCAAGCGCACCGAAGGTCGCGTAGCGGTCGGTCGCGGTGACGCCGAAGACCTTGGCCGTCACCGCGAAGGAGCGCTGCCAGCTTTCGGGCCGTCGTCGGATCACCTTGGGTGCGCCCGAGGAGCCGGAGGTCGCGCAGGTGAGCATCGGCGGTCCGCCCGTCGCCACCGGCCCGGCCGGCGACAGGTGCAGCCCGCCGCCGCGCCGGACCGCGTCCAGCAGGGCGGCGAGGCCCGGAGCGTCGGGGGTCAGCAGGGCGCTCTCGGGGGATATGCAGAAGCTTTCGGCCATTGCCCCGTTCTGGCACATCGCTCAGACTGATGCGACGTCAGTAATCGCGCTCGTAGAAGATGCCGAGGCCGGTGTCGCCATCGCTGCCCAGCCGGCCGCGGACGGTGATGTCGTCGGTCAGGTCGAGGTTGAGGTTGATCTCGCTGGTGCCGTCGCTCGACACCGTGACATCGGTGTAGACCCGCTCGGAGATATACTTGCCGACGCTGGCCTCGGTGTTGCCCTCGGCATCGGTGGCGATATCAAGGTCGTCGACCCCCAGCCCCTCGCGCAGGGTGCCGGTGAGGCCAAGCCCGCCTTGCCCCGACAGCGTGCGGATGGCCGAGGCCAGCTGCACCGCCTGAAAGGCCGAGATCGAGGTCAGGTCGCGGCCGAAGAGCAGGAGCGACAGCGCCTCTTCCTCTGGCAGCTCGGGGTCCGAGGTTACCGTCAGGTCGGGCGCCGAAGCCAGCCCGTCGAGCCGCAGGGTCACATCGACCTCCTCGACCTGGGTGGTGGCGGCGAAGGCCACCACCGGATCGAAGGAGCCGCGGATCTGCACGTCGCCCTGGGTCAGGGTCAGCCGGTTGCCCAGCAGGTCGAGCCGGCCGCGGATCAGGGAGAAGCTGCCGATCGGCACGATGTCGCGCGTCGTGCCGGTAAGCCTCAGGCTGCCGCCCAGCTCGGCGTCGAGACCGCGGCCGCGCACGAAGACCTGGTTCGGCGCGCGCACCAGCAGGTCGAGCGGATAGCTTGGTCCGGTGCTGTCGACCGTGTCCACCGGCTCGAGCCCGGCAAAGCGCAGGGTCTGGCGCACATCGGCCGGCGGGTTGATGTGGCGCAGCCCGTCGAGCGCCGAATAGGACGGGCCGATATCGGGAATGCGCAGCTCGGCGCTGGCAACGTCGATCACGCCGCCGATCTGCGCGCCACCGGCCAGCGGGCCGGTCAGGGTCACGCGTCCGCCCAGCCGTGCCTCGTATAGCGCGTTGTCGGTGAGGACGACATCGACCAGCTCGGCCACCAGATCGGCGGTGAAAGGCGGCTCGAGCGCGATCGGGCCGGTGATCCGCAGTTGCCCGCCGGACGAGATGTCACCGGTGAGCGCCAGTTGCGCCCGTGCGCCGGCCAGGTCGGCCTGTCCAGTGATGCCGGTCAGCGCCAGCCCCTGCGCCGGCAGCGCCAGCCGCGCGTCGGCGACGGCGAGCCGGCCCGAGACCGAGCTCAGCGCCGGCGGACCGTTGACCGCGAGGTTGAAGCTGACGAAGCCGCTCAGCGCCTGACCCTGCAGCCGCCGGTTGGCCAGTGCCAGGGGCACCCGGCCCTCGGTCGAGACATCGAGCCGCGAGAAATCCTGCGCCACCCTGCCGCGCGCCGCCAGCTGGATGCCGCCGGGCCCGGTGCCCGAGGCGTCGATCTGCCAGCTGTCGCCTTGCTGGTCGGCGGTGCCGGCAAGCGTGGCGGGGCCGGGCAGGTCGGGCACCAGCAGGCCGAGGTCGGCGATCGCCACGCGGTAGGTCAGGCTGGAGCTGCCGCCGCCGAAACCGCCGTTCAGACGCAGGTCGAGCGCCGATCCGTCGAACACCAGGTTGCGGAAGGTGATCGCGCCTTGGGCGTCGCGGGCGGCGGAGACGTCGAAGCGCGAGGGGCCGCGCAGCAAGGGCTCGAGCGTCGGTACGCCGAACTCCGGGCTGGTGGTGGTGCCGCTGGCGTCGATGTCGAAACTGCCGGCCAGCGCGTCGACGGACCCCCGCGCCGTCACCGTGATCGCTCCGCCAAGCGGCCGTCCGGCCAGCGGAGAGAAGGCCGCGAGGCGGGAAACCCGCGCCTCGAGACGGCCCTCGGCGCGCAGCTCGGTCTGGCCGTCGCCGGTGATGGTGCCGTCAAAGCTGGCGCCGGTGTCGCCGGGCAGGTTGGCCTCGGCCGTCACCTGCCAGACCGCGGCGCGGCGCTGGGCGGTGCCGGTGACGCTGGCGGGGCCGGGCAGGTCGGGCAGGGCGACGCCGAGATTGACCACCGAGACGCGGTAGCTCAGGTCGCCGCTGTCGGGGCCGAAGGCACCGCTGACCGCGGCCTGCAGCTGGTCGCCATCGACGACGGCGCGGCGGATGGTGATCTCTTCGCCGACCTTGCCCACCGCCGAGAGGTCGAATTCGGTGCTGCCGCGCAGCAGCGCCTCGGCCACCGGCACGCCGAACCGCGGCGATTGCATCTGTCCGCTGGCCACCAGGTCAAAGCTCTGCTGCACGATGTCGGCGCTGCCGTCGAGCGTGACCGAGGCTGACCCGCCCAGATCGCGGCCGGCGATCTCGGAAAAGGCCGAGAGGTCGGCCACGGTGGCCTCGGCATGGCCGGTGATCCGCAGCGAGGTCTCGCCGTCGCCCGACACCGTGCCGGAATAGCTGGCGCCGGTGCCACCGGGCAGCCGCGCCTCGGTGTCGATCTGCCAGACCGCGTCGCGCCGCAGGGCGGTGCCGGTCAGCGTTGCCGGGCCAGACAGGTCGGGCAGGGCGCGGCCGAGGTCGTCGATCTCGAGGTCAAAGGCGAGGTCGCCGCTCTCCGGCCCGAAACCGCCGGTCACGGTGGCCTCGATCGCCTCGCCCTCGATGACGGCGGTGCGAATGGTGATCTCGCCGCCGATCACGCCCTCGGCCGAGAGGTCGAAGCGGGTCAGCCCGGGCAGCAGTGCCTCGGCCTGCGGCAGGCCGAACTGCGGATTGCGCAGCGAGCCTTCGGTGGCGATGTCGAACCGCTTGCCGAGGATGTCGGTCTCGCCCTGCAGCGAGAGATTGGCCGACCCAGAGAGCTCGCGCCCTGCCAGTGCCGAGAAGGCCGAGAGCCGTTGGACCACCGCTGCCGCTTCGCCGGAGACAACCAGCGTGGTCTCGCCATCGCCGGTGACCGCGCCACGATAGCTGGCGGTGGTGCCGCCCGGCAGCGCGGCGTCGGCTTGAATGCTCCAGGTCTCGCCGTCCTGTGCCAGGCTGGCGGTGACCTCGGCGCTGCCGTCAAAGCCGTCGACGACGCGCGACAGGTCCGGGACGCTGGCGGTAATCTCGGCCGAGGAGGTGCCGGTGCGCAGGTTGGCGGTGCCGGTGATGCTGGCGTGATCGGTGCGGATGGTCAGCGGATCGGCGCGCAGCCCGGTCTCGTCACGGGTCACGCCGAGGCGCAGGATGCCGATGCCCTCGAGCAGCGGATCGAGCTGGGCAATGCCGGTGCCGAGATCGGCGGTCTCGCCGTCGAGCACCAGGTCGACCACCCCGGTCAGCGGCTCGATCTGGCCGGTGATCGCCAGATCGGCAGCGCCGGTCAGCGCCACGCCGGCGAGATCGGCAAAGCGGGCAAGGTTTTCCGCCTTAAGTGCGAGGTCGGGGGCGATGGTGATCGGAGCCTCGCCCTGCAGCCCGCTGATTACGGTCGCGCCGGTCAGGCCGTAATCGGCACCGGTCAGCGCGATGTCGCGCAGCCGCAGCGGCGCCTCGGCAGCCCAGGCAAAGTTGAGCGCGCCACGCAGCTGGCTGCCCACCGCGCGGGCAAGGGCGGCGTCGGCGGGCGAGATGCCCTCGGCATTGACCGACAGGCCGCCGCTGACGCTCTGGTCGTCGCGGCTGAGGGTGCCGGTGCCGTCAAAGGCCAGCCGCTCGATGGTCAGGCTGGCCTGCTGGTAGCCGCGGGCCGCGCCGTTGAGCGACCAGACATCGCCGGCGGCCGCATCGAACGAGGCCTTGAGCGAGACACCGGCCACCGAGGTCAGGTCACCGGGCAGCGGCAGGATCACCGTGTCGCCCTGCGGCGGGGTGATCGCGGCGTCGAGGTTGAAGCTCTCGGGCCAGCCATCGGCGGCGATCCGGGCCTCGCCGGCGATGGTCATGGCGGCGGCCTCGATGCGCAGGGCGTCAAGGCTCATGGCGCCGTCCGCCTGGCGCTGGCCGCTGGCCTCGAGCGCCACATCGGGGCCGAGGAATTCGCGGAACTGCGGCGCAAAGACCGGCGCGATGTCGCCCGACAGATCGGCGGCAAAGCCGGCGGCGCCATCCTCGCTGCTCATCAGCCGCACCTGTCCGGTCAGCCGCTTCTCGCCGGCGGTGGCCAGCAGGATATCGGCGGTGAAATTGCTCAGCGGGTCATTGCCGGCGACGCTGAGCGCCACCGAGGGCCGATCGGGCAGACCCAGCAGGTTGGCGGCGATGCCGTTCTCGGGTTCGGTCAGATCGAGGTCGAGCGCCAGTACGCGGCTCTCGTTGTCGAACGCCGCCTCGACGGTGAAGGCGCCCTCGCGGTCGAGCCGCTGCACCTCGAGCCGGGTCTGGCCGGCGCCGTCGGCGAGCTGCGCGGTGCCGGCAAAGGACATTTCAGCCGCCTCGCCGAACAACGCCGCGCCAAGGATCGCGCGGTCGATCCGCATCTCGTCGATCTCGACCGAGACCGGCAGGTCCGGCAGCGCAAAGGCGCTGCCGCTGGCCTCGGGGCTGGGCAGCGCGCCCTCGCTTGGCACCGGGGTCCGGGGCAGGGCGATCTCCTCGACCGAGATCTCCTCGATCTCGACCCTGCCGCGCAGCAGCGCGCTGCGGTTCCATTGCAGGCCGATGCCCCTGGCGGTGAACCAGACGCCCTCGGGGTCGGTGACGGTGATCTCCTCGATCGTCGCGCGTGAGCTCAGCGCGCCGGAAAAGCCGGTGACCCGCACCTCGCGGCCCGGCGCCGAGAGCGCGTCCTCAAGGATCCCCTGGACAAAGCCCCGGTCGCTCTCACTGGTCTGAGCGGCGGCGGCGAAGGGGGAGAGAAGCAAAAGACAAAGCAGGAAAATCCGCATCAGAAGGCCTGACCAATCCCTATGTAAATCTGCACGCCCTCGCCGGTGTCTCCGGCGACAGGTCCGGCCACGTCGAGCCGAATCGGCCCGACCGGCGTGGTATAGCGCAGTCCGAGACCGGCACCGGCGTGCCAGTCCCCGTCTTCGAAGATCTCCGGCGCGACATAGCCGGCGTCGGCAAAGGCCACCACGCCGATCTTGTCGGTGACGCCGTAGCGCAGCTCGCCCGAGGTCGCGGCAAAGGAGCGGCCGCCCAGCGAGCTGCCGTTGTATTCGGCATCGAGCGAGCGGTAGGGCTGGCCGCGCACGGTCCCGCCACCGCCGGAATAGAACAGCATCCCCGGCGGCGCATCCTCGGCCTCGGGGCCGAGCAGCGCGCCCAGTTGCAGCCGGGTGGCGGTGACCAGCCGTTCGTCCTCGCCAAAGGCGCGGTAGGCGCGGCCGTCGAAGGTGAGATGCGCCCCCGGCTGGCCCTCGACGGTCTCGTAGAACGGTGTCGCGGTGCCGCGCAGGTAAAAGCCGCTGGTGGCGTCGAGCGCATCGTCGCGCTTGTCGAAGGTCAGCGCCACGGGCAGCGAGACCACCTGCAGCGTGCGGGTGGTCTCTGGCGTGGCAAAGCGGTCGGTGACCTCTGAATAGCTCAGCCCGAGGCCCAGCTCGCCGGTGAGATGCTCGTTGAACTGCTGCGAGACGCCGACGGTCAGCTCGGCGCGACGCTCGAGGTAATCCGGCTCGTCCTCGTAGGCGAGGCCGGCCTCGGCAAAGAACAGCGTGTCGGGGCCATAGACCGCCGGCCGCTCGAAGCGGAACGACAGCGCGTAGTCGATGCCCTCGGCCTGCAGCCCGATCTCGCTGACCTCACCCTCGATGCGGAACCGCTCGGCCCCGCCAAGGAAGTTGCGATGCAGCCAGAAGCCGGTGAGGTTGAGCCCGTCGAAGGTGGAATATTCGATGCCGGCGCCGATCCGGCGCGGCTTGCGGTCGATGACGGTGATCTCCATGTCGATGGTGCCGTCCTCGGCCACCGGGCCGGCCTGATCGATCTGCACCGACTGGAAGGTGCCGGTCTTGCGCAGGCGCGAGGCGGCGCGCTCAACCTCGCTGATGGCGTAGCGGTCGCCCTTGGGCAGCCCGGCGATCTGGCGCACCCGGCCCTCGCGCACCGCGGTCTTGCCGGCAATTTCGGTGTCGCCGAACAGTGCCCGGCGGCCCGGTGCGATCGCGACCGCGACATCGAGCTGCGCGCTGGGGTGGCGGGCGGCAATCGACTGGTCGGCGATCTCGGCCTTGGGAAACCCGCGCTCGCGCCAGTCGCGCACCGCGGTCTGCGCCGCATCGCGCACCACGGTCGCCAGCGCCGGCGCACCGCTGCGAAATTCCTCGACCGGCGGATTGTCGCCGGCCAGCGGCGCGATCTCGGCCTGGCCCAGCCGGAACCGCTGGCCGGGATCGACAAAGATCACCACCTCGCCGATCGCCGCCGGGGTCTGGAACGGGTCGATCAGCGCCGCCTCGCGGCCATCGATGCTGATGCGGACGACGGCGGAGTAATAGCCCTGGGCATAGAGCGTCTCGACCAGCCGGGTGTAGTCGGCGCGCGCCGCAGCGACCACGTCGCGCGGCAGGGTCTCGTCTGAAGTTTCCAGCGAATTCAGCACGGAAGAGGCCTGCAGGCTCTGACCCAGATTGGTCGTCTCTTCCGGCGTGGCGGCCCGCACGAGCCGCAGCTGCACCCGCTCCAGCGCCATGGCCTCGAGGGGCAGGCTGATCAGAGCCGCACCCACTGCCAAAAACCGGCCGATCTTGAACATGCTCTCTCCCTGCCCCGCCGTTTTGCCACAGCTTATGACAGCAAAGGATAAGTCGCCATGGTCAAAGGCAAGGAAAACGAGAGGTTTTACCGCGCTGTTGCGAGCAGGGCATCGACGTCGAGATGGGACTCGAGGTGATCGGCCAGCGCGTCGAGCGCGGCCTCGACCTGGCTGTCGTAACCGCCCTCGGAAACCGTGCCGAACTGCGCCAGAAAGCCGGCGCGAAAGGCGTCGTCGCAGAACATCCCGTGCAGATAGCTGCCCTGCACCCGGCCATCGGCCGAGACCGCGCCCTCCGGCGTGCCGGCGATGCTGGCAAAGGGACGTGCGCGGTCGGCGCCGTCGCTGGTGCCCATGTGGATCTCGTAGCCGGAAAAGCCTAGCCCGCTGGCAGTATGCACCGCGCGGGTTTCGCTCAGGCGCTTGTGCGGCTGCATCACCGTGTCGACCTGCAGCAGGCCGAGCCCCGGGTCGCGCCCCGGCGGACCCTCGACACCTTGAGGGTCGGCGATGCTCTGCCCCAGCATCTGGTAGCCGCCGCAGATACCCAGCACGTGGCCGTCGCGGCGGTGATGGGCGGCGATGTCGATGTCCCAACCCTGGGCGCGCAGGAAGGCCAGGTCGCCGCGGGTGGATTTCGTGCCGGGCACGATCACCAGGTCGGCATCGCCGGGAACGGGCTGGCCGGGTGCCAGCATCGTCAGCCTGACACCGGGCTCCTGCGCCAGCGGATCGAGATCGTCGAAGTTGGCAATCCGCGACAGCCGCAGGCAGACCACATGCAGGCCCTGCGTACGCCGCGGCGCCGCGACATCGAGCGCATCCTCGGCCGGCAGACGCCAGGCCTCGGGAAACCACGGCAGCACGCCGAACCCGGGCCAGCCGGTGCGCGCGGCGATCAAGCCATAGCCGTCGTCGAACAGGCTTGGGTCGCCGCGGAACTTGTTGATCATGAAGCCCGCCACCAGCGCCGCATCGCCGGGCTCCAGTACTGCTTGGGTGCCGATGATCTGGGCGATGACGCCGCCGCGGTCGATATCGCCGCATAGCACCACCGGCACCCCGGCGGCGCGGGCAAATCCCATGTTGGCAATGTCGCCGGGCCGCAGGTTGACCTCGGCCGGGCTGCCGGCGCCCTCGACGATCACCAGGTCATGGGCGGCGCGCAGCCGGTTGAAGCTCTCGAGCACCGCGCCCATCAGTTTCGGCTTCATCGCGGCATAGTCCCGCGCCCGCGCGGTGGCCCAGCGCTGACCCTGAACGACGACCTGCGCGCCGGTGTCGGTCTCGGGCTTGAGCAGTACCGGGTTCATGTCGACCACCGGCCGCAGCCCCGCGGCCCGCGCCTGCAGCGCCTGCGCCCGGCCGATCTCGCCGCCATCGGCGGTGACGGCGGCGTTGTTCGACATGTTCTGCGGCTTGAACGGGGCCACCGAAAGGCCACGGCGGCGCGCCGCCCGGGCCAGCCCGGCCACCACCATCGACTTGCCGACATTCGAGCCGGTGCCCTGGATCATCAAAGCGGTCATCGCGGGGGCCTTCTGCTGGGACGAACCTGCCCCTGCTAGCTGCGAATGCCGGGCTTTGCCAGTGGCAGGTGGTCAGCGGCGAGCCGGGGCGGCGCGGTCAAGGGCGGCGGCGACGTCGGAGCTGGCGACCTCGTGGCCGGCCTTGGCGAGACAGGCGGCGATCTTGCCGGCATCCGGCGGCGGTGGCCGGGTGCCGGGGGCCGGACGGTCGCCAAGACAACCGGCCAGCCTGTCCTGCGGCACCTTCAGCGCGTCGGCCATGGACGTGAGGTCCGGCGCCGGCGGGCGGGGTTGCTGCGCCACCGAGGCGCCGGCGAGCAGCGAGATGCAGCCGAGGAAACCCAGGGCGATATATCTGGAGGTGGGGGTCATGCGGGTCTTTCTCCTGTCCGGCCCGATCCCGCACCCTGCCGACCCGTGAGTGGTGGCACCCGCCGCTGGGGGGCGGCGGGCAAGGCAGGGCGCGGGGCCCGGGCGGTGTCTTGCCAGAGAACCGCTCTTGGGGGGCGGTTCAGGGCTTCAACGGCACATGCGCAGGGTTCCGTCGCAATTTTCGCCGAGAAGTTTCAGGTTTTGCCGAGCCGGGGCATCCGGGGGCGCGCCTCCGGCCCCTGAAACGCAAAAAACCGGGGCTGAGCCCGGTCTTTTTTGCCATCCGTCCCGAAGGAGGGATTTGGTGGAGCCTAGGGGAGTCGAACCCCTGACCTCTTGCATGCCATGCAAGCGCTCTCCCAACTGAGCTAAGGCCCCTTTCCGATGACGCGTCGTCCTCGTGAAGCGCGTCTTAAGGAAAGGCGCAGGGAGGTTCAAGCGAAAATCTCACCCCCCTGTGCGGTTTTTTCCGATCAGGAGTCGTCATCCTCGGAGGCGACATCGGCGATCTCTTCGAGCGGCACGTTGTCATCGTCATCCTCGTCCTCGAGAATGTCGTCGCCGAGATCGACATCGACCTCTGCATCATCGTCCTCGAGCACAACGTCGTCGTCGGTCTTGGCCTTCTTGGCCGTCGCGGCATCCTCGGCGTCGGCTTCGATCATGCGGTTCTTGGACCGGTCGAATTCCAGCACTTCGCCCGTATAGGGGCTGACGATCGGATTGGCGTTCAGGTCATAGAATCGCTTGCCGGTGGTCGGGCAAAGGCGTTTCGTTCCCCATTCTTCCTTGGGCATCTGGGTCCCTCTTACACTTTCAGTCTTGCGGGCAATTGCGGTCCCCTGCCATAAGACCAGTGCCCGTGTCAAAGCCTTTGGCAAAAGGCACCGGATCGGCAGTTCAAGGACCCCATATGGGCCAACATTCGCTCCCCGGCAACCCCCCGGTGCCGCTACAGTTGCGCACATCCGCACGCGCCCGGCGGATCTCGCTGCGAATCTCCTCTCTCGACGGCACCGTGACCCTGACCCGCCCGCGCGGCGTGTCGGAGCGCGCGGCGCTGGCCTTTGCCCGGGAAAAGGAAGCCTGGCTGCGCGGGCACCTCGCGCAGCAGGACGACGCGGTGGCGGTCGGTCTTGGCGCGGTGCTGCCGATCGAGGGCGTGGCACGGCAGGTGGTGGCCGGTGCGGGGCGCCGGGTGGTGCTGGGTCGGGACGAGGTGCTGGTGCCGGGGCCGGAGGATCGGGTGGCCTCCCGGTTGCTGGGGTTTCTCAAGACCCATGCCCGCAGCCGGCTGGCCGAGGCCTCCGATCGCTACGCGGCGCGGCTCGGGCGCGGTTATGCGCGGCTCACACTGCGCGACACCCGCTCGCGTTGGGGCAGTTGCACCGCCGATGGCGGGCTGATGTATTCCTGGCGGCTGATCCTCGCGCCGCCGGAGGTGCTCGACTATGTCGCCGCCCATGAGGTCGCGCACCTGCAGGAGATGAACCATTCGGCCGATTTCTGGGCGGTGGTGACGCGGCTCCACGGCCCCTACGAGGTGCAGCGCCGCTGGCTGCACCGCGAGGGCGCGGCGCTTCACCGCATCCGGTTTTCCTGAAGCCGGTTGCGGGCAGCGGATTTTGTGATCTCAGTTGGCCCATGTTGATTAATCCCAAGCCCGACAGCGCGGTTTCGACCCATGACAAGGTCTATCGCGGGCTGCGCTCGCAGATCATGTATGGCGAGATCGCCCCCGGCGCGGCGCTGACCCTGCGTGGCATTGGCGCCGAATACGGCGTCTCGATGACCCCCGCGCGAGAGGCGGTGCGGCGGCTGGTGGCCGAGGGCGCGCTGTCGCTGTCGTCGTCGGGGCGGGTGGCCACGCCGGAGCTGTCGAACGACCGGATCGAGGAACTGGCGGCGTTGCGGTCGCTGATCGAGGTGGAGCTTGCCAGCCGGGCGCTGCCGCGGGCGCATATCGCGCTGATCGAGCGGCTGCATTCGATCAACCTGACGATCGCCGACGTGATCTCGAACCGCGATGCGGTGGGCTATATCCGCGCCAACCTGGAGTTTCACCGCACGCTCTACCTGCGCGCCCAGGCGCCGGCGATGCTGGCCATGGCCGAGACGGTCTGGCTGCAACTCGGACCGACGATGCGGGCGCTTTATGGCCGGCTGCGCCGCACCGAGGCGCCGCATTTCCACCGTCTGATCATCGCCGCGCTCAAGGCCGGCGATGAGCCCGGCCTGCGGCTGGCGGTGCGCTCGGACGTGACCCAGGGGCTGCGGATGCTGGCGAACTGACGGGCGGCAGTGACGCCGGGCCGCGTTGCGGCGGGCTTGCAGCCCACTGTCAACGCGCGCGGGCGTCTGATGCGAAAGACAGGCGCAGCGACAGTCGGCGCACCCCAAGTGGTTCGAAAGCCCGTCCCGGATCAGGTCCGGGACGCGGCTGCGATGGACAGACAGGTCAGCATCAGGCCGCCAGCCCCTTGGAGCCGAGGTCGAGGAACTTCTTGCGCCGTTCCTTGCGCAGCGCGTCACCGTCCTTGGCCGAGAGGTCCGCGAGCATCTGTTCGATGGCGCGGCCGACGGTCTTGATCGTGCCGGAGCGGTCACGCTGGGCGCCGCCCATCGGCTCGGGAATGATCCGGTCGCAGACCCCCAGTTTGTAGAGGTCTTCCGCGGTCAGACGCAGCGCCTGTGCCGCCTCGCGCATCTTGTCGGAGTCCTTCCACAGGATCGAGGCGCAGCCCTCGGGCGAGATCACCGAATAGACCGAATGTTCCAGCATCGCCACGCGGTTGGCCGTGGCAAAGGCCACCGCCCCGCCAGAGCCGCCCTCGCCGATGATCACAGAGATCAGCGGCACGCGCACCGCGAGGCAGGCCTCGGTCGAGCGCGCAATCGCCTCGGACTGGCCGCGCTCTTCGGCGCCCTTGCCGGGATAGGCGCCGGCGGTGTCGACCAGCGAAATCACCGGCAGGCCGAACCGGTCAGCCATGTCCAGGAGCCGCGCCGCCTTGCGATAGCCTTCGGGGCGCGCCATGCCGAAGTTGCGGTCGAGCCGCGACTGGGTGTCATGACCCTTCTCGTGGCCGATCACCATCACCGGCGTGTCATCGAGCCGCGCCAGCCCGCCCATCACCGCGAGATCCTCGCCGAACTGGCGGTCGCCGGCCAGCGGCGTGAACTCGGTGAACAGCGCCTCGATGTAATCCTTGCAATGTGGTCGCTGCGGATGCCGCGCCACCTGGCATTTGCGCCAGGGCGTCAGCTCCCTGTAGAGGTCCTTGAGCATGGTCGCGGCCTTGCGGTCGAGCGCATTGGCCTCTTCCTCGACGTCCATCGGGTCGTCGCTCTGGCGGGCGATGGCCCGCAGCTCTTCTGCCTTGCCCTCGATCTCGGCCAGCGGTTTCTCAAAATCGAGATAATGCGCCATGCGACACCTCCTTTTCATCAAGGGGTATATGGCGCGATGCGGCGACGGATGCAATCTTTGGCGCGCCTCAGACCGACAGAAGCGCCGGCACCAGCGAGGCGAGCAGCAAGAGCGCCATCGCCCGGTTGAACAGCCGCAACTGCCGCGGCGACCGCAGGATGCGCCGCAGCTGCTGACCCAGCGTCGTCCAGACCGTGGTGCTGAGCACGCCGGCGGCGACATAGGCGCCCACCACCCAGAGCAGAGAGGCCAGGTCGCGGTCGGCGGCGTAAAGCGTGATCGCGCCAAGCGCCATGGTCCAGGCCTTGGGGTTGATCCACTGGAAGCCGGCCGATTGCAGGAAGGTCAGCGGCCGCGCCCGGGTCGGCGTTTCGGAGGGCGGGGCGGCATTGGCGATCTTCCAGGCGAGCCAAAGCATATAGACCACCGAACCGGCCAGCAGCACGTGATGCTGCACCGGCCAACGCTCAAAGGCGCTCAGCGCGCCGAGGCCGACGAGGAAGATCATGCCCGGAAACCCGAGGATGATCCCCAGCAGGTGCGGCAAGGACCGCTTCAGCCCGAAATTGGCGCCGGAGGCCAGCAGCATCAGGTTGTTGGGGCCGGGGGTGATGGCGCCGACAAGCGCAAAGACCGCCAGCGCGGAAAACAGGTCAAGAGTCATGACCTAAGGGTACCGCTGAATGAGGCCGAGCGATATCACAATCTGCGCGACCGTCGCGCCAGCCGGCACCTTGTCTTGCGTCCGCACGCGCCCCCTCGGACGGAGGTGTCCGATTGTGGCCGGGACCGATGCGGTCACACCGCCCCTCTGCCGCTGCGTCAGGTCGGTGTCGCGGCCCGCCGCGCCACATTTTCGCGCCAGGTCATGGCGCTATGGCCCGGCGGTGGTCCGTTTCCGTCAACCGTCGCATGAGGCCGATACTCCGAACGGTGCCGCAAAATGCTCCGCGCAGCCGGAGACCTTGACCGTACCCGTCATAACGGGCCCCCTAGCGCGCGGCGGGCGGGTGTCATGCCAGGCTCAGCGCGTGCCGCAAGGCCGGTTCCGGCGCGGCCAGAACCCGCGGCCCGACGCCATCGAGCAAGTGCACCGCCTCTGCCATCGAGGCCTGCGCCAGCACCACGGTGCGGAAATCCGGCCGGGCCTGCACCGCCTCGATCACCGCCGCGGCGATGGCGGCGCAGAAATTGGCGGTTTGCCCGGCCTCGAAGAGGGGCCAGAACTCCTCGAGCACCAGAACTGTCACAGGGGAGCCGGTCCCGGCCGTGTCGAGACAGGTCTGGAGCAGCGCCCGGCTGGGCGCGACAGAGGTCTTGAGCGCGCAGACCAGGAGGATGCGGCCGTCGGACTGCGCCGCAGCCGCCATCATCGGTTGATCGATGCGGATCGCGCCGGCCTCTGCCGCGGCCTCGCCCAGGGTGGTGCAGGTGCAAAGCACCGGGCCCGGCGCCGCCGTTACGGCCTTGCGGATCTCGGCCGCCAGTTGCCGCGTCATCCCCTCGTTCCGGGCCCGCGCCAGCCAGTCGCTGCGCACCTGGTGGTCGAGCCGCGCCATGGGCGCAATGGCATCGCGCAGCACATCGAAGGTCCGGCGATGGACCTCGGCAGAATGCAAGAGCGTGAGCGGTTGGGTCATGACAACTCCAGTACAAACCGGCCCCGTGAGGAGGGCTGTACCGTCATAGACCGAAACCGCTAAGGTTCAGTTACCGGCGATCATCTCTGATTGCCGCACGATCACCTCGGCCTGCTTGATCGAGGCGATATCGACCAGCCGGCCCTTGTAGACGGTCGCGCCCTCGCCCTTGGCCTTGGCCTCTTCCATCGCGGCGAGGATCTCGCGCGCCTCGGTCACCGCTTTGTCTGACGGGGTGAAGACCTCGTTGGCCAGCGCCACCTGTTTGGGGTGGATCGCCCATTTGCCGACCATCCCCAGCGTCGCCGAGCGCAGCGCCTGGGCGCGGTAGCCCTCATCATCCGAGAAATCGCCGAACGGCCCGTCGACCGGCAGCACACCGTGGGTGCGGCAGGCGGCGACGATGGCGGCCTGCGCCCAATGCCAGGGATCGGACCAGTGCTTCTGGCCCTCGTGGATCATGTAGTAGGTCTCCTGTGTGCCACCGATACCGGTGGTGGCCATGCCCATGGAGGCGGCGAAATCGGCCGCGCCGAGGCTCATCGCCTCGAGCCGCGGCGAGGCGGCGGCGATCTCCTCGACATGGGCGATGCCGGCGGCGCTTTCGATGATCACCTCGAAGGCGATCTTCGTGTTGCGGCCCTTGGCGGTCTCGACCGCGGTGACCAGCGCATCGACCGCGTAGAGATCGGCGGCGCAGCCGACCTTGGGGATCATGATCTGGTCGAGCCGCTCGCCGGCCTGTTCCAGCAGGTCGACCACGTCGCGGTACCACCACGGCGTGTCGAGCCCGTTGATCCGCACCGAGAGCGTCTTTTTCCCCCAATCGATGTCGCCGATTGCCTGGATGACATTTGCCCGGGCGCTGTCCTTGTCAGAGGGGGCGACCGAATCCTCGAGATCGAGGTTGATGACATCCGCCGCCGAACCGGCCATCTTTTCGAAGATCGCCGGCCGCGAGCCGGGGCCAAACAGCTGGCAGCGATTCGGACGGGCCGGGGCCTGGGGCTGGATGCGGAAGGACATGGGTGCGCCTCTCGGTAAGGAAATTGCTTTCGGATCGGCCCTAGCGATATTAAATTGCGCTGCGTCGCGCAAGTGGATTTTGCAGGTGCAGCATTATATCCTGTGCGGAACACCAGAGGCCGCGGGGCCAGACGGGGATTTTCCGCGCAGGGCGCGGCCGGGTTGCACGTTTCTTCGGCGCATGCGCAGGATGGCAGGAGGATGTTGCGGAATACCCTGAAACCGCGCGCGGATTCGGGAGTTCATCAACCGTGTGCCGCGCTATAGCTTGCGCCCGACACATCTATTCAGGAGGCGGCCTGCCGTGATCAAGACACCCTATCTGCTGTTTCTCGGCGATGCGCCCGATGCTCTGGCCGCCAAGGTGGCGCAGGGGATCAAGGACTGGCGGCCCGACAATGCGGTCGGCCAGTTCCGCATGGTGGGCTGCAAGGCCGACCTGGGCCTGCCCGACATGACGCTGGCCGAGGCCCGCGCGGCGGGCGCTGAGACCCTGGTGATCGGCGTCGCCAATCGCGGCGGGGTGATCAGCCGGGCCTGGAAAGAGGTGCTGGTGGCGGCGCTGGAGGCGGGCTTCGACTTGGCCTCGGGCCTGCACAACCTGCTGCGCGACGCGCCCGACCTGGTGGCGGCGGCCGAAAAACACGGCCGCACCCTGCACGACGTGCGGGTGCCGGCGGTGGAGTACCCGATCGCCAATGGCGTCAAACGCAGCGGCAAGCGGGTGTTGGCGGTGGGCACGGACTGCTCGGTGGGCAAGATGTATACCGGTCTGGCGCTCGACCGGGCGATGAAGGCGGCAGGGCTGAAGAGCACCTTCCGTCCGACCGGCCAGACCGGCATCCTGATCACCGGCGAGGGCATCCCGCTTGACGCCGTGGTGGCGGACTTCATGGCCGGCGCGGTGGAATGGCTGACGCCCGACAATGACGCCGATCACTGGGACATCATCGAGGGGCAGGGCAGCCTGTTCCACGTCTCGTTTTCCGGCGTGACCCTGGCGCTGATCCACGGCGGCCAGCCGGATGCGCTGATCCTCAGCCACGAGCCGACCCGCGGCCACATGCGCGGGCTGCCGGACTACCAGCTGCCCACGCTCGAGGCGCTGCGCGACATGGCGCTGCCACTGGCGCGGGTGGCCAACCCGGCCTGCCAGGTGGTGGGCATCTCGGTCAATACCGCGGCGATGGCGGAGGAGGAGGCCGAGCACTACCTCGCGGAGGTCGAGGCGCGCATGGGACTTCCTACGGTGGATCCGTTCCGGCAGGGGGCCGAACGGCTGGTCGCGGCGCTCGACGCGCTGTGACGGGCGGCGCTCTTCCGGCCCTTGCGGGCCGTCCTCGCGGGGCTCTTGCGCTCTGGTTGTGGGCGGCGGTGCGGGAGGAGGATGCGGGAGCCTCCGGCGGGAGTTTAGCAGGCAAGATGAAGCGGGGAGCGGCATGATCCGGACAGAGCGCGAGACATTCCAGCTGGCGGAGGTGTTCACCATCTCGCGCGGCAGCCGGACCGAGGCACAGGTGCTGACGGTGACGGTGGCGCGCGATGGGGTGCGCGGGCGCGGCGAATGCGTGCCCTATGCGCGCTATGGCGAGACCCTGGCCTCGGTCGAGGCGCAGGTGGCGGGGCTGCCCGAGGCGATCAGCCGGGCAGAGCTGCAGCAGGCGCTGCCGGCGGGGGCGGCGCGCAATGCGGTGGATTGCGCGCTCTGGGACATCGAGGCACGGCAGGCCGGGCGGCGGGTCTGGGAGATGGCCGGGCTGGCGCGGCCGGGGCCGGAGATCACCGCCTTTACCCTGTCTCTGGATACGCCGGAGAAGATGCGGGCGCAGGCGGAGAGGCACCGCCACCGGCCGCTTCTGAAGGTCAAGCTGGGCACGCCGGATGACATGGCGCGGCTCGAGGCGGTGCGCGCCGGCGCACCGGGGGCGCGGATCATCGTCGACGCCAACGAGGGCTGGAGCGCCGAGATCTATGCCGACCTCGCGCCGCATCTGCAGCGGCTGGGCGTGGCGCTGGTGGAGCAGCCGCTGCCCGCCGGTGAGGATGAGGCGCTGTGCGGACTGGCGCGGCCGGTGCCGGTCTGTGCCGACGAGAGCTGCCATGACCGCGCCTCGCTGGCCGGACTGGCGGGGAACTATGACATGGTCAACATCAAGCTCGACAAGACCGGCGGGCTCACCGAGGCACTGGCGCTGCGTGCTGCCGCGCGCGACGCCGGCTTCGACATCATGGTGGGTTGCATGGTCGGCTCGTCGCTGGCGATGGCGCCGGCCGTGCTGGTGGCGCAGGGCGCGGCGGTGACCGATCTTGACGGGCCGCTGCTTCTGGCCGAAGACCGCGCCGCGCCGCTGCAATTCGATGACCTGGGGGTGCACCCCTCTGACCCGGCCCTCTGGGGCTGACCGCTGACAGGAGAGAGCCGATGGCCCGCACCGTCTATCTGAACGGAGAGTATCTGCCCGAGGGCGAGGCGCGGGTCTCGATCTTCGATCGCGGCTTCCTGATGGCCGATGGCGTCTACGAGGTGACCTCGGTGCTGGGCGGCAAGCTGGTGGATTTCCCCGGCCACGCCCGGCGGCTGGAACGGTCGCTCGAGGCGCTGGGCATGGGCGTTCCGCTGGCCGAGGCGGCGCTGCTGGAGATCCACCGCGAGCTGGTGGCGCGCAACGGCATCGACGACGGGCTGGTCTATCTTCAGATCACCCGGGGCGCGCCCGGCGACCGGGACTTCATCTTTCCCGACCCCGAGACCACGCCGCAGACCGTGGTGCTCTTTACCCAGGCCAAGCCGAACCTGGCCGAGAGCACGGAGGCGGACCGCGGCCTCAAGGTGATCTCGATCGATGACATCCGCTGGGGCCGGCGCGACATCAAGACGGTGCAGTTGCTCTACCCGTCGATGGGCAAGATGATGGCCAAGGCCGCCGGCGCCGATGACGCCTGGATGGTCGAGGACGGCGCGGTCACCGAGGGCACCTCGAACAACGCCTATATCGTCAAGGGCGGCCGGATCATCACCCGCGCACTGTCGACCGACATCCTGCATGGCATCACCCGCGCCGCGGTGCTTCGCTTTGCCGAGGAGGCGCAGATGAAGGTCGAGGAGCGCAGCTTTACCATTGCCGAGGCGCAGGCCGCCGACGAGGCCTTCATCACCTCCGCCTCGAGTTTCGTCACCCCGGTGGTGCAGATCGACGGCGTGGCGCTGGGCGCAGGCGTGCCGGGACCTGTGGCAAAAAGGCTACGGCAAATCTACATTGATGAGAGTCGCAAGGTCGCGCTGTGAGCTGACCTGCGGCAGCTCTGCCACAGGTGGCAAGGATCGGCCGAGGCGGGACGCAAAAGCCACGCTTTCGGGCTGATATCTGCCGGCCCTGTGCTTGGGTCTTGAGGCGGCCGCGGCGCCGTGGTGTCTGTGGCTGAGCGAGACCGGTGCGATGCCTCCGGGCTGCATCAGGGGTGCCGCGTCCGGCTTGTGTCGGGGGGCGGGGCGGAATGGGCGGATGCCACCTGCGGGTGGACTCCGCCTCCTGCCGGAGGGTGTGCGACCGCCGCACCGGCAATGCCCCCTGACGATGTGCCCGAGCCGCCTGTTTTGCCGCGCAGCCGGTATATGACGTGAGGGGGGCAATTATGGTGGATGGTATGGTCGTGTTGACCGCGGTGCTCTGTGGAGCATTTGGCGGTATCGGTCTGGGCTGGAAGCTGCGCGCCTCGCGGATGGTGCGGCCGCCGCATATGGCCGAGATCGAGTCGCTGCGGTCGGAATTGCGCACTGCTGTCGGGCTTCAGGCCGACAAGGATGCACGGATCGCCACGCTGGAGGCCGATCTCGAGGCCGAGCGCACCGGCTATGTCCGCTTCGAGCAGGAGCGCCGGGGCAGCCAGCTGGCGCGGCGGCAGTTCGGCTGAAATCACGCCGCGGTGTCGAACGGCACTGAACGCGTCCTCCGGGACGCGTTTTTGTTTTGAAAGGGCGGCGTAGCGCAGGCGCACAACCGCGTGAGGCGATATAGACGACCGGTCTATTATTTCTTAGATCGGTTGGATGACAGAGCACAGCAAATCCGATCTCAAGCGCCTGCACATCCTGGAAACCGGCCGGGCGCTGGTGGTCCGGCACGGCTTTGGCGGCGTCGGGCTTGCCCGGTTGCTCAAGGAGTGCGGCATCCCAAAGGGTTCGTTCTACCACTACTTCTCGTCCAAGGAAGACTTTGGCAAGGCGCTGCTCGAGCACTATGTCGCGACCTACCTTGCGCGGTTCGATGCCTTGATCGCCGGGCCCGGCACGGCACGCGACAGGCTCGACCGGTTCTGGACCGCGTGGCTGGCGCAGGCGGGCGGCGCGGGGATCGCCAGCCAGTGTCTCGTGGTCAAGCTGGGGGCCGAGGTCGCCGACCTGTCAGATCCCATGCGGGCAGTGCTCAATGACGGCATCGCGGAGCTGGTGCAGCGGATTGCCCTGCTTTTGCGGGCCGGTGCCGAGGATGGCTCGCTCAGGCGCTTCGATGACCCCGAGGCCACCGCCCGGATGCTCTATGCCACGTGGCTCGGCGCGGCGATCCTCGCCAAGCTCGACCGATCTCAGGTGCCGCTGCAACAGGCGCTGGCAGAAACCAACAACCAACTCTCATCCACATCCTGAAGGACATTCGCCATGAAAGCTGCCACTCACGACACGTTCGGTGAGCCCGTCGAGGTGCTCGCCACCACCGAGGTCGACACACCCGCCCCCGAAGCCGGCGAGGTGCTGGTCAGGATGACCCTCTCGCCGATCCACAACCATGATCTCTGGACGGTGCATGGCTCCTATGGCTACAAGCCCGACCTGCCGGGCGCCATCGGCGGATCCGAGGCGCTGGGCACCGTGGCCGAGGTCGGCGCAGGTGTCGATGCGGCGCTGTTGGGCCAGCGGGTTGCGGTGGCCGGGGTGCATGGCGCCTGGGCCGAGTACTTCACAGCGCCGGCCGGTGGCCTGCTGCCGCTGCCAGAGGCGATCAGCGACGCCGACGGCGCACAGCTCATCGCCATGCCGTTCAGCGCCATCTCGCTGCTCGAGACGCTGAAGGCCGGTGAAGGCGACTGGATCATCCAGACCGCGGCCAATGGCGCGGTGGGCAAGATCATGGTGGCGCTGGCCCGGGCGCGCGGCATCCATCTGCTGAACCTGGTGCGCCGGCCCGAGGCGGCGGCTGAGCTCGCGGCGCTGGGGGCCGAGCACGTGCTCTCGACGTCCGACGCGGACTGGCAGGAAAGGGCGGCGGCGCTGGTGGGCGACGGTGCGGTTTCGGCCATCGATTCGGTGGGGGGCGACGTCTCGGCGGCGCTGGTCGATCTGCTGGCGTCCGATGGCGAACTGGTGGTCTTCGGCACTGCCACCGGCGCGCCGATGCCGCTGTCTTCCGGCGCGCTGATCATGAAGCAGATCACCGCGCGCGGCTTCTGGGGGTCGCGGGTCAGCGCCGAATTGGCGCCCGAGGACCGCAAGCGGCTGATCACGGAGCTGGTGACCCTGGCGGCGCAGGGCGCGCTGACGCTCGACACCGGCGGCACCTACGGGCTCGATCAGGTGACCGAGGCGGTCACGGCGGCGCGCACACCGGGGCGGGGCGGAAAGATCCTGCTGCGCGGCTGAGCCTCGCCCCCTCTCCCTCGCAGGCACCGGGGGAGGGGGTCAGTCCTTGGCGACGTTCTCGGCGAAGGCGGTCTTGAAGGCCTCTTGCTGGTCGTCGCCGGCCTCGGTCTGGTGCGCGGCCTTCCACTCGGAATAGGGCATGCCGTAGAAGATCTCTCGCGCCTCTTCCTTGTCCATCTCGATGCCGCGTTCGTTGGCGGCCTCCTGGTACCAGCGCGACAGGCAGTTGCGGCAGAACCCGGCCAGGTTCATCAGGTCGATGTTCTGCACGTCGGTGCGCTTTTCCATCAGGTGCTCTCGCAGGGTGCGGAAAGCCGCGGCCTCAAGCTCGATACGGGTCTGGTCGTCCATCGGTCGTCTCCCTCTGTCTCGGGATGAATATGGGGCGGCAGGGCGCGGCGAAAAGGTCAGCGCGCCTGGCGGCAGCGCGACAACTGGATCTGGTAGGTGATCGCCCGGGTGCCGACCTCGTCGGCGACGCGCAGAAGCCAGGCCTTGGAGTTGTAGGACTGGCGCGCAAAGCCGGTGTGGCCCTCGTGATAGGCGAGGTACTGGTTGCGGGCGTCGACCAGCGGGATGCCGTTGCGGGCGCGGGTCTTGTTCATGTACCAGCCCATGAAATCGGTGGCATCGGTGATCTGGTCGCGCTTGGCGCGGCGGTTGCCGGTCTCGTCGCGGTATTCGTCCCAGGTGGCGTCCAGCGCCTGGGCATAGCCGAAGGCCGAGCTCTGTCGGCCCATCGGGATCACCCCCAGGGTGTAGCGCAGCGGCGTGCGGGCATCGCCGATGAACTTGCTTTCCTGATAGATCGTCGCCATCTGGACGTGCACCGGCACGCCCCAGCGGCGCTCGGTGGCGCGGAAGGCGCGGATGTATTTCGGGCGCTGCTTGAGAATCGCACAGGCGTCATCAAGATTGCGCGGCGCGGAGTGGTTGCCACCGCCGCAGGATGCGACGGCCAGGACAATCACCATGGCGCGAAGGACTCTGCTCATTTGCCTCTCGCTCGTATTTTTTGGTCTTTTGTTTTGTCGCAGTGTAGCGAAAAGCGTCCGTCAGGGAAATCACGTTTTCCGGGGCCGGCGGGCAGCGGCGTGCCTCCGCCGGCGGACTGTCTGGTCTGGGCTCACAGTTTGTTTCCTTGATTTCCCGGCGGAAAATTGGACATTCCCCCCTTGATGACGCTAACCTGTGGCGATAGAGGCCCCGGAATGCACACAGCACGCGCAAAATATCATTTGGGACAGGTGGTCCGGCACAAGAAGCATCCGTTCCGCGGTGTTGTCTTTGATGTCGACCCCGAGTTCAACAACACCGAGGAATGGTACAACGCCATTCCCGAGGACAGCCGGCCGCGGCGGGAACAGCCGTTCTATCACCTGCTGGCCGAGAACGATCAGAGTTTCTACGTGGCCTATGTCTCGGAGCAGAACCTGGTGGCGGATTACTCCGGACGGCCGGTGGATCACCCCGATATCCCCGACCTCTTCGGCGAGTTCGAGGACGGATCCTATCCGCTGCACTTCCAGTTGAATTGACCGGACGGTGGGTTGCAAACCCACCCTACGCCCCAAGCACCCGTAGGGTGGGTTTGCAACCCACCCACCGCTGACGCTCGGTTCAATAACCGATCGCGCAACCATCCTTGCGCGGGTCCGATGCTCCTTCGAGCACGCCCTCATCCCGCATCGCGATGGCCTGGGCGCCGCCGATCGGCTCGTCCGGGGTGACCACGTCATGGCCCAGCGCGGCC